>JBCCZD010000076.1:0-15715 GCA_039188275.1 Planctomycetota bacterium
CTGCCGTTGTGGGGAGGGTCACCAAGAGGGTGGTGCGGGTGGGGGACCCCGTGGTGGGCGGCGCCGTGATCGTCGAGATCGCGGGGGGGGGGGGGGGCGCCGCGTCGCCGGCCCCCGCGGCCGAAGCGCCGGCGCCAGAGCCTCCCAAGCCCGAACCCCCGAAAGCCGCGCCCACGCCGGCGGCGGAAGCAGCCAGCCCCGCCCCACCGGCGCCCGCGCCGGTCGCGGTCGCCCCGGCGGCAGCCGCCAGCCCTCAACCCCCAGCGCCGGCTGAGCCCCAAGTAGCGGCGGAGCCACTAGCGCCGCCGAGCGCCCCCGCCGCGGCGCCGCCCGCTGCCGACATGCCCGGCGACGGCTACGCCGCCGCGGCTGCGGGCCCCTCGGTCCGCCGCCTGGCACGGGAGCTCGGCGTCGACCTCCGGCGGGTCCGGCCGGCGACCGCCGGCGGGCGGCTGACCGAAGAAGACGTCCAGGCTTACGTCCGCCAGAGCCAGCAGCAGGCGGCCGCCGCGGCGCCGCCGAGCACCGCCCCCGGCACGCCCAGCTCCGACGGTCAGGGGGCCACGCGCGTCGAGAAGATGAGCCGCATGCGGCAGACCATCGCCAAGAACATGGTCGCCAGCTACACGACCATCCCGCAGCTCACCAACTTCGACGACGTCGACGTCACGGAACTCGAAGAGATGCGGCAGCAGAGCAAGGCCGACTACGCCGCGCGCGGGCTGAAGCTGTCGCAGATGCCCTTCCTCATCAAGGCGTTCGCGAGCTCGCTCAAGCTCCACCCGATCGTCAACGCCAGCGTCGACATGGAGTCGTCCCAGGTGACGTACAAGGAGTACGTCAACATCGGCATCGCGGTCGACACGCCCAAGGGGCTGATGGTGCCCGTGATCCGAGACGCCGACCGGCTCAGCTTCTCGCAGATCACGATGGAGCTTGACCGGCTCGTCACCAAGGCCCGCGAGGGGTCGCTCGGCATCGACGACATGCGGGGCGGCACCTTCACCATCAGCAACATGGGCGCCGTGGGCGGGACGTACTCGACGCCCATAATCAACCCGCCGGAGGTGGCCATCGTGCTGATCGGCCGGAGCCGGATGCTGCCGACCGTGGTCGATGGCGCCGGCATCGAGCCCCGGCTGATCATGCCCCTCTCGCTGACCTACGATCACCGCATCGTCGACGGCGCCGACGCCGCGCGGTTCCTGAACGAGGTGAAGGGTTTCCTCGCCGCGCCGGGCCGGCTGCTGCTGGCGCCGTGAGGCTGGGACCGGTTCTGCTTCGTCACCAAACCCAAACTCTTACCGCCTAAGCACCATGCGCGGCCTGATCTACTTCCTGCTCATCGGCCTCTCCGCGGGTTGGATCGCCAATCAGGTGATGGGCGGGTCGTCGGGGTTGTTGACGATGCTCGTGGTTGGCGTGGTCGGCTCGTTTGTCGGCGGGTTCCTGATCCGGCTGCTCGGGTTCTCGAAGAAGGGCCCGATCGCCGAGCTCATCACCGCCGCGATCGGCGCGATGGCGTTCGTCTTCCTCTTGTGCCAGCTTGCCGGCTAGCGTTTGGCACAATTAAATCTGGTCGCGTGCCGAAGAACCGCGCCGTTTCCTGTTTTCCCCGCTCAGGGCGCGGCGGCAGCCGGCGAGAAACGACTTACGACGCCGACAGGGCGTCGAACGGCAAGAGAAGGCTCGGCCCGCCCCGGTCGCGTAGTAGCTCAATTGTCCTTCTACCCGGCGGAGCGCCAAACTTCGACAACGATCTTTGTGCCGCCGTTTTGTGCCGGCGTTTGCAAAATTTGGCCACCCGGCAATAGACTGCGTCGCGGCAACGAACGACGTGGCGGGCCGCCCACTCGGCCGGTCGCCGAACCGTTCATGGCGACGCCATCCCGATCCCGTGCGAAGATCGTGCCGTGAGACTCCGCTTCCGCCTGCGAACGCTGCTGGTGGTGCTGACGCTCGCGTCGGCGGGCCTGGGCTGGTACGTCGCGAACGCCCGGGAACATGAGGCCCAGCTGCGCGCGCTCGACGCCTTGCAGTCGTGCGGCGGCGCCGGCTACATCGCGCGGCTCCGCGACGGGGAGGAAGGCCCGTGGTGCGGCTACGGGCTGCTGGGGACCGCCCGGCTAACCGGCAAGCGCCCGCGAGTGGTTCACCGGCTGCTCGCCGCCGCGGGGTGCGACGCGCTCTACCGCGTCGAGTCGGTATCGATCGGGGGCGAGAGGTTTGGCGACGACGCGATCGACGCCCTGATCCAATTTCGATCGGTGCAAGAGATCGTGTTGGACGGCACGTCGATCTCTGGCGAAGGGCTTGAGCGGCTCCGGGCCGGGTTGCCCGGCGCCAAGGTCGAGGTCGTCACGGACCCCTCCGACGCTTACTTCGACGCTTGCCCCGACGATGAGTCTGACAACGACGCCGGCGCCGTTACCGGCGTTTCCGATCCCGTCGTTAACGAACGGTTCGGCGCGGCCCCGTTGGCTGGCGATCCGTTCAGCGGCGACCCGTTCGGCCACAAAGACGACGGCGACCCCTTCGAGTAGCCCGCGGCTAGCGGAAGATGCCGCGGGTGGCGGGCTTGCGGGTGCGGTTCTGGTAGCGGCGTTCGCGGGGCAGCTCGCGGACGGTCGACTCTTCTGACTCGGGCGTCGGCGTGGGGCGGGCGGCGGTCCGTTGCTGGTTGCTGCGTTGCCCGGCGTTGGGTTGCCCGGCGCTGGGTTGCCTTCCGTTCGGCTGGCGGGCGCCGGCCTTGCGCTGGTTGATGTTGCGCTGCCCCGTTGCCCGGCTGTTCGCCGAACGCGTGCCCGTCGGGCGGTTGTTGCGGCTGGCGGAGCGGTCGGTGGGCGTCCGCTTGGGCGTCACCGCCTGCTTGGCCGGCGCCGGCTTGCGCTTCGCCGTTTTCTCGGCCGCCTTGGTGATCGCCTCGGCGAAGCTGGGCGTTTCCGACGGCTCGGCGCCGCGGGCGCCGCGGGCCAGCTTGGCGAACTGGGCCGACGCGGTGCGGTCGCCCAACCGGCGGTGCATGGTCGACAGGTTGCCGTACGGCACGGCGAGGGCCTTCTCGTCGAGGACGCCCCCGGCGACGGCGTCCTCCATCAGCTCCGACCCGGCGACGGTCAGCCCGACCGCCCGGTCACGCTGGCCCTGGTCCCAGTACGAGACGGCCATGCTCACCAGCGCCTCGCCGCGGCGGCGGGGCACTTCGAGTTCGCTCTTCTTGGTGACGGAGCTGAGCAGGGGCTCCGCCTTGTCGTACCACTTGACCGCCTGGGCGTGGTCCTGCTTGTGGACCGCGTGGAGGGCCCCGATGTGGAAGTAGAGCCGGCCGACCAGGCTCTCGGCCGCGGGGCGGACGTCGCCGGTCACGGCGCCCGCCTTGAGGCGGCCGATCGCTTGCTTGCCGAGGCCGAGCCCCGACTCGACCTGCTTGCGGCTGTGCTCAACCCGCAGGGCGTGGAAGTAGGTTTGGCCGAGCTGCCACTCGATGCGGCTGCGGTACAGGGCGTCGCGGTTGTCGGCCAGGAGCTGGCCGGCCGCCTCTTCCGCCTCGGTGACCCACGGCGACGGGTCCTTCGCGGGCTTGAGGTTTGCCAGCGCGGCGAGCGCCTCGCGGGCGACGATCAACCGGATCTCGAGGTTGCTCTCGCCCGCCTCGATCATCTGCTCGGCGATGCCCGACGCGCGGCCGATCCACTGGCCGACGATCTCGTCCTTGCGGGCGTACTTGCGTCGTGAGATTTCGAGGGCAACCGCTAGGTTGGCGTCGACCAGCAGCCGCTTGGCGCGGAGCCGCTCGGCCCGGTCGACGCTGGTGGCCAGCGTGTCGGCGACTTCGATCGCCATGGTCTGGAAGCCGATCGCCTTGTCGGCGATGCCCGACTCGCCCTTCGAGGCGAGCCGCCCCATCAGGTGCAGCGCGCCCGCCTTGACCACGCTGGGCGCCGACTCGCTGTCGAGCACCTCGCGGGTCTCGAGCACGGCCCGGTCGTAGTCGCCCGTCTCGGTTAGGCACTCGGCCCAGCACAGGCGGTAGGCGTCGCTCTCGGGGTCGGCCTGGGTGGCGGCCGCGGCGGCCCGGCTCGCCTTGTTGACGGCGCCGGTCAGCAGGTGGAGTTCGGCGAGCTGCCAGTTGGCGTAGGCGCTGTCCGGGTCGATGCGGACCGCTTGCCGGAGGTCGGCCAGCTTCTCCTCAAAGGCGCTGAAGTCCGCCTGGTCGGCCCGCAGCGCGAACTCCTCGGCCTCGAGCGGCTGGATCACCATGTGCGTCACGAACTGCGGAGATTCCGGCCCGTCCGAGACGGTCGGCCCGCCGAGCACCGCCGGCTTGGCGAGCATCAGCAGCATCCCCTTCTCGGGGTAGGCGAGGCCGACGACGACCTCGGCCGCCTCGTCGAGGATCTCGACCGGCTCGTAGTCGTCCAGCCGGAGCCGCTGGGCGAGCCGCTCCGGTTCTTGCTGGTTGTCGAGCTCGACCTTGATGTAGGCGACAACGCCTTCTTCGATCATCGCCTCGACGCCGGCGAACGGCGGCATGTCGTACAGCAGCACCTCGCCCGACTCCGTGGGTGAGGTCTCTTCGGCGTCGCCCCACGCGTCGATGAGCTCGTCGCCGGTCGACACGCCCGGCAGCACGCCGTGGAAGCGCGCCGGCTTGTTCCGCGACTGCTGCTCGTAAGCGCTTGCCACGTCCGACGGGTCGGTAGCGACCTCGGGCCGGCGGAACCGCGCGGCGGCACGCGCCCGCGGCTTGGTGGGGATTGGCTGGGCGGTGATCGGCTCGGCCGCGATCGGTTCGGCTTCTACCGGTTCGCTGACGATCGTCTCCTTGGCAACCGGCGGCGATGGCGGCAGCGGCTTGGCGTTCGACGGCTTGGTGGCGACGCGCGTCGGCGCGGCGTCGATGGCGGGCGTCGCCGCGGTGGGCAGCGCTTCGGCAGCCGGCGCGGGCGGGGTCGCCGGCAGCGGGTCGGCCAGCTCCGGCGTTTGCTCGGAGTGCTGCGAGATCGGCTCGAGCGTCGAGTCGACGGCCGCCTCGTCGACCTGGCGGGTCGCGATCAGCACCGAGTCCTCGGCGAACTCCTTCGTGGCGGACTCCGCCAGGACCGCTTCGCCCTGCTCGGGCTGGTCGTCCGCCCAGGCAGAACCGGGGACGAGCAGGCCACCCGCCACGGCGATCCGCCAACCCAGGCGGCGTGCCAGGTCGGCGAACGAACGGGTAGTAGCGGGGCCGGTCGTTGGTTGATTGAGGGCCATGAGTGTTCCTCCTGAACACGCGATGACGGGCGACGCGGTGCGGGTCACGGGATTGGTGCGGGTCCGGCGCCGACGCCGGCGGGCACGCTCGGCCCGGCCGCGTCGGAGGCAAACCAAGCGTACTCGTTACGGACTATCGGCCCGGCACAGCCCGCAAAGCCACGCTTAATGCCGAGAATCGGCACGAACGCACCCGTGCCGGCGCCGCTAGCAACGCGGGCGGCTGCTAGGAAACGCGGCGGCGGACCAGCCCGCACCCGGCCACCGCCAACAGGCCGAGCAAGCCGGTCGTCGGTTCGGGGGCGTTCAGGGTGGCCAGGCTCACGACCGGACCCACCGCGCCCAATTGCTGGGTGATCGTGAAGAGGTCGGTCGGGTCGACATCGCCGTCGCCGTCGGCGTCGCCGAGCATGGCCACCGCGCCCGACTCGATGCCGTTGAACATCTCCCAGACCTCGACGTCTTGGAGGTTGACCACCCCGTCGGCGTTGACGTCCCCCAGCGCGGCGCCGACCATCGTCGCCGCGACGACGGACAGTGTGAACACGCCGTCGGTCAGGTCGGTGTCCGGCACGAAGGCCAATCCGGCGGGGGCGGTCGGCAACGAGACCACCGTCAGCCCGGCGTCGGTCACCGCGCCCGAGATGTTGAACAGGTCGTAGGCGGACCCCTCCACAACGCCGGTGAGCGATAACGCCTCGATCGCCAGCGTGCTGCTGGCGCCGAAGGTGGCGTCGCCCAGCACGGTGAGCAGCGTCGAGTCCAGGCCGCCGTCGCCGCCGCCGATGACGAACTCGAAGGCGCCATCGGTGTTCAGGTCGCCCCCGACCGTGATCGTGGCTGGGTTGAGGTCGATCAGCATGCCCGTGCCGGTCAGGTTGCCGGCGAACAGCGCGTTCGAGTCGTTGTTTAGCACGATCTGCCCGTCGTTCTGAACGTTGTCCTGGAACGTGACGTGCGACTCGTTGACGAGCGAGATCAAGCCCGTCATCTCGTTTTCGATCATGCCGGTCACGACGCTGTCGCCGCCGACGAAGAGCAGGTCGCCTTGGTTGAGCAGGCCCGAGCGGAAGTAGAGGTTGGCGTCCTGCGCCGTGATCATGCCGCGGACCTCGCCGACGACGGGCATACCCATCGCGTCGACGCCGCCGCCGCCGGCCACGCCGTCGAAGCTGAAGTTCTTGAACCGGCCGTCCTCGCCGGGCGTCATCGGCGTGAGGTCGGTGGGCCGCATGGCCTCGAACTCCGCCTTGCCGATGGCCTGGTCGCCCAGCACCTGGATCTTGCCGGCGTTGCCCAGGAAGTAGGTCGACCCGCCGCTCGTGCCGGCGGTGGCGGTCTGGCCGTCGTCTTCTTCGGCGGTGCTGCGGATGGTCAGCCGCTCGCTGCCGCGGACCTGCACCAGGCCGACCGGCGAGTTGAGGAAGGTGCCGGTCTCGATCTCGCCGTCGCCGTAGCGCTCGACGCCGCCCAGGTTATCGCCGGTGCGGATGAAGCCGTCGTTGTCGATCCGCCCGCCGACCGCGATCCGCCCGCCCCGCAGCTGCAGCTCGCCCTGGTAGCCGATGCGGACGCCGGCGTCATTGTCAGAAGAACCGGCCGAAGCGTCGTCCTCCTGCACGGTAACCAACCCGCCGTCGGTGATGGTCAGCTTGCCCCGGCCCTCGTTGCCGTCCGGCTCGTCGATATCGACCAGGATCTGGTCGATCCGTTGGTCGAGGTTGATGTCGTTGAAGAACTCTCCGATGGCCAGGCCGGGGTCGTCGTCGCCGGTGATGCCACGCGGGCTGAGGATCCGCCAGACCGAGCCGACGCCGCTGACGATGGCGTCGCCCCGGCCCCCGTTGAAGGCCTCGGCTTCGTCGCCGTCGGCGTTGGCGGCGCCGAGCGCGGCGCGGTTGAACGAGTCGACCCGGCCGCCGTTGGTGACCTCGAGCGTCCCCTCGCCGTACACGCCGATCAGCGTTTGCTGGGCGCCGGTTGCCGACGGAGCGGCGGTCGGCGTGGCGGAGCGCTCGCTGACCGGGTTCTTCAAACCGTAGGCGGCCAGGTACGAGCCGCTGCCGTCGACCGTAATCCGCCCCACGGCGTTGGGCGCCACGCCGGCGAAAACGCCGTCGCGGATCTCGGCCCGGCCCCCTTCGGCGATGAGCAGTGTCCCGCTCCCGCTCAGGCCGACGTAGAGGTCGAAGTACCCCTCTTCGCCGTCGGCGCGGGCCGAGTTGACGGTCCCCGGCCGGGCGATGGAAAAGATGGTGTCGGTGAAGCCGGCGGGCAGCTCACTGTCGGGGATGCCCGTGTAGGGCCCGCTCAGCGTGTCGGTTGGGTTGAACGACAGCGGGACCTCGAACGAGGTCGACTCGGGGTCCGACGTGCCGATGACCTGCTGGAACTGGGTCGGCACGATCAGCGGGTGGTTGTTGTAGAGCGACCCGGCGCCGACGATCTCGACCGTGCCGACCGCGGTGGTGAGTTCGTCGCCCGCCGCGGCGGTGCCGAAGGGACCGTTAAGCACATCGATGTTGTTGGCGTTGAACTCGCCGGTGCCGGAGCCGTCGCCGCCATCGCCGCCGATGATCAGGTCGCCAAAGCGCAGGTTGGCGCCGCCGGTCAGGAAGAGCTGCCCCGGCGACAGCCGGCCGACCTCGACGTTTTGGCTCCGCTCGTAGTTGAACTGTCCGACCTGCACGCCGTCTTCGTCATCGAATCGGTTGCCACCGAAGTCGACCGGGTTGCCAAAGAAGTCGGTGCCGGACGTGATGACTGTGTTGCCGTTGGTCGGCAAGCCCTGGTCGCCGGGGAGGAACGGGAACTCAACGGGGCTGATGTCGCCGTTGGAGCTGACCGACGCCTGGCCCGCCGCGTCGCGCGGGGCGGAAAACGCCACCAACGCGGCGGCCGCCAGCGCTGCCGTTTGAACACGAGGATGCCGGAGCGAGAAGCCCGGGAACGTAGAACGGAGTCGATTACGCATCGTGTTGAGTTGCTCCTGCGGGAGAGTCGGCCCCTGGTGAAATGCTCTCCCATACCCCCGCGGGGGCCGCCTGGCGAACGCCACTTGCGGACGGCATCGACGCTACTTCCCCTCAGCGGAAACGGCGAATCCCCAAGGGGGGTTGCGAGCTGCTGAGATCGAGGGGTCTGGCCACACCCCTCACGGTAGCACGACGACCGCGGGTAGTCGGTTGCCTCGGTAAACGTTGTTAGAGTTCTCTGTTCCTACGCCGCCCTGCTTACTGTGCCGCCCTGCTCCTCAACCCCGCTCCAGCCGCCGCGGGGTCGCTCCGCCTGCCTCTTCGCAGCGGTCGCGACACCGATTCGTCATGCGGGATTGCGTCTGCCTGAATGCTGGGAGGCCACTCGCCCGATACGGGGCGGGGCCCGTAAAATCTTGTCAGACAAGGCTTTGCGAAGCAGATTGACAGGGCGCAACGGCTCTGCGATCTTGCCACTATTCTGACTAGCTAGCCGTGAAAGTGTCAACTAATTTGCCTGGAATGCCAGCCTTGTGGGCGTTTCTCGGCGCTCCAATCGGCGACGCGACTACGGCAGCAGGCGGGTTTCGACCCGGTCTCCAGTTGCGAGTTCCGCCGGTTCGGCGGGAAGACGGATCAGGGCGTCCGCCGCCGACAAGCCGACCAGGTCCGCCGATCCCCTCCATCGGACCGGCTCGACAAGCGGCGGCTTGCCGCGATGCGACGCCATTCGGGCGGGCAAGTAAGTCTCCCGCCCACCCGGCTGAGAGACGCCGGCGACAAGTTCCGCCTCCGCGCTCGGCAACGCCTTGAAGCCTTGGCCGGCGAGTTCGGCGATCAGCGGGCGGGCGAAGAGGTGAAAGCAGACGAAGCTGCTGACCGGGTTTCCGGGCAAGCCGAAGACGTACGTCGGGGATGGGGGGTTGCCGGTCAGGGATTGGTTCTGGGAAGACGCCGGCCAGACGCCGAACCAGAGGGGTTTGCCCGGCTTGACCGCGACCTTGTGGAAGACCTTCTCAACCCCGAGCTCGGCGAGCACGGCCGGCGCCAGATCGCGGTCGCCGGCCGACACGCCACCCGACAGCAGCAGCACGTCCGCGCCGCGGGCGGCGAGGATCGCCTGGCGGAGCGGCGCCCGCTGGTCGGTCGCCACGCCGGCGTCGATCGTCTCGGCGCCCGCCTCGCGCGCCGCGGCGAGCAGCATCGGCCCGTTGCTGTTGCGGGTCTGCCCCGGCCCGGGCTTGTGCGCGGCGTCAACGAGCTCGGCCCCGGTTGGGAGCACCGCGACCGTCGGCCGCTGAACAACCGGCACGCCCGCGGCGCCGACCTCGGCGAGCAACCCAACCTGCGCCGCACGAATCACGGCGCCCCGCTCGAGCACGACCTGCCCGGCACGCATGGCCTCGCCGCGCGGCATCACGTGCTTGCCAGCGGGGGGCGGCTCGGCCAGCAGCCGTACCGTGTCGCCGACCGACTCCGTCTTCTCGACCGGCACAACCGTGTCGGCGCCCGCCGGCATCGGCGCCCCGGTCATGATCCGCGTCGCCTCGCCGGCGCCGACTGCGCGCGTCGGCACGTCGCCGGCGAACACCTCCTCGATAACCCGAAGCGTCGCGTCGCCACGCCCGGCGCCCTCTCCGCTCCGCACGGCGTAGCCGTCCATCATCGCCTTGTCGTGCGGCGGGGAGTCGACGTCGCTGGTGATGTCCTCGGCGAGCGTCGCGCCGAGCGAGTCTTCAAGCGCGACACGCGCCGGCGCGAGCGGCTCGGCGTGCTGCTCGATGAGGTTGAGGGCTTCGTCGACGCTGAGCAGGCCTGGCATGGGTGGAGGGTTCACCTCGGGCTAGACCGCCAGGAAGCGTTCGAGCAGCGTCGTGCCCTGGAGCGTCAGGAAGCTCTCCGGGTGGAACTGCACGCCGAACAGGGGGTGCTCGCGGTGCTCGATCGCCATGATCGCGCGGCCGCCGTGCGGCTCCTCGGCCCACGCCGTGGCGACCAGCTCATCGGGCAAGGTGTCGGGCTGGATGACCAGGCTGTGGTAGCGGGTCGCTTGAAACGGGTTGTCGAGGCCGGTGAGCAGCCGGCCCCCTTCGTGGTGGATCTGGTCGGTCTTGCCGTGCATGAGGTTTTGCGCGCGGACAATCTTGGCGCCGAGCGCCTGGCCGATCGACTGGTGCCCCAGGCAGACGCCCAGCAGCGGCATCCGCCCCGCCAGCCGTGTGACGCACTCGACCGAGATGCCCGCTTCGCTTGGCGTGCAGGGCCCCGGCGAGAGGATCACGCGGTCCGGTCTGCGATCGATGATCTGGTCGACGGTGATCTGGTCGTTCCGCCCGACGACGATCTCAAGGTCCGGATTGATCTCCCCCAGCCGCTGCACCAGGTTGTACGTGAACGAGTCGTAGTTATCGACGATCAGGATCATCTTTTTGGTGGTGAACCGGTTGCTCGTGACTGGTGGCTAGCCGACGGATGCGAGACACTGCACGCCATTGTGTTAATCGTACCAGTCACCAGTCACCAGTCACCAGTCACCAATCGCCAATGATGTCCGACGACGAAGCGACCGAGCTGGTGATGCGGCTGATGGCGATCCCCGGCCGTAGCGGAGAGGAGGCGGCCGTTCTCGCGGCGGTTGAGGAGCAGCTCCGCGCGGCGGGGGTCCCCGACGGGGCGATCGCGCGGGACGACGCCCACCGGCGGTCGGCGTTTCGTAGCGACGCGGGCGAGCCGGGCGGCGTGGGGAACCTGATCGTCAAGCTGCCCGGTTCGGCCGGTGGGCCCCGGCGGATGCTCTCGGCCCATGCCGACACGGTGCCGATCTGCGTCGGGTGCGAGCCCCTCCGCGAGGGCGAGCAGATCGTCTCCGCCAACCCGGCGACCGGGCTGGGCGCCGACGACCGCGCGGGCTGCGCGGTCGTGCTTTCGACGGCGCTTGAGCTGCTCCGCTCGGGCACGCCGCACCCGCCTCTGACGCTGCTGTGGACCGTGCAAGAAGAGGTTGGCCTGCACGGCGCGCGGAACGTCGACATGGCGGAGCTGGGCGGTGGCCCAGACGACCTGCCCCGGCTGGCGTTCAACTTCGACGGCGGCTCGCCGGCCAAGGTGACCGTCGGCGCCACGGGCGGCTACCGGATGGCGGTCGAGGTGATCGGCGTCGCCAGCCACGCCGGCAACCACCCGGAGCGTGGCGTGAGCGCCATTGCGGTCGCGTCGATCGCCATCGCCGACCTGCACCGCGGCGGCTGGCTTGGGCTCATCGAGAAAAGGGGGCTGATCGAAAAAGAAGTCCGACGCGGCGCCAGCAATGTTGGCGTCATCCAAGGCGGCGCGGCGACGAACGTCGTGACCGACCGCGTGACGCTCCGCGCCGAGGCGCGGAGCCACGACGCCGATTTTCGGGAAGAGATCGTCGCCGAGATCGAGGCGTCGTTCCGGAGTGCCGCGGCGGCGGTCACCAACACGGCCGGCGAGACGGGCCGTGTCGAGTTCGACGGGCGGCTCGACTACGAGTCGTTCCGCCTTGCCGACGACGACCCGTCCCGCACCGCGGCAATCGCGGCGATTGAAGCGGAAGGCGGGGCGCCGGTTTGCGAGGTCACCAACGGCGGGATCGACGCCAACTGGCTCTCGGCCCGCGGCGTGCCGACCGTCACGCTCGGCTGCGGCCAGCGGAACATCCACACCGTTGGCGAGCGGCTCGACCTCGCGGAGTTCCACCTCGCCCGGCGGCTAGCGCTGCGCTTAGCAACCGGTGCGTGAGGGAGCCGTCTCCCTAGCCGGCGAGCCACGCTCGCCGGTGGCGCTACGAGCGAGCACAACCGCTTGGTGATTCTCCGGTGAGCGTGGCTCGCCGGCTTTTGAAGCGTGTTGCTGTTCGAGCCATTTGTGTTTTGGTTCCACGCGTTGTAACGCGGTCTCTCTCCTCACGTATCAGGCACTGTCGAGACAACGCTTGTCTTGCCCGCCACCCGGACCGGTTGGCGTTTGCCTAACGATTCGTTTTGAGGAGACCCGTCGATGTCGCGCTTGATTCTCAGCTCGCTCGCCGCGGCCGCCGTGTTGGCCGTCGCCCCCCAGGTCGCCGAAGCCGGCTGCGGCGGCTACGGCGGCGGCTACTACCGCGGCGGTCACCGAGCGACCTACGCACGCCGCTACGCTGCCCCGGTGTACCACGCACCGGTCGTTCACCGCCCAGTGATTGTCCACAAGCCGGTCGCCCCCGTTGTGGTGCAGAAGCCGGTGTACGTTGCCCCGCTAGCCGAGCACTGCTACCACCCGCAGCACTGCCACGCATGGGTGCTGCCGGGCGAGTCGCTCGACGCGATCTGCCTCCGCGAGTACGGCGACGCGTCCCTCTGGCGACGGGTGGCGGAGTACAACCGGTGTTCAAGCCTCGTCGTCGGGCAGAAGCTGCTGCTGCCGTCGATCTACGCCAACGGGCGGATGATCCCCTCGCCGGCCCCGGCGCCTGGCACGCCGCTGGCGGCGCCCCCCATCGCGGCGGCGCCGGTCGCCGCGTTGGCAACCCCGCCCGCAGCACCGGCGGGGTGAAGCCAGACTTCCCGATCAAACATGGCAAGCCGCCCGCGAGGAACGCTCCTCGCGGGCGGCTTGCTTGCCGCTGCCGGGAGAAATCGTGGCACACCGGGCGAGCGGTCATTAGGGTGGAACGCGAGCACCTCCAACTCTCGTTGCCGTTAATGAACCGCGTTCATGTTTCGCACCACAAAGAATCCAGCGCCCCGGCTGATGGGGCTCGCGTTGCTGCTCGCACCGGCTTGGGCCGGCGCGGCTGCAGCGGCGACCGTCGACGTTGCGTTGACGCTCACCCAGCCAACCGGCAGCGCTAATCGGCTGGTCGCCTTCGCGTCGAACACGTTTGCCAGCGGCTTTGACACGATCGACCTGTCGGGCAGAGTCGACGCCCGGCTCGACCTTGCCCTCTCGCCCGTCGGCGCCCAAGCGCAAGGGATCCGCTTCGATGGCGGTCCGCTGGCCGCGGATCAGCTCGACCTGTCGCTCACGGCCTTGTTCGCGCCGACGGTCGGCTACGCAGCCTCGTCGCTCGGCGGCGAAGTCACGACGACTCCCGGCGGATTCACCGCGGTAGCCAATGGCGAATTCAGCGGCGGCGACCACTGGCTGCAGTTCACGGCGGGCGACGTCGCCGTGACCGAAAACCCCGCAACCGACCGAGTGATCGACCTCGCGCAGCAGCCGCTAGGCTTCGCGATCGGGGCGGGGGCTACCGTGCAGCTCTTCGAGATCGGCGCCGACGGGCGGCAGCGGACCTTCGGGACGACCTTGACGCTGCCGATCGACGGCGCCGCGTTGCTCGATCAACCGTCGACGCTGCTGGAACTCGATGGCGCCCTGGTCGCCAACGGTGTCTTCACCATCGACCTGCCGCCGGCGGGCGACTTCGACGGCGACGGCTCGGTTACCGCCGCCGACTACACCGTCTGGCGAGACGCTTTCGCCGCGGGCACGGCGCCGGCGAGCGACTACTTGGTGTGGCGGCAGAACTTCGGCGCCCCCACGCCGCCGGCGCCCGGAGCGGTGTCCAACACGCCCGAACCGGCGGCCCTTGGGCTGTCGCTTACCGCCCTCTTGCTGGCAGCCCTTCGTCAGACGGGCGCCAGGCCAGTCGGTTGAACCAGCCAACCGGCCGGGGAGGAGCGAAAGTCTTGAAGGCGCTTGCCCGCGGCGCTGGCCTAGGTCTTCACACGGAAAACGCGCGAGCCTCGACGTGGGCGACGATTAAGGAAGAAGACGGCCGAGAATACGCAGATGGCGGGTTCCGGGCGGTCGGCAAAGCCGCGCCTATTCGGAGCCAGCGAGATGCCCGAAGTCGACATCGGCTCGGTCGAAACGGGCAGCGTCTTGCCCTTTGTCCGCCAATCCGATCTGCCCTGCGGTGGCATAAGCCCTTGTTTCTAGGCTAGCCACATCGCGGACGAGACGCCGTTAACGCGGCTCCGGGGCTCAAAAATCGCGGCTTGCGGATGGCCCCAGAGCGTGAACTTCGCGCCGCCGGGCGAGTCTTGGCCATTAGGCGGGGGCAAGCTCCTGCGAGAAAGGCCCGAGCGCGGCCGGGCCACGCTCTCAGCGTCGGGACCAGAGCGCCGGCGAGATGGGGGCTCGCCGGCTGGGAATGGTGCGATTGCGGGGGGATTCGGGCGGGTGATTTCATCTGGATTCCCCCCGACCCGCCTTGCGGGGTTTCTTGGCGGCGATATATTAGTCGATTCGCAAGAGTTTGCGAGCGATGGGCTAGCGTAGCTCAATTGGCAGAGCAGCTGATTTGTAATCAGCAGGTTGTGGGTTCAAGTCCCTCCGCTAGCTCCTGGAGCGTCGGCTCTTGGGTCGCTAAGCGGAGCGGTGGGCGAAGATTGGCAAGCCTGCGAACGCCAGCGTGCCGTGTTTCCCGCCCGACGGCAACGCTGGGGCGTCGACACGGTGGGTTACCGAAGCGGTCAAACGGGTCTGACTGTAAATCAGATGGCTCTGCCTTCGCAGGTTCGAATCCTGCACCCACCACTGGTTTTTTGGGCGGCTCCGCTTGGCTGGCGCCAAGACGTCGCTCGCTGAAGAGTTTTTTAGGGCGGCTCTGCTTGGCTCGTTCCAAGACGTCGCTCGCTGAGGAGTTTTCGAGCGGCCCCGCTTGGCTGACGCCAAGAGGTCGCTCGCAAGAGCAAGATGCAAGCGTTCGCGGTAGCGACGAATTGAAAGGGGTGGAGAACTCGAAGCGGGCCGGCGACGTTCCGCCTTCCCCCTTCCACCTTCCCCCTTCGGTTTGCGGGTGTAGCTCAATGGTAGAGCCACAGCCTTCCAAGCTGAAGACGAGGGTTCGATTCCCTTCACCCGCTTTGAGAGGGCTATCGGCTACCGGCTGTCGGCTATAGGCTTGTTCAGCTAAGCCGATAGCCAAAAGCTGACAGCCGACAGCCTTCTGTCGGCTGCGGTAGCGCCGTTGGTAGAGCGCGTCCTTGGTAAGGACGAGGTCACGAGTTCAAGTCTCGTCAGCAGCTCTTGAGAAGCGTTCGAGGCGTTCGGAGTGATAAGCGGCCGGCGGCGGTGGGTTCAGCCCTTCCGCTGCCCGCCACCTGCCACTCCGCCAAACGATACAGCGGCGCGGCAAGCTGAGGTGAACGAGACCTTTTAACCTGCACCCCAAAGGCGTAAGCAGAGAGAACAATGGCCAAGGACACATTCGAACGCACAAAGCCGCACGTGAACGTTGGCACCATCGGTCACATTGACCACGGCAAGACCACGACCACCGGCGCTATCGTCGCCGTGCAGGCCGCCAAGGGCCTCGCGCAGTTCAAGTCCTACGCCGACATCGCCAAGGGCGGCACCGTCCGTGACGAGACCAAGACCGTCACGATTGCCGCCGCGCACGTCGAGTACGAGACCGAGAACCGGCACTACGCCCACATCGACTGCCCGGGCCACGCCGACTTCGTCAAGAACATGATCAC
>JBCCZD010000077.1:0-15692 GCA_039188275.1 Planctomycetota bacterium
CACGCCGCTCCTTCGAGTCAAACCTCGGCTCCTCCCGCCCGAAGCGACCGAGCTCACTCAATCTCCCGCGGCGGCGCTACGGGGACCGGAAGGACGCTCTCGGTGGATCGCCGCGACGCCAATGAACCGAGGGCAACCAACGGGCGCCCGGGCCTCGTACGAAAGAGCCCGAGCCCCCGAGGGCGCTCGCCGCGCAATCATCAGCCGTCGCCCTACACGCTTCTTACCAGTCGCTGCGCGAGCACGGCTACGCGCCGGCGGCCGCGTCGTTTCCACCGGCAAGCCGCGCGGTTTCGGCAGCCGCATCGGCGTCGGCTTCAACAGAGCCCGTCTCGACAGCCGTGGCCTCGGTTTGGGTGGCTAACGCGGGTTTTTCGCCCCTGGCGGCGCGGGCGATCAGGGCGTTTAGCTCCGGCACAAAGTGCTGCGCGAACTCGTTGGCGACGCTCTCATCAGCGACGGCGCCGGGGCGGCTGGGGTAGGCCGTGAAGTACATCTTGAACAACGCCTTCGCGCTGCCGAAGCGGTAGCGGGCGTCGCTGACGTGCTCGCCGGGGGCGTCCCACACGACGAGCCCGCCCGGCGTGGGCCGGCACCACATCCAGAAGACGCGGGCGCGGGCCACTCGCCCCGTGTCGGTCGGCCGGCTGAAGAGGTTGGTCCATGTCGTCAACGGCTCCTGCCCTTCGACGGGCATGACGTAGTGCGTGTCGGCTTTCTCCTCGGGCTTGAAGTTGGCCGAAGGCATGCAGACGTTCGGCGTGTGGCGGATCATGTTGCTGCCGGGGCCGACGATCAGCCAAACGTCAACAACCTCGTCGGTGGCCTGGTTGGTGTAACGCCGCGAAACGGGGTCGCCAACCATCCCCGCCACACGGCGGATCCGGTCGTCAACCTCAACCTGGTCTTCGCCCTCCCAGGGGCCGACGGTCATGGGCACGAGCTTCAGGTAGTCGGAGCACAGCTCGGCCTTCGAGTTGCCGCCACTCCACCGGTCGGTGGCGTAGCCATTAAACAACGCGGCGCCAAGCAGCGCCACACCGATTGCGATAGGGGGTGTGTAACGGAGCATAGCAAGGACTCAGGCGGAGCTGGGCGGGACGAGAAGGGCGGGCAGGCGAGGCGACGGGCGCGACGTTGGTCGCCCCTATCCCTCAACCGTAGACCCGCCGGAGAAGCCGGTCAAGCAAGCCCCGGCGGGCCAGAGGCCCGCGGATTGCCCCCTTTCGATGCCGCCCCTGTTGGCCGGCAGAATCGCTACGACTGCACACCCGACAGGCCGTGCCGCGGCAACCGTGGGTGGCGGTTCGAAACGCCGCTCTGCGGCCGCGGCAACGGGGACACGGGGCCTCGACTCGCGTGCTGCCCGAGGTGAAGCGTAGGAAGGGTCGGACGCGGGGCCTAACGCGTCTCGGGCAGCCGCCGGAGCACCGGCGAACGGCCGGCCGGCTTCGGGACAACAACCGAGCGTTCGGCCGGGGCCATGTAGCCGGCAGAAACGGCGCTGCCGCGCTTCGCGTTGGCGCCGCCCTGGAGGATCTTAGTGAAACCCGCGGGCAGGACGGGCGGCAGGTCGCCGCTGGATGTCGCCACGGCATTCCGAATGGCGCTTCGGTCACCGCGGTTGCGCGAGAAGCCGTCAGGCGTGCCCGGTGTGGGCGGCTGCAGCGGGCGGTCAAAGCCCGGTAGCGGCGGCAGCGACGGCGGGGGGTCGGCGCCGCCCGAACCAACGGGCGGGGCGCCAAGCCGGCGGGGCGGCGGCAGCGGCGGCAGCGACACGCCAGCGCCGGCGCCCTCTTCATCGGCAGCCGTGTCGTCTTCATCTTCGTCCGCGTCACTCGAAGGAGGCGCCTGCAAGTCTTCCACCGGCGCCGGGATCGGTTGGTTGATGCCCGGCAACCCACGGTCGGCTGCGCCGCCGAAGCCACGCTGCGGGATCGGGTCGTCGAGGTCACCCGGCCAGGGCTTCCATTGGCCCTGGTAATGGCCCCAAGTGCGGACCTTGGGGTAACAAACGCCGTCGGCCGTGCAGGCGCCCGGCGTGGGACAGCCGACGCACCCCGCCGCGCGGACCCCGCCGTAGCCGTTGCACCCCGAGCCGTTGCGGCACCCGTCACACGATCCACAAGCGACGCCCACGGCCGAGGCGCAGTCGCCGCAGCCGGTCGGGGCGACCTGGGCGGCCGCCGGCGGGGTGATAACCGCAACGCCAGCGGTCAAGAACAGGGCGGACAAGATGCGTTTCATTGCGAGTGCTTCCTCTTATCGGCGGGTCAGGCCGCGGCGACTTGTTTGGGTGCGACGTGTCGGGAGTTGTCGGCGTCCGTCCGGCAGCCCACGTTTGGGCGCGGCCATCGGCAACCGCACGCTAGTTGAGCGAGCCTAGGCCGAACCGCTCGATCCGGTTGATCGTGGCGGTCCACAGCGAGGTGAAGCCGGCCAGTCGCTCGAAGGGCTGCGTGATGCTGCCGATAAGCGAATCGAAGCGGGTGAGCGGGTCGACCTTGATGTACAGCCGGTCGCCGTCCATGAGTTGGTAGTTGGTAGCCGTCTCGGCGCCGCGGGTGATCGCGACGTAGTCGACCGGCAGGATCTGCTGGCAGCCAACGCCGTTGGGCGCGGGTCGGGCGATGTAGATCTCCGTGGACGAGATCTGGCTCAGGCCACCGATCCGCGACAACGCGTCGAGCACGGTCTCGTTGCCGGTAATCGGCTGGTCGGTGATCTGGTCGCCGAAGCCGCCGCCCTCGGTCACCACGTAGTACTTCTTGCTGTTGTAGGCGAAGACATCGACCACCACCTCGGGCTCTTCGAGGTAATACGACAACCGCTGCTCGATGGCCGCCTTCGCCTGGGCGAGCGTCATGCCGGTCACGTAGACCGAACCGTAGGTGCCGAGATTCACACGCCCGTCCGGCGCCACGAGGTGCTCGCCGGCGATCTGCTGGGCGCCCGACGAGAACGCCAGCGAGACGCTCACCTCCGGGTCCTGCAGGACCTTGGCGAGTTCGTCGCGGACGGCGTCCTGCGCGTCGGCAATGGTCAGCCCAACGACCTTCACCTTGCCATAGACGGGGCCGAGGTCGACCATGCCCTCCGGGTCGACCGAGTAGGCGTCGGCCAGCGGCTGGTCAGGCAGACCGCCCTGCAAGCGGATCAGCAGCCCGTCAAAGGGCTCGATCTTGTGAGGCGACTTGGGGACGATCTTCACCGCATTAATCAGCAGGATGTCCGGCGGCTCGATCACGTACCGTGGCATCGTCACCATGGCCAGCTCGCGGGGCACGGGGCTCGTCGGCGGCGGGCCCTCCGGCGTGATCGGCAGCGGCGACTGGCTTACGGGGGCGAGCGTCGTGCAGCCGGTGCTCGACAGGGCCCCGGCAACCGCTAGGGTGAGCACGGCCAGTTGTTGCTTGCGGCGTTGTTTCATAGCCATCGTTCGCCTGCGAGTGGGGGCGTCCGCAAGCCTGCGGCTGCCCGTTCGATCGGAGCGTTGCTGCAGGAAGCCGCGGCGCACGCCACCGGTGCGGCCGCTTCATCCGGCACAGTCGTAGTAATCGGAACAGCCGGCCGGCAACTTTGCCCCAGCTAGTAAATTTTGCCGAGCCCGCGCCGGGGTTGGCCCGCAACCGGTCCGCCGCTAGCAGCTGGCAAACCCGTGCCAGTCGTCGAGGGCGAGGTCGAACCGGCGGGCCCTGGGTCGCGTAACCGGTGGTGCGGATAGGTGTCTAATCCCTCTCTCCTCGCCGATCGTCACAAGCCCGACGCGGTCAAAAAAAGAAGTCGCCGGCGGACGCCTTGGCCCGTAGCGTGGTCCGCCGCGGAAGTCGCCCCGAGGGCCTGTTTTTCTCGGTCCGTCGGACGCACGCCGGTTGCGGCAGCTCGGTGCGGAGCGCTGTTTGACAGAAAATTGGAGCACGCTTATTCTCGGGCGTAGAAGGCTGGCTTGAGGAGTATCTGCGGCCCGCGCCGCACTTCGACGGATGCCGCACGCCAGCCCGAGCGGTTAGCAACAGCGAGCAGAGCTCGCTTTGCGTTCCGCACTTCTCGCAAGGAACGCGAGTCGGTTCGTTCGGTGAGCTGCCTACCCGTTCCCTGAGCGCTGCGACGTTGGGCACTACGCGCTAAGCCAGGGGCGAAGCAGTGTCCCAATAAACACGCACCAGCTCAACGACGTGGCGACCGCAAGCGACTAACCCAGACCCGCGCCGCGCCGACGCCCCTACGTCATTGACTCAGCTCGATGCTCCGCGGGCGCAGCGTCTGCGCGAGCGAAACACGGACGCGGAAAACACGCCAAGCCCGAGACAGAACAACCCCCGCCGTACGCACGACCTAGCACCGCACCAGCGAAAACCAGACCATGGCAGCGACGATTTCCAGCATCCCGACCCGCCCGCGAGCTACGGACGCGCCGACGCAACCCGTCGCGAGGTTCAGCCTAGCGCCGGGTGAGGGGCGGGTAGCGCTGTATTCTCTTCTAGGTCTGGTGGCCCTCGCCCTGCTGTCGTACTGGGAGATCCTAGAAGAAACGGCGAACGTTTGGTCGCAACCGCAGTACTCCCACGGCTGGATCATCCCGCTGATCGGGCTGTTCATTATGTGGTCGCGGCGGCCCAAACCTCTCAACCTTGACGCGGTCGACTTCGGCTACGTCCGCCCCCTCGGGGGCTTGCTCATTGGTCTGTGTGTCGTCGGCCAGCTGGGTCTTGTCGACCTCCCACTACCACTCGCGGGCCTGGGGCTCGCCGGCTTTTGCCTCCTGGCGTTGTACTGCTCTGTTGTCGAGCAAGAGTACGGGGCTCCGACAACTGAAAGCCAAGACGTGGATTACTCGGCCTTGTGGTCGATAACCGCCGTTGGCGCACTCATTACCGTTGCTGGCCTTGCCGATGTTGTTGGCCTGCGGCTGCCGGGTCTCTCCTCGGGTTCTTATCAAGCGTTAGGCCTGATCATGCTGATCCTGGGGGGGCTCTCCTACGCGACGTTTGCCGAGGTCGGCGCGAAAGCAGGCGTCGCGGAAACGGCCTACGCAACGACGCTTACCGCCCTTTCGATCGCGGCCTGGTGCTACGCGGTGCAGGTTGACATGTTGCCGGTAAGCCGGGTCTCGTTCATCGCGACGCTCGTGGGCGCCTTCGGCATGGTTGGCGGGATGCGGCTGCTGCGTTGGGCCGGCCCACCGGTTGCGTTCTGCGCCTTTATGTTTCCGCTGCCGACGCGGATCGAAGGCGTAGCGCTCGGCTTCTTGCAAAAAGTCGCGGTCATGGGCAGCGAAGCGATCTACGTCATCACCGGCACGCCCGTTACGCGCGTCGGCAGCCGGATCGAAGTCCAGGGCGTCCCGATGGAGGTCGCCGAGGCGTGCAGCGGGCTCAGCATGAGCACGATCCTCATCGCTATGGCGATCGCGATGGTCCTGCTCGTCAAGCGGCCCTGGTGGGACAAGCTGATCATCCTGATCTCGTCCATTCCAATCGCCCTGCTCTCCAACATCTTCCGCATCGTCGTCACCGGCTACGCGTGGGTCATCCTGAGTTGGTTCTCGGTCAGCGAGCAAACCATGACAGACTGGCAGAAGATGTCGCACGACAACATCGGCATCCTCCTGATGATGCCGTTCGCGCTGGGGCTGTATTGGCTGGAGCTCAAGGTGCTCTCGATGCTGACGATCGCGGACGAGGGGCTCGACACGCAGGGCGGGCCGATGCTGGGCCGCACCAGCGCGCCGACGCTGCCCTGACCACCGGGCCGGGCGCCACAAGCGGAGTAATGAGGCAAAACAACCACGGCGTTGCCTGGGAGCAACGCTCAAGAGGCGGGTTCATTTACAGGCACGCAGCGGAGGAGTCGGCGCGGACAGACGAATTCACGCATTCCCGTCGGGGCGGCAAGACTTCGGCCCGGGGATTGCAGGGGACAGCCGAGGCAATGGCACGCTTCGCCAGCCTCGGCCGAAGCACACGACCGCCGAAGCACACGACCGTCGAACAAGGCCCACGGGGCGACCAGCAACGCGACGGCCCCAAAACCAATCGCCCCCAAGGCGCCCGCCGCCGGGTGCTTAAAGTAACCACGGAGACTGACGCTAATGTCGGATCACAACCACGGCAGCCCCGACTTCGAGGGCCATGAGTCGGTATCGACCTCGGCGCCGCCCGTGGCGGGCGCCCTTGTCACGCAGGCGCCTGGCGTTCATGTGCCCATGGCGATAACGCCGTCCGCTCCTCGCGCCGACGTCATCCGTGGCGGCGTCGACGCGGCCTCCCTCTTCCATTCTTTCCGCCGGCGTTGGCTACTGGCCCTTGGCATGGGGGTTTTGCTCGGCGCCGCGGCGGCGATCGGCCTCTACATCGCCTTCCCGGTGTCGTCGTCGGCGGTCGCCCTGTTCCGGGTCGACAGCAAGCAAGAGACGATCTTCAAGAAGCTCGAGGAGGACAGCGGCTTCGATATTTTTCGCCGCACGCAGGTCGTGGCTATCAAGAGCCCGTTCGTCCTGAGTGCCGCCCTCGAGTCACCAACGCTGGCCGACGTGACGATCTTTGACGACATCGAGCCCGAGAACCGCATCTCATGGCTCGCCTCCGAACTCAAGGTCCGGTTCCCGCAGGACTCGGAGTACCTTGAGATCTCGCTGACCGGCACCGCGAACCCGGACGAGTTGGTGGCCGTGGTCGACGCGGTCAGCACCGCCTACTACGACGAGGTGGCGTTCAAGCAGTTCCGCGATCGGCAGAAGCCGGTCGAGATCCTCCGCAAGAGCGAGGACTCTCTGCTCAAGCAGATCCAGCGTGAAACCGACGCCTACTACGACCTGCTCCGCGAGAGCGGGACGTCGCCCGCGCGTGGCGCCGACCACGACATCACGCTCAAAGTAGCCGAAGGCCGCGACCTCGTGAGGCAGATCGCCGGGATCGAGACCGGCGTGCAGCAGATGGCGCTGACGTTCGAGTTGAACAAACGCTACCTGACCGACCCCGCCATCATCGAGCAGCGCATCGACCAGGCGATCGACGCCGACCCGCGGCTCATCGAGATGCAGGACCAGATGATGGCCATGCAGCTCCAGATGCAATCGAGCCAGACCCAGTACCGGGGGGGGAAAGCCGCGCAACAGATGCAGTCGCAGCTCGGGGTGCTGCAGCAGCAGATCGCGACTTATCGGGCGCAGCTGAAGCAGATGATGACCGAGAAGCTGGAGGACGGGCCGGACACCGCGCTCAAGACGCTCAGCATGGAATACCAGATGACCACTCAGCTCAAGCAGCAGCAGCTCAACGAGGCAAAGACGAAGCTCGCGGCGGTGCTGGAAGAGCTCAAGGCCAAGGGCGAGGTCAACACCGACATCGAGATGAAGAAGGCCAAGCTCGAGCAGCTCAAGGCGATTCAGCGGGGCATCCGCCAGCGGATCGACGAGTGGGGCGTCGAGGCGGGCGCCCCCATGCGGGTGCAGCGGATCGAAGGCGTCGAGCGCACGCCCAATATCAACCGCACGCAACGCTTCGCGATCGCCGGCGCCGGCGGCCTGGCGGCTTTCACACTGACTTGTTTCGGCATCGCCTACATGGAGTTCCGCAACCGCCGGCTCAACGGGCCCGAGCAAGTCGATGAGGGGCTGGGCATCCGTGTCATCGGGACGCTCCCCTCGCTCTCGGGACGCAAGTCGCTCGACTCCCGGCACCCGGTCGTCGCCCAGCTGACCGAGTCGATCGACAGCGTACGGACCGCGCTGATGCACGAGTCGGCGACCAAGCGGCGCCAGGTGGTGCTGGTCACCAGCGCCGCGACGCTGGAGGGGCGCACGACCGTCGCGAGCCAGCTCGCGGCGAGCCTCGCCCGCGCCGGGCGGCGTACGCTGCTTATCGACGGCGACCTGCGTCGGCCGGCGCTGCACACGCTTTTCGACGTGCCGCTTGAAGACGGGCTGTCCGAGGTCCTGCGGGCCGAGAGCGACATCGCCGACGTCGTCCGGCCGACCCACGCCGAGGGCCTGTGGCTGATGACCGCCGGCTACTGCGACGCCGACGCCGTCCACGCCCTGGCGACCGACCAGGCCCAGCCGATCTTCGAGAAGCTGCGCAGCGACTACGACTTCATCGTCATCGACGGGGCGCCCGTCCTGGGCCTGTCCGACTCGCTGCTGTTCGGCCAGCACTGCGACGGGGCCATCTTGTCGGTGCTGCGTGACCACACCAATGTGCCCAAGATCCACCAGTCGTCGGAGCTCCTCAAGAGTGTCGGCATCCGGATGATCGGCGCGGTCGTCAACGGCGTGCCGATCAAGGCCGACCGCCGGGTGACCCACCTGCAGGTGACCGGCGCGAAGAGCGCACGCAAACAGTTGGAGAACGCCGAGGCGTAGGGCGGCCCGGCAGCGACCACGTACGACGCCAAGACCGGCCAGGCGGGGCTCGCAAGAGCCCCGCCTTTTTGCTGCCCTTACGACCGCTCCGGCGCCGCGAGCCACTTCTCAAGTTGCCCGCGCCAGCAAATGCCAAAGATGCACGCGCTGACCGCGTCACCTGCGGGTATGATAGCCAACCGCCGGGCGTCCGGCGCCCGTTCGTAGCGAACGGGCCACTCCGCCGCGAGCCCCTGAAGCATCTCATGAGCGAACCGAAGCCCCGCACCGCGAAGAACGTGCTCGGCAGCGACCTCCAGCCGTGCAGCACCGACCCGATGACCGGCTACTACCGCGACGGGTGCTGCAACACGGGCCCCGGCGACGCGGGGGTTCACACGGTGTGCGCCGAGGTGACGGCCGAGTTCCTGGAGTTCAGCGTCGCGCGTGGCAACGACCTCGTGACGCCGATCCCCGCGTACCGGTTCCCGGGCCTCAAGCCGGGCGACCGCTGGTGCCTGTGCGCGTCGCGTTGGAAAGAGGCGTTCGACGCCGGCGTCGCGCCAAAGGTGGTGCTCGAAAGCTGCCACATCTCGACGCTGGAATTCGCCACGCTGGAAGAACTTAAGGGGAACACGGAGTGAGTGACGCAACGAACCCGTTCGAGTCGCCGCAGGCCGCCGCCGCCGACGTCAGCAATTCGCCCGACTACGCCGTGACGCCTCCGAGGCCGAAGAGCCCGCTGGTGTTTGGCGTGCTATCGCTGATTTTCGCAGCCTTCGGAATCGTGGGGGGCATCGCTGGGATGGTGATCTTCGCCGTGATGGAGGATCAACTCCCCGCGCAGGGCGTGCAGCCGTTGCCGTTTCCTAAGTGGTACCTGACCGCCACGCAGGTCAGCGGCTTCCTAATAAGCTTGCTGCTGCTAGCAGCCGGAGTATCGCTCGTACGACACAAGGACAGCGGCCGGAAGCTGTTCAATGCCTACAGCTGGATCGCGATTGCGGTGCAGGTGCTCAGCACCGCCTTCGCGGTGTACGTCGTCTTGACGGTCGCCGCAGGTAGCGACGCCGCAGCGATCGGTGGCGTGGTCGGGGGCGTCATCGGCGGAATGATGGGACTCATCTTCCCGGTGCTGGGAATGATCTTCTTGAATCGCAATGCCGTCAAACAGTCGCTCACCTAGCGGGGGCGTGCGCGATGCGAGTCAGTGCACCCGCTGGCCCACTTTGGCCCCTTCGTCGGGCGAGAGGACGTACACCTCTTCGCCGCCGGGGCCGCTGGCGACGACCATGCCTTCGCTCAGGCCGAACTTCATCCTGCGTGGCGCCAGGTTCGCCACGCAAACGACCTGCCGGCCGACCAGCTTCTCCGGGTCGTAGGCCGCCTTGATGCCGGCGAAAACCTGCTTGTAGACGCCGCCGCCCAGGCCCAGCTTCAGCCGCAGCAGCTTGCGGGCCTCGGGCACGTGTTCCGCCTCGACGACGCGGGCGACGCGGAGGTCGACCTTCTGGAAGTCGTCGAACGTGCACTCTTCGGCCAGCGGCTCGGCCTGGAGGGCGTCGCCCGGGTCGTTCCAGGGGTCGACGATCTGGTCGACGGTGTCGGCTTCGGCTTCATCGGCTTCGTCGGGCTTCGACTCTTCGATCATGGCGTTCACTTTCGTTGGTTCGACGCGTTTCAGCATGTGCTTGAACTTGGCGACCGGCGTGCCGACGAGCGGCGTTTGCGACTGGTCCCAAGACGTGATCTCCTCGTTCAGCAGCTCGCCCGCCTGCTCGGCGAGCTTGGGGAGCACAGGCGCCAGGTAGACGACGATCTGCCGGAACAAGTTGAGGGCGATCGTGCAGACGTCTTTCAGCCGCTCGGCCTGGGCCGGGTCCTTGCGAAGCTCCCACGGCTTGGCGTCCTCGACGAACGGGTTCGCCCGGTCAGCGAGGGCGAGGATCAGCCGCATCGCTTGGCTGTAGTCCGTTCTCTCGTAAGCCTCGGCGATCTCGCGGCCAGCGGCCGCGGCTTTGTCGAACAGCCCGCCGTCGTCGGGGTACTCATTCGAGAGACCTGTCTTCTGCACGAACTTCGCGCTGCGGCTGGCCAGGTTCACTACCTTGCCGACGAGGTCGGTGTTGACCTTGGCGATGAACTCTTCGAGCGACAGGTCGATGTCGTCGACCTTGCTCGACAGCTTCGACGCGTAGAAGTACCGCAAGTAGCTCGGGTCGAGATGCTTGAGGTAGGTCTCCGCGGCGACAAACGTCCCCTTGCTCTTGGACATCTTCTCGCCGTCGACGGTCAGGAAGCCGTGGATGTGGACCTTGGTCGGCAGCGAGAAGCCGGCCGTCCGGAGCATGCCGGGCCAGAAGAGCGTGTGGAAATAGGTGATGTCCTTGCCGATGAAGTGGTGGACTTCGCAGTCCGAAGACTTCCACCAGTCGTCGAAGTCTTGGCCATTCTTGTCGCACCACTGCTTGGTGCTCGCCATGTAGCCGATGGGGGCGTCGAACCAGACGTACCAGTAGTTCCCCGGGGCGTCGGGGATTTCAAAGCCAAAGTACGGAGCCGGGCGGCTTATGTCCCAGTCGAGTAAGGCGTCGCCGAGGAAGTGGCCTTTGAGGTAGTTGGCGATCTCCGGCTGCAGGTGCCCACTCGTCTGAGTCCATTCAGTGAGGAAGCTGTGGAGCTGCTCAAGCTCGATAAATAAGTGAAGCGCCTTGCGGGCTTCGGGCGTGGCGCCGCTCAGCGTGCTTTTCGGGTTGATCAAGTCGATCGGCGTATAAGTCTTGCCGCACTTCGAACAGTTGTCGCCGGGCTCATCCTCCGACTCGCAGTAGGGGCAAGTACCACGCACAAAACGGTCGGCTAGAAACGTCCCCGCCTCAGGGTCAAAGAGCTGCTCGATCTCCTTTTCTTTCACTAACCGCGCAGCGCGGATCTTCGACCAGATCTCCTCGCACAACGCCCGGTTCTCTTCCGAGTGCGTGCTGCCATAGTTGTCGAACTCGATATCGAAGCCGGCGAAGTCGCGACGGTGCTCCTCGCTGACGCGGGCGATGAACGCCTCCTCGGTGACGCCGGCGCGTTTGGCGGAGATCATGATCGCCGTGCCGTGCGTGTCGTCGGCGCAAAAGTACCGGCAGTCGTGGCCGCGGAGCTTCTGGTAGCGGGCCCAGATGTCCGCCTGCACGTACTCCACCAGGTGCCCGATGTGGATCGGCCCGTTGGCGTAGGGCAGGGCGGCGGTGACGAGCAGGCGTTTGCGGGCCATCGGTGCTAGCAGCGGGGCGGTTCCAAGAGCTGTTTTCTGCGAGGCGGCATTCTACCGACGAGGGCGTCGACGCACGAGCCGCGTTGGCACGCCTTGTGCATCCTCATCGAACGCAAGCCCCTAGCCGGACCGCCACGCGGTCCGAAAGCCGGGCCGGACCGCCTGGCGGTCCGGCTAAACCCGAGGGGCAATCGTCCGCGTGATGGCGCCGCAAGCAGCAGCTCGGCCACGCGACCTGATCTTGTAACTCTTTCGCGAGTGGGACAAATTGACTGCCGGTCCGAGACGGGACCACGCGGACGCAGGAAGCGTTCGCTCGGCGACCGAATGAAAACACGCTCGCGTGACCAAACGATCCAAGGAGGGATACGATGGTCCGGAATCGGTTTGTTGCGTTAACTGCTACGCCCCTCGCGTCGGGGGTCCGTTTCACGGCGGGGCTGCTCTTCGCTTCGCGGCTGCTCCTCGGGGCGGGCGGCATCGCCGCGGCGCAGGACGCCGTGCTGCTCGATTTCTCGACGCCCGGCTGCTCTCCCTGCCGGCAGATGGACCCGGTTGTCAGCAGGCTCCAGCAAGAGGGGTGGGCCATCCGCCAGGTCAGCACGGCTACCGAGCCGCACCTCGCACAGCGGTTTGGCGTCGACCGCTACCCGACGTTCGTCCTCGTCGCGGGCGGCCGTGAGGTGCGTCGCGCGAGCGGTGTTCAGAGCTACGAGAGCCTCCGCCAGTGGCTGGCGGAGGCCAACGCCCGCGTGCCGCGTCCGAGGCACGCGGCGGCCGTGTCGGCCGTGACCTTCGCCGAGCCCGCGGCAACCGGCGAGTCCTTCCAAGTCGGCAGCGACCTCGGCCCCGCGCCCGAGGTGACGATCCCTGGCGCCGCGCCGGCGCCGGCGCGATCTCAACCCGAGCCCCGCGCCGCTGCGGCGCCAAGATCGTCGATCGCTGGCCCCAGCGCCGGGCAGCTGCTCAACGCTACGGTTCGGCTGAAGGTGAAGGACCAGGGCGGCAGTTCCTTTGGCACAGGAACCATTATCGATGCCCGGCAGGGCGAGGCGCTCGTGCTCACGTGCGGGCACTTATTCCGCGAAGCGCCAGGCGGCGGCGGGCGGGAGCCGGCGATCGCCGTCGAGCTGTTCCAGGCGGCCGGCGGACAGGCCGTTGTCGCCGAGACGACTGCCGGGCAGGTCCTGAGCGTCGACCTTGAGCGCGACATCGCGCTCGTCACCATCCGGCCCCGCGGCGTGCCGAGCGTCGCACCGGTCGCGGCGGCTCGATCGGCGGCGCGCGTCGGCGAGCCGGTTTGGACCGTCGGGTGCGACCGCGGCGCCGACCCGACCATTCGGGCGAGCAGCGTGACGACAACCGACCGCTACAAGAAACCACCGAGCCTGACGGCGACCGGGGCGCCCGTAGTCGGACGCAGCGGCGGCGGGCTCTTCAACGCGCGCGGCGAAGTTGTCGGCGTCTGCTTCGGCGCCTACGAACCCGACAACGAGGGCTTCTACGCCAAGCTCTCATCGATCCATGGCGAGCTAGACAAACTCGGCCTCAGCGGCATCTACTCCCCCGGCGAGCCGATGCTACTGGCGTCAGCCGCGGCGACAACGCCCCCGCCGTCGCCCGCCGCGGCGCCAACCCAACCGCCTTCAACGCTGCCCGCCGCGCCGGACATGGTCAGCGTCCGGCCACCGAGGGATTCGCCCGTCGTCCGCGGGCAAGACAGCTTCCCGCGGGCCCTTCCGCCCGGCGTTACGGCGGCCGAGCTCGCGGCGCTCGAGGAACTGAGCCACCGGGCCGCGGTCTCGGAAGTTGTCTGCGTGATCCGGCCGAAGGAGGCCGGGGGCAAGAGCGAGGTCATCACGCTCGATCGCGTGTCGCCCGCATTCCTGCAAGCGCTCAAATCGATGCGTGGCGCCGATCCGGCCCGCTGACACCGCAGCGAGCGAGCCGACTCGCCGCCGCGCACGCGGCGCATCCGGCGTAACCGTTCGGCGCGGCGCCGGACGGCGGAGGCGGCTGGCCGCAGCCGCAGCGCCCCGCGTTCTTGGGCGGCGTGCGGTGGCGTAGCTTTTTCCTGGCGGCCCGCGCACGCGAAGCGGGCCGGTCGCCGGGTCCACGCGAGTCTCGCCATGCTGCTGCTGGTCGCCTTGATCGCCACGTTCAACCTCTGCGTTGGGTACGCGCTCGGCGTGTATGTCGGCGAGTTCCCCGGCCTGCCGTCGCGCAAGCCGGTCGACCCGCCGGAACCGGCCCTCGATTTAAACACTCCGCGTAAACGCCGGCGCCGGAAGCGGAAGACGAACCCCGACGACGCCGCGATGGAGGCCGACGCGCCGCCCTCACCGCCCGGCGCTGCCCCAGACGCGGCCGAAGCGTCGGCGCCCTCGCCCGAAGCTACCGCCGAAGAGCCGGCCAAGTCCGACGACAAGCCACTCCCTTCGTCGCAACAGATCATGGACGGCATGGCGGCCTTCCAAGCTCAGCTCGCGCAGATGGGCGCCGAGATGCAGGCCGCGGCCGACGACGAAGCGGGCTTCGGCGACTGCGCCAGCCGGCTACAGCAAGCAAACCACGACTACTTGGAGCAGACCCAACACACGATCGAGGAACTGGACTCCGCCCCGTCAAGCGAAGCGGTCGGAGAGTGCCGGGACACGCTCGCCGAGAACGCGAAGCGGGTCGGCGAGACGAGTGATGAAATCGACTCGTTGCTGGCCGATGGCGTCTCCGACGGGGCGGCTCGAGAGGCGATTATCGCCAAGACCGGCGAGCTCGAGCGGGTTGTCGAGGCGGCCGAATCCAGCCTCGAAGCCCGCATTGCAACGGGCGCCGATGCCCCGACCGAGGTCGATGGGGCAGAAGCTGGGGAAGAAGCCGACAACACCCAAGCGGGCAGAGCTAAGGAAGAAGACCAGGCTCATGTCGGGGACGACCTGATGGCTGGCCTCGCGACGCTGGCGACGGCTCAGAAGGCGGTCCGGGCGGCCCTCGAAAGCGGCTCGCAGGATATCGTGGTCGCAACGCTCCGCCGGGACCCCGTCGAAACGCCCAACGCGGAAGAAGCCGACGATATCGAGACGCGTCTTCTCACGGCGATCGCGGACATCGCCAGCGAGTGTACCGAGGCGACCCACATCGTGGCGCCACAAGACGCAGACCGACTGTTGATGGTGCTGACCGGGGACACGGTCGAGAAGGCTTCTTCGCGGATTGAGAAGCTCCGCCAGCAGGTTGAGAAGACGAACTTCATGGCCGGCAAGACCAAGCTCCCCGCCACGGTCACGTGCGCCCTGGCGGAGTCCCTCGAGGATCTCACAGAAGAAGACCTCTTCGCGAACCTCGACGAGGCGCTCGATCAGTCCGAGACCGACGGCCGCAACCGCAGCTACCTGCACGACGGGCACTTCCCCGGGCCGATCGCGGCGGAAGACGCCTCGGTGACCATGCGGACGGTCACCCTCTGAGCCATAGACGTTTGGCGCGGTGGGGCGCCAACGCGCCTCACCCGCCCCCACCAGCGGGAGACTCGCTGGCTCCGCTAGGCTGGTCCGCTTCGGTGTGTAAGACGACCCGAAACGCCTGGTAGCCTGCCGCGAGCTTGTCGCCGTAGATGTCGCGCAGCTCCGCCTGCAGAGCGCTTGCTGAAGCGAACCCGTCGGGCAAGGCGTCGGCGTCGGTCAGTTGGTCGACGTCGACCGCCTCGACCCGGTCGATGCGGATCCTGCCAATGCCGGGCGTGTAGCTCCGCTGGCCGTCACGCATCATCCGGTGCTTCCACAAGCGGATGGTCTGCGTTTTTTGACCCGACCGGATTGCGTCGAGGAACTTGCGTTTGAAGAGCAACATGGGCTGTTCGCGCCATCGCGGGGGTTGGGCGAAAGGCAGTCTAACGCCCCCCGCGGCGCCCGCAATTCACCCCTTGCAGGCAGGCCGAGCGATTTTATAATTTGGGTTCCAATCCCGGGAACCGTTTGCCGCCGATACCCGGCTCACGCAATGAAGGCGGCGCCGTACGCGGCTGTAGCTCAGTTGGTAGAGCATCACGTTGCCAACGTGATTGTCGTCGGTTCGAATCCGATCAGCCGC
>JBCCZD010000078.1:0-15685 GCA_039188275.1 Planctomycetota bacterium
GCTTCGGCTACGCCTCAGCAGGACCCTCCGCTACGGAGGGCCAGCGGTCTAAACTCTCAATACCCCGATACTCTCACTCAGGCTGGTACATGATTCGGGGGAAGGCCAGCGCCACCAAGGCGGCCAAGAAGCTTGGATTGCTTGGCTGTGGCAGGGGCGAACTGCTCGCCCAGGCGAATAGGGTGGAAACACCCAGTGAGTGTGCAGCGGTTCTGATCGACTGCCTTGCCGCCCTGCCACAATCCGGTGAGCCGGAAGCCGAGCAGTCAATGACGGTCCGCGAGGTAGCCGACGTGCTCAACGTCTCTGAGAGCACCGTCTACCGACTGGTCAACGAACAGATTCTGCCGCACAACCGAGTACGCGGACTGGTCCGGGTCAGCTTGCAACAGTTGGCGGAGTACCAGAATCAATGACGCCTAGCAGGTAGTCACTGTCGTGGGCCAAGTGCTGATAGACCTTGGCGACCATGCCGGGGTTAGCGTGCCCCATCAAGACGCCCACAGTGGTCGTGTCTGTGCCTTGCTTGAGCTTCTCGGTAGCGAACCCATGCCGCATGGCGTAGGCACATAGGCTATCGATACCAGTCTTCTTGCGTAGCCGCCGGAAGGCACAGTTGATGGCGTCTTTCGTCCACGGGTTGCCAAGCTTGTTGCGGAAGATCGGTCCGCTTGGGTTCTTGCTCGAAAGCCGTTCGGCAATCTCTGCTGCGGTCTCGGTAAGGTAGATAACCCGCCGGCGTCGCTTGCCCTTGCTGAGGGCGGTTGGCAGTGTCACCGTCCGACCTTCGATCCAGTCGGCTTCAATGATCCTTGCTTCCTGCGGACGGCAACCGGTCTCCCAAAGGAAGATCAGAAAGTCCCGAAACTGACCTCGGGCGTGCTCAAGGCAGGCAGCGTACTCATCGGGTGAGACGTAGGTCTCTCGGCTAGTTGGCGTTGGCTTCTTGTAGCCAATCAGTGGCGATCGATCCAAGTGGCCGGCTTCAACGGCCCAGTTCATCACCCGCACAATCGCACGAGCGGCACCGTGTTGAGTCGAGCCAGAGCCATCCCCGTAGTCACGCTCAATCCATCTGCTGACCATCACCCCGGTTAGGTTCTCTGGCTTGAGTGAGTTGCCAAAGTGGTCTCGGCACTTGTTCAGAAACCGACTGTACCAGAGGAAGGTGCCCGTCGAGCCAGTCCTCTGCACGTCGTCCAGGAAGGCACCGATTAGCCAAGCAACCGTCACCGTAGCTGGCTTCTTAGACTTCGCCAGAAGGGCGTGGTAGGCCTGCTCGATTTCGCTGTACGGTTGGCCAGCGTGGCCAAGCTTGACCGACTTGCGGCCAACGGTGGTGTACCAGCACTGATCTTGCTCGCGGACCCAGGGGCCCTTTCGTCGTCTTCCCATTGCAGAGTCTCCCAGTGAACCATAGGTCACGGGATTGACTGCATTTTTTACTGCAAGAGAAGCAAAATCAGGCTATTTCGCTCGGCTAGCGAGCGTCAAAAACCCCTGGAAAACAAGGCGTTTATAGAAGTGGGCACGACAGAACTCGAATCTGTGACCTCTTGCATGTCAAGCAAGCGCTCTAACCAACTGAGCTACGCGCCCTCGGGGAAACGGTACGTGGCACCGAATCCGAGCGTCAAAGGATAGCACGTTTTGTTTGTCTCGCTAGGCCTATGCCACCGCCTAGGCGAGCCCTCCATGGCCCAAGCGCCTTTGCCCGGTTTATCCGAGGAGGCGCTTTGATCTCGTCGGCAACTTCGCCCAAGTTCTTTCAGGCTAGCATGTCGCGGCTCAAATCGCTGAGCGTGAATGACTTACGTCACGCGGTGAGTCCTCGACTGGTCTTGCACAGATTCGGGGTTGGGGGTGTAATCCTGCAAGTCGCCGGGCCAAAAGCAGCCCATCGCTGGCGGCTTACTGGCGGAGAGAGAGGCGTTTCATGCTCCTAGCGATGTCCTGGCGAAAGTGTATTTACTACGGTGAGGTCGCTGGGTTCTTGGCAGCCTGGGGCGTGGCGATCGCCGTTGCAGTAAACTCTCCGCCATACACCGACGCCCCGCGGCAAACCGATCGCGTGGCCTCATCTGAGGACGATGCTGACTCAGCTCCGGGCCTAGCCGAGTAAGTCAGCGCCGGCGCCGCCGCGGAGCCCGGCTGACAAGACAGATTCTCTAGGCGCCGCCCGGCAAGAAGGCGTCGACCTCGTCGCGAGGGTCACTAGACTCCCGTTTTCTCAGATAGAGTTTGATCGGGACCTCGGCGAAGTCGAGTTCGTCGCGGAAGCGTCCAAGCAGGTAGCGCTGGTAGGGCTTCGAGAGTGCTGACGGCTGGTTGCAGAACAGCACAATCGTCGGCGGCTGTGAGCCGACCTGAGTCGCGTAGTAAATCTTCGGTCGGCGGTTCTGATAGACCGGTGGCGCGGTGTGGCGGACCGCTTCTTTGAGCATGCGGTTCAGCCGGCCGGTCGCGACGCGGGTCCGCGACTGCTTGAAGAGCATCTGGGCGTGGTTCAGCAGCGCCTTAACGTTCTTGCCGGTCTGGCCTGTGATGAACGCGATCGGCGCGTATCGCAACGCTGGGAACATGTCGTGCAGGTAGTGGACCCACTTCTCCGTGGGCATCGTGCCGGCGAGCTTATCCCACTTGTTGACCACGAGTATGCAGGGCCGGTATTCGTTCTCGATGTACTCGGCGAGCTGTTTGTCGACCTTGCTGATCCGCTCCCCGCAGTCGAGGAACAGCAGCACGACGTCCGCGCGGCGGATGCTGCGTTCGGCGCGGTGGGCGCCGAAGAAGTCGATGTCGTCCTTCCGGCCCGCTCGCCGGCGGATGCCCGGGGTGTCGATCGCAACGAAACTCTTGCCGTCGAGCTCGAAGCGGACGTCGACCGAGTCACGCGTCGTGCCCGCCACCTCGCTGACGATCATCCGCTCCGCCTTGACCAGCGTGTTGACGAAGGTGCTCTTTCCGACGTTTCGGCGGCCGACGATGGCCACTTTCATCTCGGGTTCGCTGTCGGGGTGATCGTCGCCCGAGGTGGGCAGAGCCTCGACGACCCGGTTTAGCAGCACCGCACGACCACGGTTCTGCAGTGTGCTGACTCTGATCGGTCGGCCGAAGCCGAGCCGGTAGAACTCTTCGGTGGCGCTGTCGAAGGTCTCGTCGTCGGTCTTGTTCGCGACGCACAGCACCGGCGTGTCGAGGTGCCGGAGCCGCTCGGTCACCTGTTGGTCGAGCGGCAACACGCCCTCACGCGTATCGACCACAAACAGGATCACGTCGGCTGAGTCGATCGCCTGCGTGATCTGCCCTTCGATGTGCTCGGTAAGTCGGTCGGCGTCGAGGTGGCCCATGCCGCCGGTGTCGATGAGTTCGAAGAACCGCTCGTCGTGCTCCATCAGGTGCGACAGGCGGTCTCGCGTGATGCCAGGGCGGTCGTCAACGACCGCGATCCGCACGCCGGCGAGCCAGTTCAGCAGGCTGCTCTTGCCGACGTTCGGGCGTCCAACGATGGCGACTTGCGGGACGCCCATAGACAGCAGGCGGGGGCTTGGGGTGGCGGCGCGGCGGGTGGTAACCTCTCATCTTAGCAGCCGCAGGGGCCGGGAGTAGCCCGCGGCCCGATTCCCCACGCCGGTCTTACTCGCCTTGGCCGAAGACCCGACACGCCGAGCCGTCCTGCAGAGCCTTGAGAGCCTCCGCGCCGCGGGCGTCGACCAGCTACCCATGGCCCCTCGCCCCACGGCGGGCGCCCGGTCCGACGCGGGGTCGCCTCGCGGTCGTCAGCCAGCGGTCTCCGCGGCGCCCGCCGACGCCGAGACGCTCGACGCGTTGCGAGAACAGGTCCGGGCGTGCCGGCGCTGTGCGGAACTGGCGCCGACGCGCACACAAACGGTCTTCGGGTCGGGCAACCCGGACGCGCGGCTCTGCTTCCTCGGCGAGGCCCCGGGCGCCGACGAGGACCGCACCGGCGAACCCTTCGTTGGGCGCGCTGGGCAACTCCTCACCAAGATTATCGAGGCGTGCAAGCTATCCCGCGACGAGGTCTACATCCTGAACATCTTGAAGTGCCGGCCCCCCGGCAACCGGAACCCCTCGCCGGAGGAGTCGGGCAACTGCCAGGCGTTCTTGGCCCGGCAGCTCGAGTTGATCAAGCCCGAGCTTGTCTGCTGCCTGGGCTCGGTCGCCGCGCAGAACTTGCTCGGCACGACGGAGTCGGTCGGCAGGCTGCGGCGCCGGGTTCACGACTACCACGGCGTCAAAGTGTTCTGCACGTATCACCCTGCCTACTTGCTTCGGAACCCCTCGGCGAAGAAAGATACCTGGGACGACATGAAGCGTCTTATGCGTCACCTGGGCGTCGTGCTGTAGCGGTTGGCCCGGGTGGGGGCGCCGGCGCCCGCACTGCCGGTTGCGCTACCCGTCGGGAGAGAGATTGCCGGTCGTAACGATCGCGCGTTCCGTCGCCCCGGAAGTCTGGTACGGATCGGGCGCCAACTGCTTTTGACCCCGGCGGGCCGTTGGTAAAGTCGAACCCGTAGCGCCGCCGGTCGGCCGCGAACCGCGGCGTCGCACGCAGAGTTACCAGAGCGGATTGACCAAGGCCACGCCCGCGGGCGCGTACGCGATGTTCACACGAGAACCCTCCAAGGCTGAGCAGGTCGAGCAGCTGCTCCGCAACGCGCGGCTCCGAGACGAGCTCGAGCCGCTGTACGACGAGTCGATCGGCCGCGTCGGTGCGGGCCAGATGACGACGGACAGCGAGAACGCGTTCCTCGAGTCGATGCTCGAGTGGGAACGGGCGCCAATGCTGCGGATCCGCGACTGGTTCGAGCCACGGCTTGACATTCCGGCGCCGTCTGAGCTCGACGACGCGCAGGTGAAAGAAGTGCTCGCCCACGCCGTCCACCGGTTGTTCGAGAAAAACATCGTCCTCGACTTCACGAACCACTTGAACGACCGCGAGCTCTACACGATCGTCTACCGCGATATCCTGCCGTCTTACGAGAAGAAGATCGACCGCCGCGGCGGCTTCTTGCACTGGGACTGCGCCAACACCAGCGGCGCCCCGGAGACGTGGCTCCGGTACTACGCTACGGACGACGAGCGGCAGATGTGGGCCGAGGAAACCGGCGACACGCCCCCGCCACGCGAGGCGCCGCCGTACGGCCGGCGGCTCCCGCGGGCGCCGCTCTGACTTGCCACGCTACAAGAGGTCCGGCCAGAGGGAGTCGCTGACCAACAGCCCTTCTCGCGTTAGGCGTAGCCGACCGTCCGACTCCGCCAGCAGGCCTTGTCGGCGGTACCGGGCGATAGCGGCGTCGCCGAGTTCCTCAACCCGGTAGCCGGTCTTGGCCGCGAATCCTGAGAGGTCAACGCCCTCCAGCTTCCTGAGCGCGAAGACAAGCACTTCTCGCGCCCGCTGTTCGACGCTCAGCACTTCTCGCTCGGCGACAGCCGACTCTCCAGCCAGGGTCCGCCGCAGGTAGGTCGTGGTGCTGCGGTGGTTGGTCTCGCGGACGCCGGCGACAAACCGTGTCGCCCCCGGCCCGACGGCGTGGTAGCCGTCGCCGGACCAATAGCCTTGGTTGTGAAGGCTGCGTCTGCCCGGCTGCGCAAAGTTCGAAACCTCGTAGTGCTCGAACCCCGCCGCCGAGAGGTCGTCGATCGCGGCGAGGTACATGTCGCGCTGAAGGTCTTCGGCAACCTCGCTGAGCTCACCCCGCAGGCGGCGCGTCCAGAAAGCGGTGCCGCGCTCGTAGGTCAGTCCGTAGGTCGAGACATGGCACGGGCGGAGTGTGATCGCAGCGGCAAGGTCTCGTCGCCAGGCGTCGAGCGTTTCGCCGGGCGCCGCGAAGATGAGGTCGACGCACACGTCGATTCCGGCGTCCCGCGCCTGTCCGATCGCCCGCGCGATCTCGTCCGGGCCGTGGTCCCGCTCCAGCCGCCGCAGCTTGTCGGCGTCGAACGACTGACCGCCGAGGCTCAGCCGCGTGACGCCGAGCGTCGATAGGCGGTCGATGAAATCAACCGTGACGTCGGCGGGGTTCGCCTCGACGGTCCACTCGAAGCCGGGAGCCGGACGCCAGTGGCGGAGAACGCCGTGGGCCAAACGCTCGAAGTCGTCACCGGTCAGTTGGGACGGCGTGCCGCCGCCGAAGTACAGCGTGTCGACTTCGGCCGGCGGTTGCGTTGCGAGTTCGAGCTGAACGGCGCGCAAGTAGTCGCCGACCAGATCGCCGCGGCCGGCGACGACGGTGAAGTCGCAGTAGCCGCAGCGGTGCGCGCAGAACGGGACGTGGACGTACGCCGAACGGGGCGCCTGGACGGCGATCGCACTTGTCGGCAACGCGGCGTTACTTCTTCTTGGCGCCCGAGGCGATGCCCTTGGCAATGATGCTGGACGCGTCCACGGCATTCATCTTGCTCAGCACGACGAACGCCTCGGAGATGACGCGGCGCGTCTCCGCGGCGTTGATCTTTGTCTTAGCGGTGTCGGCTCGTTTGGCGACGGCGTTGTGGAAGTCGTTGAGGGTCATGGCGGTCGTGTCCTGTCCTTGGTGGCGCCCGCGCGTCGGCGGCGCGGTCTGTGTGAAGCGTTGCCGGCGGCACGCCCGCCCGGCGATCGCGCGGCATTGTAGCGCAAGCGGGCCGGCACGCAAACAGAAACCCAAGCGTCGGCTGCGGGCGTCAACCCGCCTGATCGACCGTCACGACGCGGAGGTCGCACACGTTGGTGTGCGTCGGGCCGGTCTTGATCAGGCCGCCACACGCGTCGAAGAACGGGTAAGCGTCGTTCCTGCGGAGCGCGTCCTCGGTGTCTAGGCCCATGCCGTTGGCGGTGGTGGCGACGTCTTCATCGACCACGGCCCCAGCGGCGTCGGTAGGGCCGTCTTCGCCATCCGTGCCGCCCGACAGGAGGGCAACGCCCCGGCTGGCGCCGAGCTCGAGCATCGCGGCGAGAACCAGTTGCTGGTTCCGCCCGCCACGGCCGCGTATTGAGGCTTCCGCGAGGGTGACGGTCGGCTCGCCGCCGGTGATCAGGCAGTTAGGCCCTGGTTGGTCCCGCATGCGGATCGCCATCGCCGCGAGCTTACGACCGGCCTCCTCGGCGGGGCCCTCCGATTGCGTTGCGCAGGCCATGGCGTGGTTGTAGCCAAGCCGCTCTGCCTCGATACCCGCGGCGTCTACCGCCGAGGCGTTGTTTGCGAGCACGACATGATGCACGGTGGAACGCGGTGGCGTGATCGGCCGCTCCAAGGCGCTCTGGTTTTTCAGGACCTCGGTGACGGGCCGCATCGCGGGTTCGCCCGCTAACGCCAACTTGTCGAGCACTCGCAATGCGTCGGCCCGTGTGGTCGTCGGCTGCACGGTCGGGCCCGAGGCGATGACGTCGAGCGGGTCGCCCAACACGTCGGAGAGAATGATGGTGACGAGCACGCCGGCGCCGCACACGCGGGCGAGGCCGCCCCCCTTGATGCGGCTGATCGCTGAGCGGACAGCGTTCAGTTGGTTGATCGTCGCGCCGGCCGCCGACATCAGCCGGGTCGCCGCGGCTTTCTCATCGAGCGAGAGCCCCTCGACCGGCGCCGGCAGCAGGGCCGAGCCGCCGCCCGACAACACACAGATGCAGAGGTCGTCGGGCCTAAGCGTTGACGCGATACGTAGCACCTCCTCGGCCGCTGCGGCGCCTTCGGGTCGAGGTTCGTTGACGCCGGCGGGCCTGCCGGCGACGAGCCGGATTGCCGCGGTTGGGCCCTCGCAACCCGCCGGCACCGCGACGAGCCCGCCGACCCGCTTCTGCTGGAGGAGCTTGGACCCGAGGGAGGCTTCGAGCCCGCGCACCATGCCGGCGCCCCCCTTGCCGGCGCCGACGACCGCGATGCGGCGGAACCGCGTTAGGTCGAGTTCGATGTCCTGAATGACGAGCGTGCCACCGTCGACGCCGACCTGGTCGGCAAAGAGCCGTTCGGGCCGAACCGCGTCGACGCCCGCTTGCCAGATGCGCCGGGCGTCTTGTCGGAGTTTGCCGACCGGCTTGGTCATCCCCGGGCGCCTTGGTTGCTGGGCGGTGTGGTTCGTGACCGCTCAGCAGCCGTTGTTCGTCTGCTCGATGGTCGAGATCTTCTCCAGCCGGCGGGCGTGGCGGCCCCCCTCGAACTCGGTGTTCACCCAGACGTCGACCATCTGCTCGACGGCCCGCGGGCTCAGCAGGTCGGCCGACAGGCAGAGGACGTTCAGGTCGTTGTGCCGGCGGCTGATCTCGGCGGTCACTTCGTCGTTGCAGGGGGCCGCGCGGACGCCGGGAAACTTATTGGCGGCGATCGCCATCCCGATGCCCGTGCCGCAGATCAGGACGCCGCGGTCGAGGTCGCCCTCACTGACCCGCTTGGCGACGATCGAGGCGTAGTCGGGGTAGTCGACGCTCTCGTCGCCCGTGGCGCCGGCGTCGTCGACGGTGTGGCCGGCATCCTTGAGGAAGGCAACGATCTTCTCTTTGAGGTGGTACCCACGGTGGTCGCTGCCAACGGCGATACGCATGGCTCGGGCTCCTCGTCGTTTAGCGAAAGCGCCAGGTTCTCATTGATGATTGTGCGCCTGATGAAACCCGCGACGGTGCTTTCCCGTGCGTGAATCAAGCGCCTGTTGGTCGTCCTCGGTTTGCTACCACCACAGGAAGTAGCGAAAGCACGCCGGGGTGCGTCCGCACGCGGGGTTTTGCTCTCCTACATCCCGACATCTTGCCAGGCCGCATGCCCGCCGGCCGGGAAGTCTATGCTCCTTTCAACTCCGTTGCGATCTGGTCGGCGTGCCGATCGACGCCCGCGGCGATCTGCTCCGCGCAGCGCCGGTACACTTCGAGCGGTCCGCCGATCGGGTCCGCGACGTCGCCGCTATCGATCAGCAGTTTTGTTCGCGGCGCGGCGGCGGGCCAGTGGTCGACGATCGCTTGCCGGTGGCCCCGCGTCATGGTGACCATCGTGTCCGCGTGCCGGGCGAGTTGGTCGGTAAGCTGCTGGGCGGCGTGGGCGCCGAGGTCGATGCCCTGCTCGGCCATTAGGGTAACGGTTTCGGGGCTCGGCGGCGAACCGGTAGCGGCCGCCAAACCGGCCGACGCGACAACCACGCCGTGCTCTTCCAGCTCGTCATCCCCGCAGCCAAGGCGTTTGGCCAGCGCACGCCGCATCAGGCCCTCGGCCATCGGGCTCCGGCAAGTGTTGCCGGTGCAGACCATCACGACCAGGTAACGCGCCAACCTTTGGAGAGTCGCTTCGCCCACGACGCCTTCCCGTAAGACCCGCAGTCCCGTGCCAGAAACCATCGCCACGGACGACGCCTGGCCGTAGTGGGCCGGTCCGTCGTCGAGTACCAGCGCCACTTTGTCGCCGACCGCTTCGACGACTTCGGATGCCCTCGTGGCGTCGGGCTGGCCGCTCAGGTTGGCGCTTGTCAGGGCGATCGGCCCGGCGAGCATCCGCAGCACGTCCTGCACAACGCGGTTGGCCGGCGCCCGCAGGCCGACCGTCCCGTTTGGGCAAACGTACTTTCGAGCCGACTCGGGCAGCTGCCCGAGTAGCCCTTGCTGATCGGCCTCAATCACAAGAGTCACCGGCCCCGGCCAGCACCGCCTTGCCAGCCGTCGGGCGAGGGGGCCTAGGCGGGGGGAGTAGTCTTCTGCTTCGTCGGCGCCCTTAATCGCGAGGGCAAACGGGGCGTCGGGTGCGCGGCCTTTTGCCGCCGCGAGCCGCTCGATCGCCTCGGGGCAGCACGCGCTGGCCGCCAACCCGTACACGGTCTCAGTCGGCAGGGCAATCAGCTTCCCTTCGACCAACGCCTGGACCGTCCGGTGAACGACATCCCGCAGGTCTTCCGCCTTGGCGACATCAATGACGACAGGCGGCATGCGTGGCGGGCACTCCCCGGCGGCAAATGAAGCGAACAAAGCGGCGAAGTCCCGAGCAGACGACGCCTACGAGGATTTGAATATATCGGGCGTCGCCAAACGTGGTCAAGCCAAGCAGCGGCCAACTGGTTTCCCCAAGCCCTTTGTCTGGAAAAGACTTACGCCGCTACGGACGGGGCTAGCGGGTTGCAGTGAAACCTCGGTCGGAGAACACTCAACGAACCTAGCCAACGAAGCGAGCACCACCGCGCCGCCGCCGAGTTACACTCCCAACGCGAGCTAAGGTTGCTACACCACCCGTCTCAACCCGGTTCGCCCTGCCTCGACCGACGGTCGTTTTGCCGGCAGATCGTGAGCGGCGGGGCGTTGGCGGGCGCCGCCGGCTTGCTGGTGGGGTGTTCGCGCGACCCCAATTCGTTTGGCCGCTTGGAGGAAGTTTGGGGCCGGCGCGGCGTCATCGGCGGTCGGTTCCAGCGGCCGCGGGCAATGGCCATCGACGCCGACGATCAGCTATACGTCGTCGACTTCCTGGCCCGCATCCACGTCTTCACCGCCGACGGCGGGTTCCTCCGCGCCTGGCGTACGCCCGCCTACAAGAATGGCAAACCAACCGGCATCACCGTCGAGGGCGGCCGCGTGCTGGTCGCCGACACGCATTACTACCGCGTGTTGCAGTATACCCTTGAGGGCGAACTGATCGAATCGGCGACCCTCGGCGGAACCAACGGCCCCGGGCCGGGCGAGTTCGGCCTGGTCACCGACGCCGCGCACGACTCGACCGGCGCGCTCTACGTCTCCGAGTACGGCGGCTACGACCGCATCCAGAAGTTCACGGCAGACGGCGAGTACGTGCTCGAATGGGGCCAGTTCGGCGCCGAGCCCGGCGAATTCAATCGGCCGCAGAACATCCTTGTCGATCCCCAAGACCGCGTTTGGGTTTGCGACTCGTGCAACCACCGCATCCAAGTCTTCGACACGCAAGGGCAACTGCTCGCCATCTGGGGTGAACTGGGGACGGCGCCGGGCCAATTGAGTTATCCTTACGACATCGCCATGGACGCGGCCGGCAAGGTCTACCTGTGCGAGTACGGCAACCACCGCGTGCAGAGGTTTACTCAACAAGGCGAGCCGCTAGGCTGCTGGGGTCGCCAAGGCCGCGGCCCCGGCGAGCTGCACAACCCCTGGTCGCTTGTGCTCGACAGCCGCGGCCGGATGCACGTGTTGGACACGTACAACCACCGCGTGCAGCGGGTGGTTGTGTGAGCGGATTTGATGACGGCGAAGCGGCGTTCCTTCTCGTCGAACTAAAACTAGCGGGCCAACTAGCAACGAGTGCGGGTCACCGATGCAAGACGTTGATGACAGACCGATTGGCGAGGAGCAGGGCGGAGCGAAACGGGATGGCAAGCCTTCGGCTTTTGCCGTCGTGGCCGCCAGCCTGTTGGCGACGCTCCTGGTCGCGGCTATTGGCGCCGTGGTGCTCGTGGTGATGCTGCTTATTCGTTATTTCCTGCGTTGACCCCGTCGCCAGCGCGATCCGCTCCCCCGTCGTCTTACCTCGCGACACGCCACAGCCTGACACGCCCATCACCGATTTCTCCCTCGCCGTCGACCGCCCCTACTGGCTGCTGCTGTTGCTGCTGCTGCCGGTGCTTTGGGCGTGGAGCTTCCGGAGCTTATCGGGCTTGGGGTCGTGGCGGCGGCTGCTTGCCCTGGCTCTGCGGACGGTGGTCTTTGCGCTCTTGGTTTGTGCGCTCTCGGAGATGCAGTACCGGCAGAAGAACGACCGGCTGACGGTCCTCTACCTGCTCGACCAGTCGTACAGCATCCCGGAGGACCACCGCGCGGCGATGGTGCGTTACGTCAACGCCACCGTGCGCGAGCACCGCCGGGACGACAAGGAAGACCGAGTCGGCGTGATCGTCTTCGGGCAGGACGCCCGGGTCGAGGCGTCGCCCGTTGACTTCGACTACGAGATGCGCGGCGGCGAGATCGCCGACCTCAACGAGGAGTACACCAACCTCGAAGCGGCGCTCGAGCGCGCGATGTCGCTCTTCCCGCACGACGCGGCGAAGCGGGTTGTCCTCGTCACCGACGGCAACGAGAACCAGGGCAACGCGCTCCGCAAGGCGCGGGCGATGGTCGAGCGCGGCGTGAGCATCGACACGCTGCCGGTGCCGATCACGCCACGCAGCGAGGTGAGCATCGACAAGGTCGCCGTCCCCGCCGAGGCACGGCGCGGCCAGCCGTTTGACCTGCGCGTGGTCGTCGACCACCAGCCCGCCGCGGGCCAGCAGGGCGAGGGCGAGACCGCCCGCGGGACGCTCCGCATTAAACGGACCTGGACCGACGAGAGCGGCGCCGGGCGGGAACGCGTCCTGTCCGAATCTCCCGTAGAGTTGCCGGTCGGCAAGCGGGTCTTCACCATCAGCGAGACGATCGACCAGCCCAGCAGCTACACCTACGAAGCGCAGTTCTTCCCCGACGGCGCCGAGGCGGACGGCTCGACGCGCAACAACCGGGCCAGCGGCTTCACCTACGTCCGCGGCAAGGGGCAGGTGCTGCTGATCGAGGACTTCGAGCACCCCGGCGAGTTCGCGAAGCTCGTCGAGGCCCTCCGCAACGAGGGGCTGCAGGTCGCCGTGCAGCCGAGCGACCGGCTGTTCACGTCGCTGGCCGAACTGCAACGGTTCGACTGCGTCGTGCTGGCGAACGTGCCCCGCACCAGCGGCTACGGCGGCGGCGGCCGGGTCGACACCGACCAGCTCGCCGGCTTCTCCGACGCGCAGATCGACATGCTCGTCCGCAACACCGAGGAGCTGGGCTGCGGACTGATCATGATCGGTGGCGACCGCAGCTTCGGCGCCGGCGACTGGCAGGACACGGCGATCGAGAAGGCGATGCCGGTCGACTTCCGCATCAAGGCGGCCAAGGTCGTGCCGGTCGGCGCCCTGGCGTTGATGATGCACGCCAGCGAGTTCCCCCAGGGCAATTACTGGCAGAAGGTCATCGCCCGCGAGGCGATCAAGACCCTCGGCCCCCGCGACTACTGCGGGCTGATCCAGTGGTCGGGGACCGACGTCTGGCTCTGGAACGACCGCAACGGCGGCATGCTGCCCGTCGGCCCCAACCGGGGAAAGATGATGGCCGGCGTCGACCGGCTGACCGTCGGCGACATGCCCCAGTTCGACCCCGCCATGAAGAAGATCGCCGGCTCGATGGCCAAGCTCTCCAACGGCCCCGGCCCGAAGCCCGCGATCAAGCACTGCATCATCATCTCGGACGGCGACCCCTCGCGGCCGACGAACGCGACGATGAACGCGTTCAAGCAGCAGAAGATCCGCATCACGACCGTCGCGGTCGGCGCCCTCGGCGGGCACGGCGACCTGAACATGATGCAGTCGATCGCCAGCCAAACGGGCGGCAAGTTCTACGTCGTGAAGAACGCCAAGGCGCTGCCGCGGATCTACCAGCGCGAGGCCCGCCGCGTCGCGCAGCCGGTCGTCCGTGAGCTGCAGCCGCCGCTCGCGCCTCAGGTGATGACCGACCACCCGATCCTGACCGGCGTGCCGCCGGCGATGCCGCCGATCTCGGGCTTCGTCCAGACCTCGGTGAAAGACAGTTCATTGGTCGACGTCATCCTCCGGTCGCCGCAGCCGCCGAACCCGAAGAACTCGACGGTGCTCGCGACCTGGACCTACGGCCTGGGCAAGACGGCCGCCTTCACCACCGACGCGGGGCAGCGGTGGGCGAACGACTGGACCGGCTGGGAGCACTACGACCGCTTCTTCAGCCAGCTGGTCCGCTGGTCGATGCGGCCCACCGGCGACACCGCCGGCTACACCGTCGCCACCGAAACGAGGGACGGCAAGACGCGCGTGATTGTCGACGCCCTCGACAAAGACGACGAGTTCATCAACGCCCGCGCGATGACCGGCTCGGCGGTGACGCCCGACCTCGGCTCGACCGGCCTGGTGTTCGAGCAAACGGCGCCCGGCCGGTACGTGGCCCAGTTCGACTCGCCCGACGCGGGCAGCTACCTGCTCTCGATCAACCCGGGCGGCGGGCAGGCGATCATCCGGACCGGCGTGAACGTCGGCTACAGCGACGAGTTCCGCGACCGCCAGACCAACCGCCCGCTGCTGGAAGAAATCGCCCGGTTGGCCCCGAAGGAAGGGTCGCCCGGCAAGGTGATCGACGACGAGGCGGGTGTTCAACTCCCGACCGAGGGCGAACTGCCCGAGCCGCTGGTCGCCGTCGACCCCTACCGCCGCGACCAGCCGCCGACGTTCGCCAGCCAAGATATCTGGCCGCTGCTGGTGCTGCTCAGCAGCTGCGTCTTCCTGGCCGATGTCTTCGTCCGCCGGGTGCAGATCGGCACGGAGTGGATGGGGCCCGCTGGGGCGTGGCTCGCCCGGCACGTCCTCCGCCGGCAGCCCGAGGAGAAGCAGGCCGAAACGATGAGCCGCCTGCGGAGCCGCAAAGCGGAAGTGCGAGAGCAAACGACCGGCCGGTCTTCCGCGCGGTACGAAGCCGGCGAGTCGGTCGACGCCGACGAGTCGCCGCTATTCGCGCCCGACGCCCCCGCTGCCAAACCAACTCAGCCCAAACAAGGCGGCGGCATGGCCGAGAGCAAAGAACAGAAACGCGAAGAGAGCTACACCGAACGGCTGCTCAAAGCGAAGCAGAAGGCGAAGCGTGATCGCGAAGAGTGACGCTACGGTAGGGAGATGTGGGGATGAAGCTGGAGATAAGGGGGGATGGCCAGCCTTGAGCGAAGCACCCTTTGGCTGGCAGCAGTAAGAACCGGAATGACGGAGGTATTTTTCGCCGAACCAACGAGTCGTGAAGCTTGTGGACTTGAGCTTGCCATGTGTGCGGCCGTGTGGAAGTGGGTGTCCGCTTCCCGAGAAGACCGTGTCACAATCGAACGCGAGGGTGAGCTCAACAGCGTTGTTGAACACTACCTGTCCCGCGTGCCGGGGATGTCCAAGAACCCCGCCAGCAGCGAGTACTGGTGCGACCTTGTAGAAAGCTTGTTGATTGAGCAGTACGACCGTGGGCGGTACAAGATCGCTGGGAATGGCTACAGTCCGGCCATGGGAACCAGTCCGACCACCAACTACGTATTCGAGATTGAGATGAAGTTCGCCAAGAAAAGAGCTCGCACGCCATCAGCGGTGGACGTACGGATCGGTCACCGCGGCCCCAACAGCGAGCTGGTGCCGAGTAGTTGCTTCGGCAGGCGCAATCAGCGGCCGAAGTCTGATGACGACTGGGCGGTCGTCGTCGAGGTTCTCTAAACGCATACAATTGATCGCCAATGGTCGCGAGCTCATCACTCGCATTCGACCATCCCCCTTATCTCCAACGTCATCCCCCCATCCCCCTACTAAACCTCAACCAACCACAAGACCAACGTATAATGTCCCTAGGCGACTCCATCGAACAACGCGCCGAGCAGTTCGCGACGCGGTACAAGGCCGTCTATAACGAGATCGGCAAGGTCATTGTCGGGCACTCGGACATCGTGCACGGCGTGCTGACGTGCCTGTTCTGCGGCGGGCACGCGCTGCTGGAGGGGGTGCCGGGGCTGGGCAAGACGGTGCTCATCAAGACGCTGTCGCAGGTGTTGGACCTCGACTTCAACCGGATCCAGTTCACGCCCGACCTGATGCCGGCCGACATCCTTGGCACCAACCTGATCGTCGAAGACCCCGACGGGCGGCGTCGGTTCGAGTTCCAGAAGGGGCCGATCTTCACGCAGATCTGCCTCGCCGACGA
>JBCCZD010000079.1:0-15644 GCA_039188275.1 Planctomycetota bacterium
CGACCGCCCAGGCGCTTGAGTACATGGGCATCACGGCGGGGACGCCCATCACGGAATTAAAACTCGACCGCGTCTTCATCGGCAGCTGCACCAACGGCCGTATCGAAGACCTCCGCGCCGCCGCCGCCGCCGCCAAGGGCAAACGGGTCGCCGACCACGTCGACGCGATGGTCGTCCCCGGCTCGGGCGTGGTGAAGCAGCAGGCCGAGGCAGAGGGCCTGGACCGCGTCTTCAAGGAGGCCGGCTTCGACTGGCGTGAGGCCGGCTGCAGCATGTGCCTAGCGATGAACCCCGACAAGCTCGAGCCGGGCGAACGGTGCGCCTCGACCAGCAACCGCAACTTCGAAGGCCGCCAAGGACGCGGCGGCCGGACGCACCTGGTCAGCCCCGCCATGGCCGCCGCCGCGGCGTGCGCGGGGCATTTTGTTGACGTGCGAGAGTGGGGGAACTAGCCATGGGCGACGATGATGAAATCGCTAATGGCGTTCGAGAACATGGATGGCAAGCGATCAGTGTTTTTGATTGGGATCCTCCGTTTATGTACACGGTGGGATTGATTGATACGTTTAGTCACCCCGAAGTAATTACATTTGGTCTGCAGCCGCCAACTGCACAGCGTTTGCTAAAAGATTTCGTTGAAGGTTTGCGGCAGGGTTCAAGGTTTGACGTGCCAGGCGTTGTTGATGACCCGGCGTTCGCAAGCGTTGTAGGCATCAAGACAGTTCACGAGTCTCAGTACACGCGGTATCTCGGATACGCTATGGCGTTTGCGAGGCGTGTAGATAAAGACCTGGCTGCGGTGCAAGCGCTTTGGCCCGCGAAGGATGGTAAGTTGCCGTTCGAAGTTGGATGTGACGAAGACACCCACCGTCTACAGCCCCGCCTAGACATTCCACTGACACAATCGGAGAAGGAAGAAGATCGATGGATGGAAGACGTGTAGTTCGACTGCCATCCGTGCGAGCTATACGTCCTCCATCCAATCTCCTGATGCGTCCTATGATTCCTTTCAGAAAACACACCGGCCTGGTCGTCGCCATGGACCGGGCCAACGTTGATACCGACCAGATTATCCCCAAGCAGTTCCTCAAGCGGATCGAGCGGACTGGGTTTGGCGAGTTCCTGTTCTGGGACTGGCGGAAGACGCCCGATGGCGTCGACGACCCGGAGTTTGAGCTCAACAAGCCGGAAGCGCAGGGCGCGAGCGTGTTGCTGGCGCGGCGGAACTTCGGTTCGGGGTCGAGCCGCGAGCACGCCCCGTGGGCGCTCGAAGACTACGGCTTCCGCGTGATCGTGGCGCCGAGCTTCGCGGACATCTTCTACAACAACTGCTTCAAGAACGGCATGCTGCCGATCGTGCTGAACGAGGAACAGGTCGAGCAACTCTTCCAACGGGCCGGCAAGCACGCCGACTACAAGTTGACGGCCGACCTCGAGGACCGCGTGCTCCGGGACGGGCGCGGCTTTGAGGCCACGATCGACGTCGACGACTTCCGCCGCCACTGCCTGCTAAACGGCCTCGACCACATCAGCCTCACGCTCGAGCACGAGGACAAGATCACCCGCTACGAGGCCGAGCATGGCGTCGTTGCCTAGCCGCCCAATGGTTCTCAGGTGTCAAACGGTCAGGTTCTTGGCCACTGCGATTGCGCTACTAGTGGCGCCGAGGGCGCCGGCTTTGGCGGACCCAGCGCCGACGCCGTCGGCAACAGCGCAATCGCCAGCGGCGGTTGGCGGCTTCGACGTTGCAGGGTTTTCCTTGCCGGCGGCACTCGGCGTCCGCCCGGCGGGCAAGGGTCACGCGGAGCAAGTCTTCATCGTTGAAGCCGGTTCCGGCCGAGTCCTCGTCGTCGAGCCAGCCGCCCCGGCGCCGAAGCTTGCCGAGGTCACGCAGATCGAGCTCCCGGAGGGTTCCCAACGGCTGTGCGCAGCACTGCTTGACGAGCGCACCCTGATTGTCGGCTTCGGAGAGGCGTTGCGTTCGGGACGCGGGTTGCGCGTCATGCGGCTGCTCGACAACCCATCGGGCGTCACGGCGTCGGTTAGGCAGAAGAGCGTCAGTGAGTTGCTGCCCGGCAGCGTCGAAGACACGCTTGGGTATTACGCCGGGCTGGCGGTCAACGGCCGCTACGCGTTCACGGCGTTCCGAGGCGCCCGGGGAGGCGGCCGCGTGCTGCGGGCCCGGCACACCAGCGGCATCGTCAGCGCGTTCCGCCCGCTGACAACCACCGAGGAGTTCCCGAGCGCGATGCGGCTGCTGGCGATCGCCGCGAGCGAGCGGGGTTACGTCGCCGCGGTTGCCGAAGGGGAGGGGGGCCCGCGGTTGCTGTTCGCGGACCCCGACCCGCAACGCGGCTCGGGCGCACCGGTCGCGATGCCGCTCAACCTGCCCGGCGTCGTCGCGATCGCTTACAGCCCCGTGCCGCGCCCCGCCGAACGACGGCTGTACGCCTTGGCCAACGGCGACTCGACGGGCGGCTTGTTCCGCATCGACGCGGGGCTCGACGCCTCGGGCGGCGCGGTTGCCCGCGCCACAAGGATCGCAGACCTGCCGAGGGCGACGGCCATGGCGTTCGGCGGCGGCGGCGTGCTTTACATCGCGGTCGAAGGCGACGCGCCCGCCAAGGGCAAACTGCTGATGCTCAGCAACGACTTTTGATGGAACCCCGCAGGACGCCAACGCATGGCAACGCGACGCGAGAAGATCGAAGCGATGCTGGCCGAAGAGCCCGGCGACACCTTCCTGCGCTACAGCCTGGCGCTCGAGCAGGACAAGGAGGGCGACAACGACGCCAGCCTCGCGGGGCTCGCCGAGCTGCGGCGTGACGATCCCCCCCTACGTGCCGGCGTTTTTCATGGCGGGGCAGCAGCTCACGAGGCTCGACCGAGTTAACGAAGCCCGCGACGTGTTGCGCGCCGGCATCGAAGCGGCGCGGGCCCGGGGCGACGCCCACGCAGCGGGCGAGATGAGCGAGTTCCTCGCGTCGCTCGGCGCCGCGGGCGAGTGAGTCGCCGGCGGGGTCGATCGACTCGGACGCGCAACCTGGGAGCAATCGTCTTGAAACCCTTTGTGCATGCGGCGCTGGCCGCCATCGGGCTAGCCGTCCTACAGCCGCCCGCCGCGGCGCGAGCTGACATCGTTCGCCCGAGTATCTTGTTTGTGCTGGCGGACGACCAGTCGCCCTTTGACTTCCGCTCTTACAACAACGCTTCCGAGCTCGACACACCGGCCATCGACCGCCTCGCCCGCGAAGGGATGGTGATCGACGGCGCCTACCACATGGGCTCCTTTAGCGGCGCGGTCTGCTGGGCTTCGCGCCACATGATCATGAGCGGTCGGACCCTATGGCGGCTGCCGGTCGGCCCGGGCGACCGCGGCGTTCGGGGCAAACGGCTCGCCAGCCAGACGATCGGCGCCGTCTTCGGCCGGGCCGGGTACGCCACGATGCGGACGTGCAAAGCGGGCAACAGCTACCCGGCGGCGAACGCTGAGTTCGAGGTCCGCCGCGTCGCCACCAAGCGGGGCGGAACCAAGGCAAGTGGCAGCGCCTGGCACGCGACACAGGCGATTGAGTTCCTCGACGCCCGCCAGGCGTCGGCGACAACCAAACCGTTCCTGCTCTACCTCGGGTTCTCTCACCCGCACGACACCCGTGACGGCACTCCCGGGCTGCTCGCGAAGTACGGCGCCACCAACCACCGCGACCCGGCGACGCTCCCGCCGGCCAACCCGCGGCAGCCCGCCCTGCCACCCAACTACCTGCCGTGCCACCCCTTCGACAACACCCACCCGGGCGTCCGCGACGAGGTCGCCGTCGAGGGCGTCTGGGCCAACCGCGACGCGCGCACCGTCCGCAACGAGATCGGCCGCGAGTACGCCTGCGCGGAGAACATCGACCGTCAGCTCGCGCGGGTACTCGACAAACTCGAAGAGACGGGCGAGCTCGACAACACCTACGTCTTTTACACCTCCGACCACGGCATCGCGATCGGCCGGCACGGGCTCATCGGGAAGCAAAACCTGTATGAGCACACTTGGCGTGTGCCGATGATCGTCCGCGGGCCCGGCATCGCCCCCGGTTCTCGGGCGCGGGGCAACGTCTACCTGTTAGACCTGTTCGCGACTTTCTGCGACCTCGCGGGCGTCGAAGCGCCGGAGACCAACGAGGGCGTCAGCTTCCAGCCCGTGCTGCTGGGCCAATCGCAGGCCACGCGTGAGGTGCTGTACGGCGCCTACGCGGGCGGGAAGAAACCGGGCATCCGCTGCGTGCGCAAGGGAGACTGGAAACTGATCAAGTACGACGCCCCGTCTTCAGGCGTCCGGCAGACGCAGCTCTTCAACCTCGCGGCGAACCCCCACGAGCTGCTCGGCGAACACCAAGACGAGGCGGTCGTGTTGCTGACGGGCGTGCGGCCCATGCCCCAGCAGAAGAACCTCGCCGCCGATGCGGCGCACGCGGAGAAGCGTGCCGAGATGGAAGCGCTGCTGCTGGCCGAGATGAGGCGTTGGGGCGACCCCCACCGGTTGTGGGACCAACCCCCCGTGTCGGCCGACCGGCAGGGCGATTGACTCCACGTTCGCCCAGGTAGAGTACGCTTCCGTTCGTGTTAGCGGCTTGGGCGTAGGCGAGGCAAGCTTGACAAGGCGACCGAAGCAGGCGGATCCATCGATTCGTCGATGCGGGTCAACGAAGCCAGGCGCGGGCTCGACAAGCCCAAGACGCTACGCTTAACGGTTGAACGCTCTAGGGCTTGCAGGCACTCGCGACCGCGCACGTGGCGCACGAGTCGCAGCCGCCGCTGCCCTTGGCGGCCTCGGTCCCGCAGCCCGGGCCGCACCCCTCGGAGAGTGTCTCGGCGAATCGGCCGATCTGGGCCTCGGCTTCATAGACCTCAGCCAGCTCGGCGGTAAGCGCTTCGGCCTCCTGCGGGACGTCCCCCAAGAAGTGGAAGTAGAGGCCCCGCCCGTCGAACAACAGCTCGACATCGGCCAACACCGCCTCGACCCCCCGCTCTTCGAGTCGGCCGACGCAGGCCCGAAAGGCGTCGTTGCCGCGGCGGGCTAGCCGCTGGGCGAGCAGGTCGTCCTCGACGGTCATGCCCCGCAGCAACTCGCCGTCGCCGCCAGAACCGGTTGACTCGGAGAGCACCTCGCCGGTTTCCAACCCCCGGGCCGTGCGCACGACAACCCGCGCCCCGCGTTGGTAACGGGCGCCGTCGGTCGATCGGAAGCGGCCCACCTGGCCAAGGACGCCGACGCGGACAAGGTGCATGGCTAGACGGTACTAGATCCGCGGGGCCAACGCTACTGCGCCCCCTTGCCCGCCGGCGACCCGCGCCCAGATACTACTCTCCTTCGCAAGCTGCGCGGCCGTGGCCCTAACAGCGTGAGTAACGAAAGTATGAATGCCCTTGAGCCTTCTCTCGCCACCCGGCGCTGGAACGCCCTGGCCGACCAGGTCCTCGCCGGCGCTCCACTCACAGCCGAGCAGGCCGAGTCCGTGCTCGCTTGCCCCGACGGGGAACTGCTCGCGCTGCTCGACGCCGCTTACCGGGTCCGACAGCAGTACTTCGGCAGGCGGGTGCAGCTCTACTTCTTGATGAACGCCAAGAGCGGGCTGTGCCCCGAAGACTGCGGGTATTGCTCGCAGTCGAAGGTCTCTGAGGCGGAAGTCCCCAAGTACAACATCCTCAGCCGCGACAAGCTGATGGACGGCGCCCGCGTCGCCGCCGAGCGGGGGGCGAAGACCTACTGCATCGTCATCTCGGCCCGCGGCCCGAGCGAACGCGAGATGCGTGCCGTCGAGGCCATCGTCCCCGAGGTCAAGCAGAAGTTCGACCTCGACATCTGCGCCTGCCTGGGTCTGCTGGACGACGACCAGGCGGGCCGGCTCAAGGCGTGCGGCGTCGATCGGGTCAACCACAACCTGAACACCAGCGGTGAGTACTACGCCGAGGTCTGCTCGACGCACACTTACCAAGACCGCGTCGACACGCTGCGGGCGGTCCGCGCCGCCGGTATGGAGATGTGCTCCGGTGGCATTATCGGCATGGGCGAGAAGCCCGCCGACGTCGTGAGCATGGCGATCGAACTCCGCGACCTCGGCGTCCAGTCGATCCCGGTCAACTTCTTGAACCCGATCGAGGGCACGCCGCTAGAGGGGCAGGGCAGCACCGGCCAACAGCCACTCAACCCGCGGTTCTGCCTGAAGGTGCTCGCGATGTTCCGCCTGGTAAACCCCGACCGCGAGATCCGCATCGCCGGCGGGCGGGAAATGCACCTGCGCAGCCTGCAGCCGCTTGGCCTGCACGCAGCAAATTCGCTCTTTGTGGGCGACTACCTAACGACCAAGGGACAGGCCCCCGCGGCCGACTACGCGATGCTGGAAGACCTCGGCTTCGAAGTGTCGACCGACACCCAAGTCGCGACCAGCTAGCACGCCGGGCGGCATCGGCTGCCACCCATTCTTCGCATCTTTCGCGGTCGCACTAATCGGCAAATCTCCGGTGATTGGTTTAACCCTCGTCACCGGGCACGCCGATACCCCTCCGACAGCGGGCGGATTCCCTCTCCCCACGTGAGGGCTGCTCGACGGTGATGCCCCCCCACGCAAGGATGCGTCCGATGACGATGCGTACGATGACGCGGCACGGAAGGTTGATTGGCGCCGCCCTAGCAATCACGCTGGCGACAGCGTCACTCGCGCCGGCTGAGGAGGAGACGGGTTCGAAGACGCTCGCCGAGCGGCTCGCGTCATTCCGCTTCGGCTGGGGCCGAAAGGACGCCGAAGCGCAGGCGCAGCCCGCCGCGCCCGCACAGCGCCCCTCGCAGGCGACCCGCCGTTCACAGCCAGCGGTCCCGCGGAGCGCTCAGCCAACACGCTCCGCTCAGGCGCCAAGTCGCTCGCGGACGTCGGCCCCGCTGAATACGGCGCCGGGCGAGCAACGCAACGAAGCGCCGCTACCCAAGACGTCGTCGACAGACACGGCTTCGTCTCCGCGTTCAGCGGCCAACGCCATCCGCAGCCGACTGCCGCGTCTCAACCCGCGGGACCTGTTGCCGAGCGACGTCTTCGGCCGGCGCTCACGGGAAGTCTCGGAACCCGCTTCGACGCAAAGCTCAAGCAAGCCGGCCCAGGCGGCCTCCGACCGGAACGCGGCGAAGGGCGTCGGTTCTGCCCGCGCGCGGATCATGCGGGGCCTCCGCCAGCGCCCGGCGGCGCCGGAACCGCCGGCGGCGAAGGTGGCTTCGCGGCCGACTTCGAAGCCATCCCCGGAGCCGACCGTGAAGCCAAAACGCCGCGGCGCTGCCGAGCAAGGCAAGACAAACCAACACGCCGCAACGAAGGACGCCAAGCCCGGCGTTGCGGCGACAAGAAGGCGTTCCGCGGCGCCAACGCCGCTGACGCGGCGGGCCCCCGCGCGTGCCGGCAGCGTTCTGTCGCCGCCGCCGCGGACGGCTTCCCGGCCGTCCCCCGTTGAGGGCAAGCGGGTCGAACTCGGAAACGACGACCTGCGGCAGGCCTTGCTGGACGCAAGTGCCCCCAGGACCGGAAACAGCGCCAAGACACCGGCACAAAAGCGGGCTAAGCAACCTGTGACTCGTGCGTTGACCAAGTCACTTGCCGCCGAAATCGCGGCGGAGCTCGCCCAGGCGGACGCCGCGGCGAACGAGGACTCTCCCGCGTCACCCGAATCGCAACCGGTAGCCAGCACAGTGTCGCCGGCCGACGGCACGAAGCGCGAGGACCCCGCTGAAGACGCCTTCGCCGCGGGGCTGGCGGAACTCGCCAACGTTGGCGGTCGCTATGCCACAAGCGAGCCGATCCCATCAACAGCCGAGTCGTCAGCCGAGAAACCCGCGCCGCAAGCGGCGCCGGTGCAGGTGGCGAGGCCCCAGCCGCGGGTCGCCGCGGCGCCGGCGCCCCAACGCAAGAGAGTCCCAACCTCTAACCCCGTCGCCGCTCAGGAGACCGCCAGCGCCCCCTTAATCGGCGTCATCACGTCGGGTGACCCTCTGCTCAAGTTCGGCGGCGTGACGGCTGAGAGCCGCGTCCCTGGCTCGCCGCTGGCGAGCATGCGGGCAGCGCCCCAGCCGCCCGTTGTTGACGCAACCTCGGCGCCGCTCTCGGCGAGCGAGTCCGAAGTACTCCTCTCTGAGAAGATGCCGCTGATTGCCTCGCGCGTTGATGGGCCCCGGCGTATCGTGATCGGCCGTGAAGCGGAGTACCGTGTTGTGCTCGCGAACCGCGGCGGCGCGACGGCGGAGGACCTCGTGGCGCGCGTCAGCGTCCCCGCGTGGGCCGATGTGGTGAACACCGATTCTTCTACCGGCCTGGTCGACCGCACCGGCGGAGCGCTGGCGGGAAAGACGCTTGAGTGGCGGGTCGGCGAACTCGACGCCCAGAGCGTCGCACGGATGTCGGTCAAGCTGATCGCCAGGGAAGGCAAGCCGATCGAGCTTGGCATCGACTGGACGCACGCGCCCGTCGGCGGAAAGACGGTTGTCGAGGTCCAGGAGCCGAAGCTCGAACTCGCTGTCTCCGGGCCCGACGAGGTGCTGTACGGGGTCCCCCAGCGCTACGAACTGCAACTGAGCAACCCCGGCACGGGGACCGCCGAGCAGGTGACCATCCACTTGCTCCCGCCGGGTAAGTCGCCCGAGCAAGCGAGCCGCCACACGATTGGCCCGATCGCCGCGGGCGTAAGCAAGACCATCGAGGTCGAGCTCACCGCACGCGAGGCGGGTGAGCTGGCGATCCTCGCCCGCGCCACCGCCACCGGCGGCGTCGAAGCGGCTTCCGAGAAGCGGCTCTTCTGCCGCAAGCCAAGCCTCGAGGTCGACTGGCGTGGCCCGTCGCAGAAGTACGCCGGCGCCCTAGGGACCTACTACTTCCGCGTCCGCAACCCGGGCACCGCCAAGGCCGAGGACGTGACGTTTATCGTCGACCTGCCGGCCGGCTTCGAGCTGCAGGCCACCAGCCCGGGCCAGAAGTACGACCCGGCCAAGCGGCGCCTGGCTTGGCGGGTCGGCTCGCTGCGGCCCGGGGACGACCGCTACCTACAAATCCGCGGCGCGTCGAGCCGCGCCGGCGACAACACGTTTACCTTCGCCGCGGCCACGGCCGACCGGCTAGTTGGCGACTCATCCAAGGCGGCGACGCGGGTGATCGCCGTCGCCGACCTCCGGCTGGATGTCCGCGACCCGAAGGGCCCGCTGCCCGTCGGCGCCGACGTGGTGTACGAGATCCGCGTCAAGAACCGCGGCGCTAGCGCGGCAGAGAACGTCAACATCGTCGCGTTGTTCTCCGAGGGTATTGAGCCCAACGCCGTGGAGGGCGCTCAGTACTCGGTGAGCGATGGCCGCGTCGCGATCGATACGCTCGAGCGGCTCGCCGCGGGCGCCGAGACGGTCATCCGGATCCGGGCCAAGGCCGAGCAGGCGGGGACGCACGTCTTCCGCGCCGAGGTGTTGTGCCGCGACCTGGACATCCGCTTGGCCGAAGAAGAGATGACCCGCTTCTACACGGAAGAAGCGATCGACGTGAGCGACTCCAACCGTTCGGCCCGCACGCTCGATGAGTTCGTCTACCCGCGCTAGAGCCGAGACTAAGGATTAACCCGGCGGGGCGCGAGTCATCCGCCGTCGGCGGTCGATTCGATCGCCAGCGGGTGTTCACGCTTGGGGTTATCGATGCGGATGCTCTTCCGTCCCGCCAGCAGGTCGTCAATCAGGTTGCCGACCAGCTCGGCACGCCAACCCGAGGCGAGGACGGGCTCGCCGGCGCCGGGCGCCGCGAACCCAAGCCGGTAGGCGATCAGGTCGCGGACATCGGTCGCGGTGCACGTGAGGCTCGCCGCCATCGATTCGCTGCGGCAAATGCTTGTGATCGCCGGCGACAGGAACTGCCCCAACAGGTTCAGCTGGGGCGGTGGCGAATGACGGCTGGCGGGCAGCAGGTCGTCAACGGACGCGTCGAGCCCTTTCTGCACACACTCGGCGATGGCGTTGATTGATTTCTTGAGCTGGCCGTACTGCATCCCCCGGACGGCGCGGATCTTCTCGGGACGGGCGGTCCGACGCTTCGCCAGTTCGACGATCAAGTCGTCCCGCAAGATCCGTTTGGGTGGCAGGTCCCGGCGTTCCGCCTCGGCGTAGCGCCACATCCACAGCTCGCGGACGATCGCCATGCCGCGAGCCGGAAGGCTCCCGGCGCCGGAGACCTTCCGCCACCGCATGCGCGACCGCGCGGCGATCACCTCGGCGACGAACGCCTCGGTCTCGGCGGCGAGCCATTCGGTGCGGCCTAGCTTCTCGACGCTGCCGGCGATCGTGTCGTGCAACGCGAAGAGGTGCCGCACGTCCTCCAGCGCGTAGTTGATCTGTTCGGCGGTCAGCGGTCGTTTACGCCAGTCGGTCCGCTGCTCTCCCTTGGCGAGTTTCCGGCGGAGGAACCGCGTCACCACCGAGCTGTACGCGGCCGGGTACTCGGTGCTGCAGAAGCCGGCCGCGAGCTGCGTGTCGAAGATGTTCGCCGGTGGGGCGCCGATCGCCGTGAGCGAGAAGTTGATCTCCTCCCGCGCTGCATGGACCACGGTCGTGTGGTCGCCCTCGGCCAGCACCCGCCAGAAGGGCTCCACGTCGTCGACCTCCTGCGGGTCGATCACCGCCATGTGCTCGCCGACGACCACCTGCACCAAGCAGAGCTGCGGGCGGAACGTGTCTTCGGAGACAAACTCCGTGTCGAAGCCGATCCGCTCCGCGCCCTTCATCCGGGCGCAGAGGTCTTCGAGGTGAGCGGCCGTGGTGACGGTCTGGTGCGACACGTGGGTGCGCGGAGTCGGCGCCGGTGTTGGTTTTTAATACGCGAGGACGCATTCTACGCGGGCGCGTGGGCCGCCAACAGGCCTGTGTCAGTATCGGGCGGCAGCCGCCTACCCGACGTGCCGGAAGGCGACGATCACCAGTACCGGCAGCAGGCAGACGCAGCTGTAACCCATGTAGCCGAAGAAGCTCGGCATCCGCACGCCCGACTGCTCGGCGATCGCCTTGACCATGAAGTTCGGCCCGTTGCCGATGTAGGTCATCGCCCCCATGAAGACGGCGCCGAGGCTGATCGCCACGAGCACGCTTTCCGAGACGCCGGTGCCGCTAACCATCGTCGCGTTTGCGTCGACGGGGAGCGACTTGGCGGTCTCGAAGAAGACGAGGTATGTGGGGGCGTTGTCGAGCACGCTCGACAAACCGCCCGTGATCCAGAAGAACTTCGTCGGCGAATCGACGCCGAGCTGGTCGCCGTACACGCCCAGGATCTGCAACGCGGGCTGCATGCAGACGAAGATGCCGCAGAACAGTGCGGCGACCTCGACAATGGCGTGGTAGTTGAACCCGTTCTTCTCCCGCACCCAGGCGGCGCCGAAGGCGAGTGAGATCGCCACGAGGCTGAGCTGAACGACCTCGCGGAAGTACATCCAGGCGTGCCACTCGTAACCCAGCAGCCACTCGCTGCCGGGAACAACCTTCGACGGGTCGAGCAGTGCGACCGCCGCGACGACGCCCAGCAGCAGCGGGGCGTTGACCGCCAGTCCGCTGAACTCGAGGCTCCGCACGCGCTCGATGTCGCGCTCGCGGTCGCGGATCGTCTCTTTTGGGTAGTGGTAGAAGTTGTCGACCAGCAGGTAGAAGCCCAGCAGCAGGCCGTTGCACAGCAGCCAAGGCGACCAAAGCCCGAGGGTCCAAAAGAAGTCGACCCCGTGCAGGTAGCCCAGGAACAGCGGGGGGTCGCCGATCGGCAGCAGGCAGCCGCCGCAGTTGCAGACGATGAAGATGAAGAAGACAACCGTGTGGACAACGCGTTTGCGCTCGGCGTTGGTCTCCAGCAACGGGCGGATGAGCAGCATCGCGGCGCCGGTCGTGCCGATAAAGCTTGCCAGCAGACCGCCGGCGGCCATGAACGACGCGTTAGTCGTCGGCGTGGCTTGGAGGTCGCCCTCGATACGGATGCCGCCGCTGATCGTGTAGAGGCTAAACAGCAAAACAATGAAGGGGACGAACTCGCTAAGGATAGCGTTCCCGAGGATCGCCCTAACGAACCCCACCTCGAACAGCCCGCCCTCCGCCTCCGCCGTGTAGTGAGCAGGGAAGTGGCCTTCGACGGGCGTTTCGTGCACGAAGCCGTAGTAGGCGAGCGTAACGAGCCCCAGCCCCGCGGCGACCTTGAAGCGATTGGTGTTGGACTCCCACCAGTGCTCGGTCGCAGGGATCAACGGCAGCACCGCAATCGACCCCAGCAGCAGCACGAACGGGATCACCGTCCAGACCGGCGGCGCGGCGGCGGCCGCGTGGCCGGCCCCCGAGCCGTGAGCCTCGGCATGACCTGTAGCGCCGCCCTGGGCGCCGGCTCGACCATCGGCGTGACTAGCGCCGCGGCCGGAAGCGTGATCCCCGGCGTGGGCGTCCGAACCCGCAGCACTTGCGTGCGATCCCATCGGATGAGCCCCATCCGCATGGGAGGCGTCCGCGTGAGCCTCCGCGGCGTGGTGTTCGCCATGCGAAGCGTTCGCCACCGCTTCGGTCAGCTGCTGCGGCACTCCGGCAAGCAACGCAACAACGTAAGCGATCAGAGCGGCGAGGATGCCGAGCACAACACGCGTGCTCTCGCCGCTCGAACTACCGGCGTGGGTCATCGTGAGGGTATCCGTTGACATGACTGCGCGGCTCCGTTCGAAATCCCTGGGGGAGGGGAGGGTTCCCAGCGGGGAACACCGAACGAGCCGCGTCGCGATCGACCTGGCGAACGCCTCCGCCGCCGACGCACAAGCCGGGCTGGCGAAGACTAAGGCGATTGCCAGTGAAAAGCGTAGCGGCCCCTCGGTGTTTCGTCTATCGCGGCCCACCGCCAACAGGAGCGGGTCGTCGGGCCTGATCTACCGTAGGTCACCCCCGGGTTGGCCCGCTTCCAAACCGCGGGACGGACCGAACGGCGTGGCTCGGCTCTCCACAGAACCCCGGCGAAACCCTTACAATCCCGCCGATCCGATTCGCAACACGCAAGGCTGCACGCATGGCGCCCGTAGCCCCTGAAAATCCAACGACTTCGCATGAAAGCCAACCCGCTGCATTCGAAAGCCGATTGAGCGGTGGAACTCAACTGCTCGTGAGTGTTCGCAGCGTTCTCGAGGCCGAGTCGGCGATCGCCGGCGGGGCGGCGATCATCGACGTCAAAGAGCCACAAAACGGACCGCTCGGCGCCGCCCCACTCTCGACGGTGGAACAGATCGTCCGCGTCGTCGCGGGCCGGCGCCCGGTCACGCTCGCTGCGGGTGAGCTGACCGAAGTGGGGGCCGCGGCGCCGTTGGCCATCGCCCGCTTGGCGGGGCTGACTCCGGCGATGGTGAAAGTCGGCCTCGCCGGATTGGGTGGCGGTCGCCGCTGGGTTGCGGAGTTCCAAAGGGCCAGGCATGCGTTGGGGCGGGGCATCGGGCTCACGCCCGTCGCGTATGCCGACCACCCGGCCGCCGACGCTCCACCGCCCGCCGAGGTCGTCGCGTCGGCGCGGGCGTTGTCACTGCGGTGGGTGATGATCGACACCTACGACAAATCGGGCGCCCCGCTGTTCGCCCACGTCGATCCGGCCGAACTGCGGAGGCTGGCGGCGATCGCACACGCCGCGGGCGCCGGGTTTGCCCTCGCCGGCAAGCTCGACCTCCAAACCGTCACCGAAGCCGCCAACGCCGGCGCTGATGTGGTCGGCGTGCGCGGCATTGTCTGCGGCGGGGACCGCAAAGCGGCTGTCTGCCGGCAGGCGACCAAGCGCGTGGCGAACGCCTTAGCGGGCGCCGAGACGCCGCCGCAATTGGCACGCGAAAAAGTTTGACTTGCCCGCGAGATTCCTCATACTCGGGACCGCTGGCGGGGCAGCCAGCTACCGCTAAGGGTGGTGCGAACCCACGTTTTGTTCTGGTGGGTCACAGCGTCGTGGCGGTCTCTTCCAGGTGGACGGGTACCGATTGGAATAGCAGGGTCTCGCCCCCTGCAGGACCGCGTTTGGTGCTCGATCGGCTGCCCCACCGCGGCGACGCGCTCGCTCGGTTTCCGCGCGGGCACGGTTCCAGCGATCGAGCCTTTTCGATGAATCGAGGCGTGTCCTTTAGCCGCCGAAGCGTCCGACGGCGCTAATCGTCAAGGCTGTTGTTTCCTCGCAAGGAGAAAGAGGAGGGGAGATCGTCCGCTGCGGCCGACCGGCCGAAGAGCTGGCTGGTATCGAATGGAGGGCGGCGGCGGGCAGGCCACTGCGACACTGCTTAGCTGTGACACCGCGTAGCTTCGACACTGCGCAATCGAACACTGCGTAATCGAACACTGCGCAGCTGCGACCTTGGGCCTCGTCGGGTTCCGTCGGGGTCTCGCGCGTCACGGTTTTGCGAAGGCAGGAGTAGATCAATCATGCCGGACACCATCAGGAAATCGATTCTCGACGCCATCCAGCAAGGGGAATGGGATTACGAACCCGCGGATACGGATTGCCTTCGCTTCCCCTCAACGGGCGCCTTGCCCGGCAGCGATGAGAAGCTCGCGGTCCTTGCCAATCGGGCGCAGCAAGGCCTGCCACTCTGGCACGATCAAGACCGCCGCAGCTACGACGACCGCCCCGGTTTGTAGCGTGTTTGCCTTCAGGCCCGGTCGTTTGCCCTAAGAATAGGCCTCGTCCTCACGAGCGAGAGGGGCTAACTTTCGTGAGCCAACTAGCTGTCCGCCCGCGGACACGGCGTGCCCCCGATCGCCCTGGAGCCCTCCGCGATGCCGAGCTACGACCTCACCGTTCCCCACAGCCTGGGCCGAGAAGAAGCCGTTAGCCGCGTACAGGGCTTTTCCGAGAAGCTCAAGGAGCGGATGGGCGACCAAGTAAGCGACCTCGAACAGTCTTGGGAGGGAGGTACCCTCTCCTTCAGCTTCAAGACGTTCGGATTCAAGATCTCGGGCGCCCTGGACGTGAAAGACGACCGGATTGACATCTCCGGCGACCTGCCGTTCGCCGCCGCGATGTTCAAGGGCAAGATCGTCTCCGGCTTTGAAGAGCAACTCACAAAGATTCTGCGTGGCTGAGCTAGGCGAGGACCGCCATCGGCCCGGCGGCTTGGGTACGGTTCTTACGGTTGTTCTGGCGAGTCGGTCGGAAACCGGCGAAACGGCTTCTCGCATCGGCTTACCGTCGGTGGGCTGCCGCGTTTGACACGTTCGGCGCGTGACGTAGCTTTCGATGTCAAACGCCCCAGAGGTTGGGGCAGCGATCCCGGAAGACACCGGGCGATCCCTCCGCGGTCGCCGCTACGGAGCCCGCAGCACCATGAGCTCACGAGTCCTCGTCGCCGACGATTCCAGCACCATGCGGAAGATCATCCTCCGCTCGCTCAGCGCGGTCGGCATCCCCGCGGCGGTCGAGGCCGCCGACGGTGAAGAAGCGATCAACCTGTTCAAGCCGGGCGAGTTCGACCTCGTGCTCACCGACTGGAACATGCCACGCAAGAACGGCCTGGAAGTCATCCAGGACATCCGCAAGCTCGACGGCGACGTCACGATCATCATGGTCACGACCGAGGCCGAGAAGTCACGCGTGCTCGAAGCGATCCAGGCCGGCGTCTCC
>JBCCZD010000080.1:0-15508 GCA_039188275.1 Planctomycetota bacterium
CTCACGTCCGCCAGTCGACTTAGGCGCCGCTGCCACTCGCGTGCCGCTTCTGGCCCCGACGGACCAGCACCACGACGCCGGCGATGAGGGCCGCGTTCACCGCGAAGAACAGCACGAAGACCGCGAGCCCGCCGACGCCGCTCGCCTGGGCGTGGGACTCGTAGAAGGCCGTGATGTCGATCGCCGCGAGCCGCCGGGCCTCGCGGGCGACGGTCACGCCGGTTGTCGCCGCGAGCACGCCAAAGCTGATGGCCGCCAGCGGCGCGCCGGCCGGCGGCCCGCCCCGCTTGAGCACGGTCGCCCAGCCGTAGACCTGGGCCGCCGCGCCAATGCCGCCGAGCGCAAGATAGGCGGACGCGCGGCGGAAAACTCCCGTGCGGACGTCTTCTGGTAGCGAGAAACCGTAGACGGCCGCCGCGATCGCTGCTGCGGTGAGGGCGCTTAGGGCGAGCCGGGCAAGTGAACGGCGCGCCGCAGCGTCTGCTTCCGCTTCCTCGCTCGGTCGTGAAACGGCAAGCTGCCAAGCGACGATCGCCGCCAGCGTCGGGAAGGCGCCGACGTACCAAAGCGTGAGCCGCGGCGGCAGCTCGGGGTCGCCGTAGAACCAACCGCCGGACGCGTACTGCTCGGTCCACGCGGCTTGGCCGCGTGTGCTCAGCAAGTGATTCTCGGTCCACGACCAGGCGACAAACGCGAAGCAGGCGAGCACCCCGACGGAGAGGAGCATCCGGAGCCAGGGCCGGTCCTCGGTAAGGCGTTTCGACTTTTGCAAGTAGAGCAGGTAGAAGGCGGCGATCAGCACCGGGAGGATCGCCATCCAGCGGTGGAACAGCAACAGGTTGGCGGTGTAGAAGGGCTCTTTGTACAGGATCTGAATGAACAGTAGCGGTGCGACGCCGGCGGTGATGGCGACGCTTAACGCGAAGGGCATCCAGTCACGCAGCGTCGACGCGATCGGCGCCTGCGCTGCTAACCGTCTGCCGAGGGCCGCTTCCCAGGCGCTGAGCCCCGCCAAGTATGTCGACCCGGCCAGCACGTAGTTCATCGGCAGCACGTGCAGCACGAGCGTCGCCAAGTAAAGGAACAAGTAGAAGGCGGTCGGCGTTGGTTCGTTGAAGGGGAACATTCGAAGGCCCGGGCAGGAGGGCGGAAGGCGGAACGACACGCCGGCTCAATTGTCTTCGGGGTTGGGCTGGTTGAGATGGTAGCCCGCAACCGCCGACTGCGTGCCGGCTTCGTCGAGGAATGCCTGGATCTGCTCGATCGTTTCTGGCGAAGCCGACTCGTCCCAGGACTCCGGCATCGCCTCGCGGCGCCACTCGACCCACTGGACAAGCGCCTCGAGCTCCGCGGCGGTGCCCGCGAATGGCGGCATGAAGGGCTTGGTCCGCTGGAGCTGGGCGAGGTTCTGTCGGAGCTGGCCGCGCGTCCACGTCTCGGCGAGGTGCGCAACGCCGTTGGCGCCGTCCCAGGTGTGGCAGACGCTGCACTGGACGCGGAAGACGTGGGCCCCTGTGCGGAGTTGCTCGTTGGGGTACTCAATCCTGTCGCGGAGCGGGTAGGGGTCGTTTGTTGTGCAGCCCGTTTTGCGGAGCAGGGCGACTTCACGCTCGGTGATTGAGTTTGAGTACAACGCCCCGCGGATGGTGTAGGGCTTGCGGACCCCCTCGCGGACGAACTCGGCGCCGGCGGTCGCCGCGAAGCCGAGCAGCAGCAGCAGGGCCGCCGTCGAGCCGTTGACGGTCATCCGGCGGCTGAGCCAAACCGTCACGGCGTAGGCGCCGATGAGCAGCGAAGCGCCGACGCCGATCGAGAAGAAGAGCGTCATGGCGATGCTGCCGCCGAGCGCCCAGCCGCGGCTGTCGGCGGGCATCGCCGCCATGAACCAGGCGCCCAGCGCCGGCATGGCGACCATCGGCGCCAGGAAGTGGAAGGCGTGCCGGACGACCTCCCGCCGGTCGCGGCGCGACCACCCCGGGGCCAAGTTGACCACTAGTGCCGCGGCGAGCGCCGCGGTCGCCATCGAAGAGATCGTCCGGAACAGCAGCGATGGCCAGAACGTGGCGTTGTAGAAGCCCGACCAGACGCCGCCGCCCGGCGCCGAACCCGCCACCGCCGGTGACAACCCGCCGGGCGTGAGCTGCCAAGACAGGATGCCGTTGATCCAGAACAGGCTCATCCAGGCCGCGAACGAGTAGGTCGCCAGCAGGGTAAGCCGTGTGCCGTCGGGCAGCTTCGGTCCGTAGCGGTAGAAGGCGTATCCCGCGGCGACCTCGAGGCAGAAGAACGTCCACTCGGTCGCCCATACCCAGTGGAACTCGTCGACCATCACGCCGATCGTGCGGGGGCTGACCTGGATCGTCGTGAACCACATCGCCACGCCGGTTAGGGCGCCCGTGACAAACGAGACAAGCACCAGCACGCGGAAGAGCCCGTCGACGAAACGCCGGGTGGCCGGGGCCACGCCCCCGCGGCTCTCGGGGCGCCCCCCCAGCCACTGGAAGTACGTCATCAGCAGCCCGCCGCCGATAGCGAACTGCGCGAGGAAGACGTGGAAGATGCCGAGCCCGCCGATGACCATGCCCTTCATCGCGGGCCCGAAATCGTTGATCGGGTAGTAAGGCATAGGGAAGCCTGCGGGCGTGTTCATCGACATTGTACGTTCGGTCGCGTCCACGCGTCGCGGCCAACGCCGTGACACATTGCCGCACGCCCCTTCCGCCCGCGTGGTTCACCGTTGACCCGGTCGGTCGATCTCCCTAGTTTCTCTCCGCTCCGGCAGCGATGCGCGCCGAAGAATAGCACCACGAAGTGAACGCCACGTTCCAATCCCGGGGAGCCTTCCCATGCCCGACGCCGCGAACGAGAACACGCCGACCCCCGTCCCGATGCTGGATATCAACCGCCAGAACCTTCCCCTGCGGGAGGAGGTGCTTGAGGCGGTTTCGGGCGTCTGCGATTCTGGGGCGTTCCTTTTCGGCCCGGCGGTGCGGGAACTCGAAGCGAGCGTCGCCGACTACTGCGACGTTGAGCACGCCGTGGGTTGCGCCTCGGGCAGCGACGCCCTCCTGCTAGCTATGATGGCGTTGGGCATCGGCTGCGGGGATGAGGTCATCCTGCCTAGCTTTACCTTCTTCGCGAGCGCCGGCAGCGTGTGGCGCCTGGGGGCTAAGCCGGTCTTTGCTGACGTGATCCCGGAGACGTTCAACCTCGACCCGGCGGACGTCGAGCGGAAGCTATCGCCCGCGACCAAGGCGATTATGCCCGTGCACTTGTTCGGCCAGTCCGCCGAGATGGGGGCGATCAACGCAATCGCCGAGCGGCAAGGGCTTCACGTCATCGAGGACGCGGCGCAGGCGATCGGCTCGAGCTACGGCGGCAAGCCGGTCGGCGGCTTGGGCGCCGTTGGTTGTTTCAGCTTCTACCCGACCAAGAACCTGGGCGGCTTTGGCGACGGCGGCATGATCACCACCAACGACGCCGAGCTGGCCGATAAGGCCCGCGTGCTCTGCAACCACGGTCAGCGCCCGCGGTATTACCACCACTACGTGGGTGTCAACAGCCGGCTGGACACGCTCCAGGCCGCCGTGCTGGGCGTCAAACTAAAGAGCCTCGACGGCTACGCCGCGGGCCGTACCCGCCACGCCGAGAGGTACAACGCGGCCTTCGGCGACGGCGCCCTTGGCGAGTCGATCGCGATCCCGTCGGTTGCCGCGGGCTGCGGCAATGTTTGGAACCAGTACACGATCCGTGTCGCGTGCATGGGCGACCAGGCGAACCGCCGCGACGCGCTCCAGCAGTCGCTAGTCGACCGGAAGATCGGGTCGGCGGTTTACTACCCCGTGCCGCTGCACTTGCAGCCTTGCTTCGCGTCGCTCGGCTACCAGCCGGGCGACCTGCCGCACACCGAAGCGGCTTGCAAGGAAGTGCTGTCGCTCCCGGTCTTCCCGGAGATGACCTCCGCGGAGCAAGAGACCGTCATCGAAGCGGTCACGGGCTTTTGCGCCGGCGCTAACAGCTTACGCGGGGCGGCCTAAAGCTGGGCGAAACGCCGCCGGGCGATCGTCGGTTTACTCCGCTTCTTCGTCGGAGACCTTCTTGATGTCGGCCGTGCGGGCGCTGGGTCGTAGCGTTATCATCAGTCCGAGGATGACGCACAGCATGATCAGCATGACCTCGACGCTGTAGGCCCGGTCCGCCTCCTCCTCGGCCTGCGCCAGGAGCGGAGAAAAACCGAGTCTACCAGGGCCAAGGGCGGCGGCCGCGTGGGTCGTCGCGACGAAAAAGACATTGATCAAGAAGGACATCGGCGCTCTGTTTCAGGAGTGGCGGCGGGTTTGGCGCCGACATCGAACCGGCGGTTCGGTGATGCACCTATTGTACACCGGCCGATAGACCCTGGGCGGGGGCGAATGCCGCGTTCCCGGCGGGTGAGCTTCCCGTGTTCTCGGGTGGCGACCCGTCGAAGAGGTCTCGTAGCGGCTCGGCAAGCGTCCGGAAGTCGGCGATGGGAACGGAGACCGTGCCCCACTTTGCCGACCGGCGTCGCGCCGCGGAGCGGTAGTCGTCGAGCCGGATACCAACGAATGCGTAAGGCGTGTCGCCGTGGTAGAAGACCTGCTCGGGCGGTGTTGGTGAGCGTTCGGCTGTCAGCTGGTAGGCGAAGACGAGCGCTGACTCGAACGCCCCGCCGAACTCCTGCCGCCAGCACGCGAGCGACCGCAGGTCGTCTTCGGTTGACCAGTTCCCCCAGTACTGCGGCTGCTTCGTGCCGGAGGGGAATCGGCGTCCCTTCACGTCGACCAGCCACCGCGTCGCCGGGGCGTAGCCACCGCCGAGGGGCTCCGCGCTTCCCGGCGACCCAACCGCCGGCGAGACGATGTAGTCGAGGCTCTTGAGCGAACCGTCACCCACGAGCGCACGCCGCCGCTCGTCGACCGCCACGTACGGCAGCCGCTCGTCGCGGAGGTACGCCTCGAAAGCGGCTTCGTAGTGGTTCTTGCGATTGGCCATTGCCAAGCGTCTGAGTGACGGAGGTTCGTGGGCCGGAGGTTCGGAGTCAGTGGTTAGGGGCCGGCGGCTGGTGTTCGGCGATTTCCGCAGGCCGCCAACGCCTCTTTTACGGCCGACGGCGACTCAGCGATCGGGACTTGCTTGCTCTCGCCGGTCGCGAGGTCTTTTACCTGGCACACGCCCGCCTGAAATTCGTCGGGGCCGGCGATCAAGGCAAGGCGGAAGCCTTTCTTGTCGGCGTACTGAAGCTGCTTGCCGAGCTTCTTCGGCTCCGGGTAGAGCTCCACGCCGAAGCCGGCCGCACGGAATGCGGCGGCGAGCTTGAGGTAGTCGCCCAGACGGTCGGCAGCGAAGTAGGGGATGAACACCGGCGCGGGCGTCTTCGACGCGGGCAGGAGCTTGAGGGTCTCCATCGCGGCGAGCAGGCGGTCGAGGCCGAGCGACGCCCCGATGCCCGGTAGCAACTGCTTCGTGTAGAGGCCGGCGAGGTTGTCGTAGCGGCCTCCGCTGGCGACGCTGCCGATCTCGGGCAGTTCGTCCAGGAAGGTCTCGAGGACCAGCCCCGTGTAGTAGTCGAGCCCGCGGGCGATCGAAACGTCCAAGCGGACCCGCGCCGGGTCGACACCCGCGGCCGCGGCGCCCGCGAAGACCTCACGCAGCCGCGCGGCGCCCGCCTCGCCGACGCCGCTGCCGGCGACCAGGCTGTCCACCTGGTCAAGCAGCGAGGCGTTGTCCCCCCCGAGCTGCACGAGTCGCAAGACCTCGTCGGCCTGTCGGGTCGTGGCGCCCGCCGAGCTCCGCAGTTCGTCGGCGACCTTGTCGGGACCGATCTTCGCGAGCTTGTCGAGCGCTCGAAGCACGCCGGTGGCTTGACCGGCGAGGCCCGCTTTCTCGAGCAGGCCGGTGAGCACCGCCCGGTTGTTGAGCCGGATTGTGAAACCGCCGCCGTCGGGTTGCGCACCCGGAGGCCCGTCGGCGCCGGTGGCGCCGAAGCCGATCGCGCGCAGCAAGTCGTGGACGACGACCACCGCCTCGATATCGGCGACGACGGCGGTCGTTCCGACGGTGTCGAAGTCGCACTGCATGAACTCGCGGTAGCGACCCCGCTGGGTGTTCTCGCCCCGCCAGACGCTCGCGATCTGGTACCGCTTGAACGGCAACCCCAACTGCCCCGCGTGCTGGGCGGCGAACCGAGCCAGTGGCACCGTCAAGTCAAACCGCAGCCCGACCCGACGGCCGCCGTGATCCTCGAACCGGTAGAGCTGCTTGTCCGTCTCATCGGACCCCTTGCCGGTGAGGATCTCAAGGTACTCGAGCGCTGGCGTGTCGATCGGGGCGAAGCCAAACGACCGGTAGACCCGCTTCGCGGTATCGACGATCCCCTCCCGCGGGATCATCGCCTCCGGCAGGTAGTCGCGGAAGCCCTTGAGCGTGCGGGGGTGGATGAGGTCGTTGGGCACGGGGGGTATAAATTAAAGAGATACGGGGATGATCTGGGGGATGTGGGGATGGCCAACAGGCGTTTCCAAGTCACACGTAGGCCAAGTCAAAACCCGGTTCGAAGCTACAGCTCTTGGAGTCCACGCTCGTCGAGTCGGTAGTCGACACGGATAGTTGGTTTCATGCAGCAGACGATGGCGCTACGGTCGTCAACGACGATCGCGAGCCCTTCGTCTGTTCCGTGCTCCTCTCCATGCACTGACTTTTTGACACTTGCACAAACAAGTTGACAGGCCGACCAGCGAGAGTGCCGGCGTTTAGCCTGGAAACCGCTGCTGCGACGTCAAGTTCCTCCTGCATCCATCAATAAGGCGACGGCGGCATCACCAATCCTTGATCTCGATACGCGATCTGTCTAGAGTTGCTATCCCCTTATCCCCAACCATCCCCACATCTACCTACCTCAAGCCACCAACACGCTAGGCCAGCACCGCGAGCGGGTTCGGCTTCGGGCTGCGGATGCTCTGGCCCTTCTTCTGGTAGACCGCCTCGGTGTATTCCCACACCTGCTCGTGCGTCTCGAGGTAGAAGTCGTAGGTCCAGTCGTCGTCGTACTCGCAGTTCTCGAATGAGTAGTCCCGGCAGATCTGCGGGCGGGTGTCGTAGACGCCGCAGCGGTAGTCGTCTTGCAGCTGCTCGCAGACGGTGTGCACCAGCAGATACCAGTCGTCGTCCTCTCGGAAGAACGTCGCCCGGTGGTGCAGAACGATCCAGCGGATGTACTCCATATCTTCGAAGCAGTCGGGCGTCTCGTACGGCACGGCGATGTAGTGGCAACACTTGGCCGTGCAGTGTTCGCACAGGTTACCCCCTTTGGGCAGCTCTTCGCGGCGGATCTTGTTTGCCCCGAATGCGGGCAGAGCGGGCAGCGTCGACATGGCGACCTCCGTGTGGCGGTCCGTGTGGCGGTTGGAACTTGCGTATCGTACCAGGGGGGAGCGGCGAGTGGCGAGTGGCGGCGCGTGCCGGTGGGATAGGAGTATGAGAAGGGAAAACCGAGGCTTGAGGTCTGAGGCTAGGGCCCTAGGCTGCTTTCCACTCTTCAGCCCTCAGCCCGTATCCTTAAGCCCCCGCCAAGCCGTGCCTGCCGAAAGCTTCCCGCCGATCCTCGACGCCTCGGCCCGCGTGCTGGTGCTCGGTTCGATGCCGGGCGTCGCGTCGCTCGAAGCAGGCGAGTACTACGCCCACCCGCGGAACGCCTTTTGGCCGATCATGGGAGAGCTGTTTGGTGCGCGGCCCGAGCTCTCATACGCCACGCGGCGCCAGAAGCTGATCGCCGCACGGGTCGCCGTGTGGGACGTCCTCCGCCGGTGCGTACGCCCGGGGAGCCTGGACGCGGCAATCGAGCCCCGCAGTGAAGTCGCCAACGACTTCCGCACGCTGCTCGCGCGTGCCCCGCGGATTGGGCGTGTCTTGTTCAACGGCCAGAAGGCTGAGGCCGCGTTCCGCAAGCACGCCCTGCCGACGTTGGATGAACCGGCACGCGACCGATTGCCCCTGATCCGGCTGCCGTCGACCAGCCCGACGCACGCGGGCATGTCGCTTGACGAGAAGCTCGCCGCGTGGCGTGAGGCGTTCGCGTAAACCTAAGCCAAGTACATGCCGGGGCGTTTTTTGGCTTCGACATTGAGGTCCTTCAGCAGGCCATCTTCCAGGCTGTAGATCAGCCCGTGGACGCTCAGCTCTTGGCCCTCGTCCCAGGCGGTGCGGACGGCGGTGGTCCGGCACACGTTGCGGACCTGCTCGACGACGTTCAGTTCGCACAGCCGCGCAAGGCGTTCTTCCTCGCCAACGATGCCCGCCAGTTGGTCGGCGTTAGCGTCGTTCGTGTCGCGGATTCCTTCGAGCCAGTGGTCGATGACGCCGACCGATCCGTTGCTTACGGCCGCGGCGACGCCGCCGCAATTGTAGTGGCCGCACACGACGATGTGCTTCACCTTGAGCACCGCGACCGCGTAACGCAGCACGGACAGGAAGTTGAGGTCGGACAGGATCACCTGGTTCGCGATGTTGCGGTGCACGAACGCCTCGCCCGGCTCGAAGCCGGCCACCCGCGAAGCGGGCACGCGGCTGTCGGAGCAACCTACCCAGAGGTACTCGGGCTGCTGACCGCCGGCGAGGTTCTTGAAGAAGTCGGGGTCGCTGGCCGTCATCGAGGCGGCCCAGGCGCGGTTCTTATCGAGGACGCTGTCGATGCTGCTCATCGGGGGGCCTCAGGAGTGATCAGTTTCGGACTCGGTAGCCGCGGCCACGCCTACGGTTGGCGCGGCTTTCCGGCTCCGCTTGGCGCCCTCGTTCTGGAACGTCGCGGTGAGGTCGTCCCAGTCGATGACCAGCCGACCGCCGCTTGCCTTGTGTTGCTTCTCCCAGTTTACAAACAGCTCGAGGCAGGCGTGGTCGACGTAGGTCAGGTCTTCGAGGTGGACGTGCAACTCGGTCTCGGGCTCGACTTCGTCGAGCATCGCCGTCAGCCGGGGCAGCGCGAGGAACGTGGCGGCGCCCTTCAGTTGAAACTCGACGCGGTGGCTCTCGGGGTCGCCTTCGACGCGGACCTCAAGCCGAGAGAAGGTCCACAGCAGCCTCGCTGCGGTGCAGGCGATGCCGGCGATAACGCCGCTGAGCAGATCGACCCCAACCACCAGACCAAGGGTGACCAGGCAGACCGTGCCCTCGGCGGCGCTCACCCTCCACAGCTTGTGGATCGCCTTGAAATTGATGAGCTTCCACCCGGTGAAGACCAGCACCGCCGCGAGGGCCGCCATCGGGATGTAGTTCAGCACCCAGGGCAGGGCGGAGCAGAAGAGGAGCAACCAGACACCGTGCAGGATCGTCGACAGACGCGTCCGGCCGCCGGCGTCGACGTTGGCCGAGCTGCGTACGATGACCCCCGTCATCGGCAACGCGCCGAGCACGCCGCAGACCATGTTGCCGACGCCTTGCGCGGTCAGCTCGCGGTCGTAGTTCGTCCGCGCGTGGGTCTGCATCTGGTCGACCGCCGTGGCGCAGAGCATCGTCTCGGCGCTGGCCACCAGTGCGATGGTTAGCGCAGAGATCAGCAGGCTGGGGCCGAGCAGGTCGCGAACGACCTCGGGCGTCGGCAGGCGGATGTCTTCGGTGAGGTCGTCGGGCACCTGCACCTGCGTGATCTTGACCCGGCCCTCGGAGGGGATCCCCGCCCGGTCCTCCATCGCCTCGAGCTCGTCCGGGGGCAGCGTAATGCTGAACGCGAAGGCGACGATCGACGCCAGCGTCACCGCGACCACCGGCGCCGGGATGATGGTCAGCTGCTTGAGCGGTATCAGCTTCCAGAAGGCGAGCACAAGGATTGTGCCGACGCCGATCGCCGCGGCGAGGTGGTGGGGCGAACCGTCCAGCGGCGTCGCCCCCAGCTTGAGCGACGCCGGGAGGGTGATCAGGTTGGCCACCCCCTTGCCGTACTGCTTGACGAGTTCCTTGCTTGGGCCCTTGTCGTCGACCATCACGTGGAACTGGCTGGCCAGGATCAGCACGCCGATGCCGCTCAGCATCCCCTGGATGACCGCCGGCGAGACGGCGCGGAAAAAGTTGCCGAAGCGGAGCAGGCCGGCGGCGAACTGGATGAACCCGGCGCCCAGCACCGCGAGGCCCATCGCCGCGAGGCCGCGCGTGAGGGCGGCCTCTTCGGTTTCGCCCTCGGAGTAGTCGCCGATCACTTCCGCGACGAGCACGAACAGACCGGCCGCCGGCCCGCTCACCTGAAGCGGTGAGCCGGCGATCAGCCCTACCAGGACCCCGCCAACGATGCCGGTGATGAGCCCTGTTGCCGGCGGCGCGCCCGAAGCGATCGCAACGCCCATGCAGAGCGGCAACGCCACGAGGAACACGATAATCGACGCCGGGAAGTCGGACTTGAAGGCCTCTGCCCAAGACAACTTATCGGCGGTCCGCTTCGAGTGGGGCAACGGGGGCGCTCGGGTTCGCAGGCGGTAAGGAGATGAGGGCCGGAGCGGGCGCCCGTAGTATGAGAGACGGCGGCCCTGCTGGCAACGCGAACCCTATCGAACGCGACAAGGCCCGGCCTAACCCGTTAGGTAAGGCGACGACTTTCGCAGCAGCCGGAGGACGCTTTCTTCCTGCGTTAGCGACGCGACCTCACCAGGCGTGCACCAGCGGACGTCGTTCGACTCCGCACACACGACTGGCGGCGCGTCCGTCGGGGCTACGAGTAGGAAGCGGACGTCGTGGTGCTCGTGGGCGTCTTCGATAAGCTCGCCGGTGGCGGCGTGGCGAGCGGGGATGAGGTGGACGTCGAGATCGAAGGGGGGCGACGCGCTACCGAGCGGCGTAAGGCCCTCGAGCCCCGATTCCTCGGTCGCTTCTTTGATCGCTACGCCGAGCACGTCGGGGTCGCCGTCGGCGTGTCCCCCGGGCTGGACCCAGCGGTCTAGCTTCCGGTGATGCAGCAGCAGGCACCTCCTTCGGTCGGCCGAAAGAACCCACGCGGACCCGGTGACGTGGCCCGGTCGGCAATCGCGATCGAAACAGTCGGAGTGCGATTCGACCAGCCGGCGGATTCTTGCCGCCACGGGCGCCTCTTCCGGGGTGGCCCGCGCGTATACGTCGAGCATGGTCAGCAGCGGCTGGCGGTGCATCGGCGGGCGTGCTCGGGGCGCTAGCGAGATCGGTTCCAGTCGTCGCGAGTGTACCGGGTGCGGACCAACTCCGCGACGCGGTTGGCCGGGTAGTCGATGGCCGCCGGGCCGACCGACCACGCTTCGGCGAGCCCCGCGCGCAGCGCATCGGCGTCGACCCCGAGGTTGACGACAAACGCGTCGTGCGGCCGCCCCGCGCGGTAGGCGGGCTGACGGGGCGGCGTGCCGAGGAGCGTTGCGATCAGCTCAAGGTCAAAGCGGTACAGCAGCGTCCCGTGGTAGAGCAGCCAGTCACGTTTCACACGCAGGCTGTTGCCGGAGAACTTTCGGCGGCGATTGTCGTTGATGACCAAGTCGCTGATCCCGTCACGCGTTGCCTTGACCCCTGCCAGGCGGGTGGCTTCCGCAAGGCGGTCGAGCACCAACGCGTGCGCGCTGTTCAGGTCGCTAAGGTGAGGCCGCGCGCGGATGCTCAACACCACGGCGTACATCAGACAACCGGGGCCGGCGACGATCGCTGCGCCGCCGCTCACCCGCCGCAGCACGGGGACACCTCGGCGCTCGCAAGCGTCAGCGGCCGCTTCTTCGGTAGCACGTGACGCACGCCCCAGCACGACCACCGGGGCCGGCGACTCCCAGACGCGGAGCGTCTCGCCCGCCTCGCCGGCCTCTGCGGCGTCTAGCAAAGCCTCGTCCAGTGCCAGGTTCTCTTCCGGCGTCGGCAGGGTGAGCGGTTGCAGGAGCATTACGAGCGGCTTCCGACAACCGCGGCCGCCGACCTTTCCGGTTGTAGGGGTCGTGACGCAACTCGTTGGCCGAACTTCGGCGCGGGAGCGAGCGGGGTGGTTGCCTGTTGGTTGAAGCCCGGCTCAAACTGGTGGCTGGATTAACTTCGCTGAGCGCCATAACAGTATACGGGCTTGAGTTTTTTTGCCCGCTAGCAGTTGTAGCGGCTCCTTACGATTTGCCGGCCCATGGTTTGGGCCGCACACTTCCAGGCAGACCGGTTGCGGCGCCCGCGGCGCCGGTCACGCCAATCCTTGCCTGCTCGCCACCCGGGGTCCTCATGGCCATCGCGAAATCTCACTTCGCCCGTCAACACGCGGCCCGCTGTCTACTCGCCCTGGTGGTGTGCTTGCAGCCGGTTGTCTTCGCCGGCGCCGCGAGCGCCCAGTCCGACTGCGGTGGCTGTGTACCCCAAACCGGCTACCGGCTGGAGTGCCAGACGGTGTACGAGGAGAAGCAGGTCACCTGCATGAAGACCGTTTGCGAAACGGTTTACGACGAACGGCAAGTGGTGCGCAAGACGCCCGTTTTTGAGACCGAATATCGGGAGCGACGCGTGACCGTTATGCGGCCGGTGCGTGAGACCACGATGCAAGAACGCCGCTACATGGTTCAGCGGCCGGTCTGGGAGACGAGGTACCGCGACGCTAGCTTCGATCGTGTGCGGAACGTTGTCGAAACGAGTTGCCGCGAAGAGCGTTACACGGTTCAGCGGCCCGTCTGGGAGACGGTTGAGCGGGAAGAGCGTTACGTTGTGCAGCGACCGGTCGTACAGACTGTCCAGCGACAGCAGGTCCGCACCGTGATGCGGCCGGTTACAACGATAGTCGCTCGCGAAGTCGATCAGGGTGGCTACGTGAACCAGGTCTCGGTAGTGCCCGGCCAGCAGTCGCGGGCGAGGCTCCGTTTTCTCGGCCCGCAGCAGACGGTGAACCCGGCGACCGGCGTTGTTCAAACGGTGCGGCCGGGGCTTTCGTGGGTGAGTACAACGACGCCGCCCCGGCAGGTCGTGCAGCAGGTCTACCGGCCGAACATCGTCACGGTGCAGCAACCGGTAACGCAGATGGCGCCGCAGCAAGTCGTCGAATCCGTGCCGGTTCAGGTGACGCAGATGGTACCGCAGGAGTGCGTCCGGAAGGTGCCGGTGCGTGTGATGCGGATGGTCAGCGAAGAACGCGTCCGGAAGGTGCCGGTGCAGGTCTGTAAGCAGGTAGTGGAGCGTGTCGAGCGGCAGGTGCCGGTCCGTGTCTGCCAGATGGTTTACGAAGAGAGAGTCTGCCGGGTGCCGGTAACCGTTTGCCGGATGGTTGCCGACGAACGGGTCATCCCGTACCAGGTCCGCGTCTGCAAGATGGTTGAGAGTTGCGAAACGATCCGCGTGCCACGCGTGGTGTCGAAGCAGGTGCCGGAGACGTACACTTACAAGGTCCCCCGCACGGTGACCGTCAGGGTTCCGGTCGAGCCCATGTGCGACGCCTGCGCGAGTGCTGAAACCCCAGCGACAGGGACGCGCACCGCGCGTTACGCCTCGTTGGCGGCCACACTGGCCGGCTAAGGTTTTCTCGCGTCGCGGGCCCGCAACGGCGGCTCACGCCTCGGGCGTTGACAGCCCCGCGGCGCCGCGTGAGACTACGCGGGTCGAAGCCTTTCTCACGTGGCCCCCGAGCTCTTTGCGCGTGAACCCCGTCGATCCGGCAAGCGGCGATTGCCCCGCCGCTGATGATTGCGTTACCGCGGGCCCGCTCGATGGCCAACGGGTGCTGCTTCTGGGGCAGCTCGCCAGCATGCCCCGGCGTGAGGCTTCGCGTGTGTTGAGACAGCACGGCGCCAAGGTCTGCGACACGCTCGCTCCCGGGGTGACGCTCATCCTGGTTGGCGATGAGACCGAAGACTGGGGCCGGCTGGTCAAAGATGCTGCCGGAGATGCTGTGATCGAGGGCGCCGCCAGGGAAGTGCCCGTCGGCTGCGAGGTGGTCCGCGAGAGCGAGCTCTGGCGCCGCATCGGCTTTCTCGCTGACGAAGCCGCCAACGACCAGCACGAACGACTCTACACGCCGGCGATGCTTGCCGAGTTGATCGGAGCGCCGGCCGACGCGATCCGTCGTTGGCAGCGGCGTGGCTACTTGATTGCCGAGCGCGAGGTCGGCCGCTTGCCGTACTTCGCGATGCGAGAGGTTCATGTCGCCCGCAACCTTTCGCGGCTGCTGGCCGAGGGCTGTACCCTACAGCGGATCGATCGGCTGGTCGCCCAGCTGACCTCGGTGGCGTCCGACGTCGATCGGCCGCTTAGCGAATTGGCGGTGGTGGTTGACGACGGCCGGATTTACCTGAGGAAGGGCGACGAACTTGCCGAGCCGGGGGGGCAGCTCCTGCTCGATTTCGACGTGCTGCCCGAGGCGGACCGCAAGCCTTCGATCGAGATGGCCCCGCAGCTTGCGATTGGCAGCGAGGCGTACGGCGCCTCGGGCAGCTCCGACAGCGTCGCTGCGGAATTTGATCTGGATGATGCACGGGCGTTGGCCTTGGAGCGGCAGGCCGAGGGCGACAGTGTCGGCGCCATCGAGGCCTGCCGAGCCGTCTTGTTTGCCGGGGGTGACGTCGAAGACCACGTGTTGCTAGCCGAGCTCCTCTACCGCGGAGGCGATGCGACCGCCGCACGGGAGCGCTACTATGTCGCCCTCGAGTGCGACGGCGCCGACGTCGAGGCGCGCGTCAGCCTCGGTTGTCTGCTGGCCGAGACGGGGGACACCGAACTCGCCGTCGCCGCCTTCCGCGGGGCACTACGGGAGCAGCCATCGTTCGCCGACGCCCACTACCACCTCGCGCGGACGCTCGACGAGCTTGGCGACGCCGAGGGCGCCGAAGAGCATTGGCGTCGATTCCGAAGCGTGGCGCCGGCGAGCCCCTGGGCTGACGAGGCCGCCGATCGACTCGGGAACGACTGACGGTGTGCTGATCGGCGACGGCCAGGGAATCGAGGTCGACCCGCACAGCCTCTCCCAGCGTCACGTTCGGCCAGGGCAGGGGCCGCCCCAACTCCAGCCGGCGAGCGTTCGCTTGCAAATCTCTTCGCTTGGCCTATTCTGCAGGCTCTCGTGAACGGGCCCAGCTCCCGAGGACCGGCGGGCGCCCAGCGACAGACCGCCGCGGCCTATGAACGAAATCCTCTCCGGCTACGAGCGGGTCAACCCAACCACTTGGGCTTATTTGTCGTCGCTGCTCTCGCTCTCGCTCTTCTTCAAATTCAACCGATTCTGGGCGCTGCGGAACTTCGACTTGATCTTGCTGATCTTGCTCGCGCCCGCTTTGGTGCTGATCAAACTGGGACTCGAGCAAGACGCGATCAGTCGCGCCGGCTACGTTTGGCTGTTCACGGTCAACGCGATCCTCTTGCTGAGGATGCTGCTGGACCCGGTCATGGTCCGCCGGCCTTTGCTAGAGTCGAACCTGACCGTTGGCGGCACGACGTTCCTCGGCGTGTCGCTCATGCTGTTCCTGGTTGCCAATGTCATCAAAGGCGAACCGGCGCCGTCGGACCTCTACGCCGCGCAGCGAGCGGAGTACCTTGCCAACCGCGA
>JBCCZD010000081.1:0-15495 GCA_039188275.1 Planctomycetota bacterium
CCACCCCCAACGGGGGGGGGCCGGGGCTTTCTTGTTGTTTGGGGGGGGTGGGGGGGCCCCCCCCCCCCCCCACCGCCCGGCGGCGAGGAGGCCGGGCCTGCTCTGCCAGCCACCCCCGCCGCGTTCGTCGCCGCCGAAGCGTTGTACGACGCCAAGTGCTCGGCGTGCCACGACACAAGCAGAGAAGGCGCCCCGCGGACGGGCTTCCTCCGCGCCTGGTCGAGGAGGCTTGATCAAGGAGAAGAAGCCCTCGCCCAGCACGCGATCGAGGGAATCGGCTTGATGCCGCCTAAGGGGGACAACCCCGAACTGACCGATGAGGAGATCTTGTCGATCGTCCGCTACCTCGTCTACCGCGCAAAACTCGATATCCCCGCGGGCTAGTCGGCCCGTGGCCGTTCCCAAGCAAGAGCCCCCGAGCCGAGAAGGAAACTCTCCATGACCCCCGAGCAGATCGAGCTCGTCCAGACAACCTGGGCGAAGGTCGCGCCGAGCGCCAGCCAAGTGGCGGTGCTCTTCTACGACCGGCTGTTTGAAATCGCCCCCGAGGTGAAACCGCTCTTCAAGGGCGACATGGCCGAGCAGGGCCAGAAGCTGATGCAGATGCTGGCGGTCGCCGTCAACGGCCTGCCGCAGCTCGAGCAGATCGTCCCCGCCGTCCAAGAGATGGGCGTCCGCCACACCGGCTACGGCGTCGCCCCCGAGCACTACGACCACGTCGGCGCCGCGCTGCTGTGGACGCTCGAGCAGGGCCTGGGCGACGGCTTCACTCCCGAGGTGAAGGACGCCTGGACCGAGACGTACGTCACGCTCGCGACGGTGATGAAGGACGCCGCGGCCGCCGCGGCTTGACGGGCCGCGCCGGGGCAACAAAAAAACCTCGGGCCGCACGGTGCGGCCCGAGGTCGAGATAGCCTCGGGTGAAATGCCAGGGGTTCCCCAACCCCTGGCGTTGCGTTGCTCTAGAAGTTCAACTCCCACTGGGTGTAGTAGAACTGTGCATCGGACAGCGGGTTGATAATCTTGTCACCCGCCCAGACGTTCGAGTAGCCGAACAGGATGTTCGACCGCGGGCCGAGCGTCCGCTTGGCGATGATGTCCAGTTCGTGCCCCCAGTCGTCGCTGGTGGTGTTCTGGATCGGCGCCGTGTTCGAGGCGACCCCGGGGATGATGTCGGTGTCGACCGCAGCCCCCAGGTAGTAGTACCAGAACAGCAGGTTCCACTTCGAAGACGGCTTCATGGTCACAAGCATGTTCGGCGAGCTGACGTTCGACAGAGCGATGAAGTCGGCGAAGCCGAGGTACTTGTGGGCCAGCGGGAAGAGCTGGTTGTACCGGTTAAAGGCGCCGCCGTCGCCGTCGTTGCCCGAGGCGTAGTCGTAGTAGAACCAAACGGTCGGCGACCACTTGCAGTCGAGCTTGCGCCCGATGCCGAGCGTGCACATGCCCGCCCGGTGGTCGAGGCCCAACCCGCTCTGGCGTCCGGTCTGGTACGCGGCTTCGAGGTCCCACACCCACTGACCGGCGCCGCCGAAAGCACGCGTGCCGAACGTGTGGACCGAGAAGTCACGCGAGCCCGCCGCGGCGCTGCCGAGGGCGCGCTCGTCGTCGAAGCCGATGTAGAACAGGTCGTACGTCGTGTTCTTGGCGCCCGTGTAGGTGCTGTACAGGCCGTAGAAGCTGCGGTCGTAGTCGGCCTCGTCGAAGTCGTTGGCGACGACGGGGACGAAGTTGGTGTAGAAGCCGTCGACGGCCCAGTCACCCTTCTTGTACAGCACGCGGATGCCCTCGAACGTCCGACGGGTGTTGGCCCAGTCGAGCGGCGAGATGTGACGCTGGCTGCTGTAGAGCAGTTCCTGGCGGCCGACGCGGACGGTTGTCGAGTCGGTCAGCTTGACGTCGAAGAACAGGTTGAGGAAGTCGCCGTAGTTGCGGTCGATCGGGCGGGGGACATACTGATCGTTCGACGCAGCGTCCGCGAAGATGCCCTCGGCGTAGAAGCGGGCCCAGTCGTTAATCTTGTAGTTCGTGTACAGACGCAGACGCGAGAGCAAGAATTCTTCGTCGGTGTCCTGGAAGCCGAGCTGGCCCGGGTGGCCCATGCCCTGCTCGCTGTGGAACCGCAGGCGGAGCTGGCCGCCGATGTCGAGCTTGCCCTTGCCGCCGGGCCCGCAGCCGCAGACGTCCATCTGCTTCAGGCAGTCGCCCAGGCAGCAGCCGTTGTAGCAGGGGTCGTTGAGGTAGCTGAAGTCGTTGGCGTAGAACAAGCCCTTGTGGCTGCCGGCACACGGGTTCTTCTTAGCGGCCTTCGCCCCGCAGCAGTCGCCGCAACCGACGTCGTCGCCACAACCGGCGTCGCCGCAGTCGCAGGGGGCTTCGCAGCTCGGCTCGCAGCCGCAGGAAGCCATGTAAGACACGCCCGCCACGCCGGTGTCGGCCGCTTCGGCAAGCTCTTCGGTCAGAGAGTAGTTGAACGCATCGCTGATCGGCATCTGGATGTCGTCATCGGCTGCGGCCCGCGGCGCGGCGCCGAACGACGCGGCTGCGAGCATCGCGACGCCGGCGGCGACGCTAGTGAGGGAACGCATCATAAAATCTCGCTGGTTGGAGTCCGTTACCGTCGGCGACGCAGTCGCCAATCCATCGACGCAGTCCCGGGTTTCCCCTTACCCGCCGCCGGGGGGCACGCAGGTAGAACACGCCACGAGAGCAGCTATCGACGTCGACCAGCAAACGGCCCTAGAAATCACCCCGTTGCCCTCAGCCTTTAACACACGCCTAAGTGTTTAAAACACAAGCACTTATGGGGTGATCAATCGAAGACCACGTGGGCAACTGCTAGCCTTTCGGCAAGCCGATAGCACGAGCGTCGGCATGCGCCGTGCCGGTTATGTGGGCACTAGACCGCTGTTAACGCACGTTTTAAGCGCCGCGACGCATCAACACTTGGTGTAAACGCTTTCCGCCAAAGGGCTTGTGGCTCAGCAAAGAAAACAGCAAGTTAGGGCATACAAAATGCCACGTTCGTGCCCGGCGGAAGGCAAACGTCGCGCACATGGGCGCAGAGAACAAACGCAGAGAACAAACAAAGATACCTGCAGCGAGCAGCAGCCACCGTGACGGCGCCCGCAGTCGACAACCCGACGTGCCCGACGATCCTCGTGATCGATGACGACCCGTTAGTGTCCGTCGTCGTGAGGCGTGCGCTGGACGGCGTCCAGCACAGGCTCCACTCGGCGCTCGATGGGCAGACCGGGGTGCAAGAGGTAGTCACAAAGCAGCCCGACCTGATCGTCTTGGACAACGTCTTGCCGGACGGCCTTGGCGTGGATGTCGTCGGGCGGATCCATGAGCTGTCGCCCGACGTTCCCATCCTGTTCGTCACTGCGAGGGGCTCTGGGAGCACCGCGATCGAGGCGATGAAGCTCAGCGCATTCGATTACTTGCCCAAGCCCCTGGAACCGACGAAGCTCCGTCGGCAAATCCACCGAGCGCTCTCCCTCCGGCAACTCCTGAGAGAGGACAAAGCGGCCGAGGCGCCGGGGCCGATCGCGACGGCCATTGCTCGGCAGGAGCCGATAAACGACGCGCTGGTCGGCGAGTGCCCGGCGATGCAGGCGGTTTTCAAGGCGATCGGCAAGGTCGCCATGTTGGATGTCACTGTCCTCTTGCGCGGCGAACACGGGACCGGCAAAGAAGCCATCGCGCGGGAGATCCACAAACATAGCCTGGGGGCCGAGGGCCCGTTCGTCCGGCTGCACTGCCCAGGCCTGGACGAGGGGCGCCTCGAAGAAGAGCTCTTCGGTCGTGAACCCGGGGTCGGTGGCGACCCCATCGCCGGCAAGCTAGCCGAGGCAGCCGGCGGGACGCTGCTGCTGCAAGAAATCGGTCGTCTACCGCTGTCGATCCAGTCACGTATCCTTCAGGCGATCCGCGACGGCGTCTACGAGAACATCGGCGGCAGCCAGCCCCTGCCGCTAAAGTGCCGCGTCGTCGCGATAACGAGCGAAGACCTTGAGGAATTGGTGCGGGTCGGGGAGTTCCGGTCCGACCTGTACTACGCGCTCTCCTCCTTCGTGATCACGCTGCCGCCACTCCGCCAAAGGCACGGCGACCTACCGCTGCTAGTAAACCATAGCCTGCGGAAGCTCCGCCACATCACCGATGGCTTCAATATCGAGCGGCCAATCGTCTCGGACGAGGCCATGCGGGTGCTGTGCTCACACATCTGGCCCGGCAACATCGACGAATTGGAAAGCGTCTTGAAACGAGTCCTCGTCGAGCAAAAAGGGCACATCCTGTTGGCCGGGGACCTGCAGCAGGCGTTCACGGGCGACCCCGTCGTCGCGGCGACGGAGACCCCAACGGTCGCGAAGTTCACCACCGACTGGGCCTCCTTCACCGAGATGCGGATCGACGGCGGCGGCGACACCCTCCACGCCGAGGCGATCGCCGAGACCGAACGCAAACTCTTCAGCCGGGTGCTCCGTCACACCGGCGGCAACCAGGCCCAGGCCGCGAGGCTGCTGGGCATCACGCGCGCCAGCCTGCGGAAGAAACTCCGCATATACGGCATGACCGCGCAGCAGCCCGAGGACTAGCGGCCAGCGGGGCCCCGGCCCCGGCCCTTCCCGCATCGCCATGTCGACCGGCCGCGTTGATCAAGAAGCGGGCGCAGCGCCGCCAGCGGGGCGGCGGCTGACGCTGCTCTACATCTTCGCGTTGAGCACCGTTGCGGTGCTATCGGTCGGCGCCCAGTGGTTGATCCAGCGGCAGCTCTCCAACGGCGAGAGCGATTCTCGCGTGATCAACACCGCGGGCCGGCAGCGGATGCTCAGCCAGAAGCTCGCCAAGGCCTCGCTGCGTGTCGCGACGGCCCCCGCGGGCGCCGATCAGCCTGGCCTGGATGAGCTCCGCGCCACGCTCAACCTCTGGACCCGCAACCATCAAGGGCTCCAATCCGGTGACCCCGTGCTCGGCGTTCCTGGTGACAACAGCGGGGAGGTCAAGCGGCTGTTTACCGTGATCGAGCCCCACTTCCGGGCGATGCGTGAAGCGGCCGAGCGGCTGCTCACGTCCGACTCGCCCCGCGAGCCCCACCTGGCTACCGTGCTCCAGCACGAGTCCGACTTCCTCGCCGGCATGGACCGGATCGTCTCGCAGTACGTCACCGAGGCGGAGCTAAAGGTCGCCCGCCTCCGCCGGCTCGAGTGGGCTATCCTGGCGCTCACGCTCGGCGTGTTGCTAATCGAAGGGTTGCTGATCTTCCGTCCCGCGGTTGAGCGGATCGAGCGGACCGTTGCGCGGCTGGGAGCGGTAAGCCAGCGGCTCCTGCAAGCGAAGGAGCAAGCCGAGGAGGCCAACGCCGCAAAGACCCGTTTCCTCGCCAACGTGAGCCACGAGTTGCGGACGCCGATGACCGCTGTGCTCGGGATGACCGAACTGGCCCGGGCCGAGCGCGACGACGCCAAGCGGCGGTCGTACCTGTCGATCGTCGACGAGGCGGGGCAGTCCCTGCTCGGGTTGCTCAACGACCTGATTGACCTCGCAAAGATTGACGCGGGTCAGCTGTCGATGGAATCAGCGCCGCTATCGCCGCGGGAGGTCGTGGCCCGCGTCGCGCGGATGATGCGTTCGGCTGCCACGGACAAGGGGCTGTCTCTGACCACCAGCCGTTCGATCCCCGAGCTCGCGGTCCTCGGCGATGCGCAGCGGCTCGAACAGGTTTTGTTGAACCTGGTCGCCAACGCGATCAAGTCGACCGACGCGGGCTCGGTGGTCCTGGGGTGCACCCTCGTCCGGGAGTCGGCGGCGTCGGTGGGGCTTAGCTTCTCGGTCCGCGATACGGGGGTGGGCATCGACCCCGCCGACCAGGAGAAAGTCTTCGAGCCGTTCGTGCAGGCCCGCGACGGCGCCGCCAACGGGGCCGCTGGCGCCGGCCTTGGGCTGGCGATCTGCCGCAGGATTGCCGAGGCGATGGACGCCAAGATCACCCTGTTGAGCGTCCCGGGCGTCGGCACCACTGTGACGCTCTCCGCCGACTTCCCGCGTGCCCCAGAGCCGACGGCCGGCGGCGGCCTTCCGCTCGACCACGATGCCGAAAGGGTGCGGGCGAGCCCGGCGTCTCCATGGCGGGTCTTGGTGGTTGAGGACACCGAAGTAAACCGGGTCCTCGTCCGAGAAATGCTCACGCGTGCGGGGCACTCGGTCGTTGTTGTGGGGGACGGTGACCAAGCGATCGGCGCGTTCGCAGGCGAGAACTTCGACGCCGTCTTGATCGACCTGCAACTGCCAGGCATCGATGGGGTCGAAACCGCACGCGAGATCAGAGGGGTAGCCGCAAACGCGGGGCGCCCGTCGCCGCCGATGATCTGCGTCACCGCCCACGTCGGGGCCGCCCAGGAGGGCAGCCGCGAACACGACTTCTTTGAAGCCGTGGTGACCAAGCCAATCGATTGGTCTGCGTTGACCCTCACGCTCCAAAACCTGATCGAGGGCTCGCCCGATCCGAGCGTCACGCCGCCCGCGGCCGACGCCAGCCTACTCGACGAGCTGGCGGCCGCTTTCCTCAAGGCCTGCCCCGAGCAGCGTCGCGAGCTAGCCGCCGCCATCCGGGCCCGCCGGTCGGGCGACGCGCGGGTCTTGTCGCACCGCTTCCGCGGTCAACTCGCCTACTTCGACGGCGGCCGGCATGCCACGCTGCTACGCGAGTTCGAGCAGGCCTGTGAAGCGAACCGGCACGACGTGATCGATCGGCTTGGCCCCGCCGTCCTCAAGGCCATCGACTCCGTCGTCGACGAGCTTGCACAAAGCAGGGTCTAACAGCCTGTTGAAAAACGCCGTCCTCGCGTTTTTCAACCTCGCCAAGCTCAGAGCAAGCTCTTCGCGGCTCGCAAAACAAGGGCCTTGGCGCCCGTTGTTTTGGAGCGGCATCGTGCCGATCGCAGCCAGTCGAGTAAATCAACAGGCTGCTATGGCTCTTGCTGTCTTGGGCGAGATCAGGTTGGGCAACCCCCGAACCTTGTAGCCGCCGTTAGTTAGACCGAGCCCGCTTGGTCATGAAGAAGAGGGAGCAGCCAAGCAGAACTGTCAAGGAGTGGGGTTCGGGGGCACTAACGGGTGCGGGAAAGATGCCCCCGCCGCCACCATCGTCCCCTCCGCCACCGTCGCCGCCACCGCCATCACCCCCGCCGCTGCCGGAAGAACTCGCCAGGAAGCTCGCTCTCCAGATGAGGTAGTCGTCCGCGTCGACGTCCATGTCACCGTCGCCGTCGGTCGGCAGGTCGGCGCCCACGCTATTGAGCGAGTCACGCCAAACCGTGTAGTCCGCCGCGTTGACCAACTCGTCGCCGTTGTAGTCGCCTAGCAACGGGGCGTCCCCGGTAACCGAGATCGAGAAGTCGTCGAAGTTCCGGGAGACGGTCCGCCTCACTGTATCGACGGTCAGCTGCACGCCGGCTCGCCACTCGTCGGTGTAGAGCGACTGGCTCTCATACACGGCGCTGATCTGCCGAAAGTTGGCTTCGACGATTGCCGACCCGTCGGCAGAGAGCCGGTCGAGTTCCCCCGCAACGTTGAACGTATTCTCGATGGACGTCTTTTCGACGACCATCCGCAAGGTGTACCACTCACCTGTCGTAGCGCTAAATCCGGTGCTGTCCATCGTTATGCTCGGGGCGTCGAAACCGGCGTTGCGGATCGCGAGCACGTGCTGTGTGCCGTTCCAACGGAAGATGGTGTTCATCGAGTTGGCGGTCGAGTTCGCGTTGTTTGGGCCGCCGATCTGCGCTTGGTTATTCGGGTCGATGGTTTCTTCGGCGACAAAGCCGATCGAAGGCACGGGGCCCAGGTTTACCGAGTCGAGCTGGATCTTGACCGACGTCGTGAAGGTGTCTCCGACGGCAAGGCTGATGAGCCCTTCGTCCGACGCCAGGCCGCCGGGCGCGTAGAGCGCGGACGCGTCGTTGTTGATGCCGTTGCCGGAGGTGCCGAGTGCCCCCGTCGGGTTTGACGCCGGCCCCCAGAACCCCGTGCCAGAACCGCCGACGCCTTGCCCCGCGACGAAGTTGAAATCCAGGTCGTTCGGGTCGGTATCGGTGGCGACCGCGTTCCCCTTCTTCGTGACGAAGAAGTCATCCGCGTCGGAAGCGACGTTGAAGTCGACCAAGACGGAGTCACCCGCGGTGATGTCCGCTGAGGCTGATCGCGCAACGGCCAGGACAAAGAACGCGGCCAGCGCACGCGGGCGCCGCCGATGAACACGCGTTGGTTGCATATCGTACGACTTCCGTATTCGAGCGTCTAAACTTAGTACTCAGTGGTCGCCGATCCACGACGCCGAAACGCGCGAGGTCGCCCGTCGCCGATTGCCTGCAGGAGCCAAGACCCGTTCCGTGTGCCAGCGTGGTTAATCCAGTCGCACGCCCGTCAGGCAGCCACCGTTTTACCCATCCAGTGGGTGACCGATCGGGACCCATCTGATGCGTGTGACTGGCGTCGACACACGCAGAGACGGGCCGGATTGACGCTCCTAGCACTTCACGGACGCCGCCAGGCTACCCCGAGGACGGTTAGGCCTAGCAGCGCGATGCTGCTGGGTTCGGGCGTGACGGAAACGGAAAATTCGTCGAAGACGCGGGCCAGGGTGTTCCCTGACGGGTTTGCTAAATACTGCAAGCCCCCGCGCCACTCGTCGGTGTAAAGCGATGCGCTCTCGTACACGGCGCTGATCTCCCGGAAGTTCGCTTCGACAACGGAAGTCCCATCCGCGGAGAGCCGATCCAACTGGCCCGTGACGTTGAACGTGTTCGCGGTGGGGGTTTTCTCGACGATCATCCGTAGCTCATACCACTCATTGGCGACAGGCGTGAAGGTGTTGCTGTCGTTTGTGTCGATGGACTGAGCGTCGAACCCCGCGTTGCGGAGCGTCAAACGGTGCGCTCCTTGAAAGAAACGGAAGATCAGGCTCATCGAGTTGGCGGTCGAGTTTAAGTTGTTCGTGCCACTGATCTGATTGGGGTTGTTAGGATCGATCGTCTCTTCCGCAACGAACCCGATCGACGGCACGGCCCCGATCCCGACGGTATCGAGGTTGATCTTTACCGAAGTCGTGAACGTTTCACCAACACCGACGTCGATCAGCCCATCGGTTGAGCTCAGGCCGGCAGGAGCGTAGAGCGCCGACCCGTCGTTTGCGCCGCTGCTCAGCGGGCCGGTTGGGTTCGTCGAAGGCCCCCAGACGCCGGCTCCCGATCCGCCGACACCCTGGCCAGCCACGTTGTTGAAATCGAGGTTTGCCGGGCTCGAAGGAGATGCTTTGGCGACAACGAAGTCATCGGCGTCGGTCGGGCTATTGAAGTCAACCAAGAGCGAACTACCGCCGGTAATCGTGGCGGCAGAGGAGACGCCCCCGAGAGCCAGGGGCAAGAAAGCTAAAAGCGCAGCCGTGGTAAGCCGGAGAAGGGAAAGTCGCTGGGGTGTCGTCGTCATTAGACCTAATCCGTAGTTAAGGGCTGAATCGAGGTGTGCTTAGGGGCGTGGACGCAGGCGGGCACTGGCTCGATCCGCAATCATCGCGGGTGCAACCTGTGCTTCGCGTGTTGCCCGCCTGCGTGGCGGGGTAGAGTCGGGTGGGGGCGGTTTGGTAGGCGACCGCTAGCTATCGCAGTCGATCTTGGCTCTTAAGCCAGTCTTCCGTTCGCTGGGAAAACACACGGAAGAAAATCAAAAAAATGGTGATCATCCTAGCTGACGCTCCGAGATGCGGGTGGCCGAGGCCATCAGCCAGCGTTGCGCATGTCGTTGCGATGCGCTAAACGCAACGGACCCGAGAAGAAAGGGGCAATGGCGCCCGATCCCTACAGGTCAGGGCGAGACGTCCAAAGCCCTCAGGACCTTGCGGAACAAATGCGCAGGTTGCGCCAAAGCGAGAAGCGGATTTGTCGGCGCAAGCCGCTTCGCGAAAGGCGAGCAGCGAATGGCGCTGTGCGCAACGGCGTTACAGGGGCTTTCTTTGACGTTGCCCGCTAGGCCCTAGTCCCACCACCACTGGCCAGCAGGGAGCTTGGGGGCGGCGACTTGGAGCCGCTTGGCGTCGATCGCCCCCTTGCTGTCTTCGAGCCGATTGGCTGGTCGCAGGGCTTGCGTCGGGCGGATTTCGACGCCGCCGCCGACGGGCGTCATGAGGGTGTTGCCCTTCCACATGCTGTTGACCGCCGTCGCCACCTGCTGAGGGGCGTTGTAGGTCTCGACCTTATAGGCCGCCTCGCTACCGAAGACGGGCATCGCCCACTCGGCCTTGCCGTAAAAGTCCTCGTCCTGGATGAACGCCGCGGCGACCGCCAGGTCGATGCAGTTGCGGAGCTGGGCGTATACCGGCGAGCGCTCGGCGAGCTTGGGGTACATCTTGGTGAAGGCTTTGGTGTAGGCGGTGCTGGCCCGGTTCGAACGGCCGACCGAACGCCGCGTGCCGTCGCGTGCGACGAACTCGTCTTCGCCGATCAGCTTGACGCCGTCGCCGACGACCTCCATCGCCAGGCCGTCGTCGCTCACCCGCAGGCACTCGTAGTCGGGCACAAAGTACCAACGCTGCAACGCATTGCGGCTGACCATCGCCGGGTTGGCGCGGTCGACGTAGCTCTTGAGCCTGACGGGCGGCTGCTCCAAGCCGATGCCGATCAGCTTCATCCGGTAGTCCGCCTCGACCAATACCTGGGCGAAGTGCGTCGTTGCGGGGATCCCGCCAACGGTGACTTCCTGCAGGCCGAGTTGCTCGGCGAGTTGGTCGACGAAGAAGCGTGTTTCTTGTTGCGTCGGCTTGCGCGACGGGCTGAAGTGGCGCCGGCTGAGGAACTGCTGCATCCGCGAAAGCCCTTCGGACGTCGGGTCGATCGAGCAGTAAATGAGTGGCGGATTGCTCTCCACGGCGCCGGACACCGGCTGTGGCGGGAACGCCCGGAGGGCGGTGACCAAGTCTTGCAGCTCCAGCACGGGTCGGCCCGATTTGATCGCACGTTTGCGTCCGGCGACGTCTTCGGCCCAGGGCTCGGCCGGGCCGGCGATGACGATGTCGCCCGACTCGGGGTAGCAAAACACGTAGTCGATCTGGGTTAGGCCGGCGAGTCCCAGCATCGCCTCGTCGGGCCCGCCGCCCGCGGCGAGTTTCTCTTTCAGTTCGTTCTCAAGCCGAGTGATCGATACCTTGCGGAGCTTGCTCGGCTCGGCGAGGTCTCCCTCAAGGGCGGCCATCGCCTGCGCGATGCGCTGCTGGGTCAGTCTGCCGCCCGGGTCGGCGACCACGCGGCGTTGAACCACCCCCCCGGCGTCGACCACGACGCCCGAGGCGCCGTGGGTACCGCCGCCCCCGCCGCCGCCAAAGCCGCCACCCCCGCCGCCGAATCCGCCGCCGCCACCACCAAATCCACCGCCCCCGCCGCCGAGGCCGCCGCCGCCGCCAAACTGCGCCAACGATGGGGATGCTAAGAACAATGCAAGTGCCGCGCAGACGCCGGCAATCAGCTTAGGGAACGACAACCGCATGGCGGATGACCTCTTAATTCCGGATTCCGGGAGCGGCGGCCCGAGCACGCCCGTGCTGCTGGGGATGGATCACATGATTGAGAGCAGAGCGACGCATCGGCTCGCAAGCCGCGGCAGAGCAATCGGTGCCACACCGATCGCTCTACCGACCTTGTTCGGGCCGCCGGAACGAGACGCTGGCGCGCCGCTATTAACTCTTCCGATCGTAGTCGGGCAAATTGGGTAAAGCAAGAAATCAGAACGGGTTTGGGCGCCTGCGCAGGTCCGACTCGATAATCGGCGCGTCTTCAGGCCCGCCGGACCGGCGCCAGCCCTACAGACCGAACGGTGTGAGTCGGAAAGTCAACCTCAGCGTTGCATTTTGGCATCACGCCGGCCGGGGGGCGGTAGAGTTTCGCAGGCGCACCGCTGCGCGCCGGCCGCGCGGCTCACCGAAGGACAACGCCCCCCAAGCATGATGCGCCGCTTCCCCGCAACCCGATTCCTACTGCTGACGTCCGCCGTTTGGCTGGCGTCGTTGGCCGGGTGCGCGCTGGACCGGCTGCCCCGGATCGATCCTTCGGGCGAGCGGATCCTGATCTTCCCCGGTGACAACCAGCCGGCGACTAGCACGCCGGCCTTCGCGCAGCCCAACGCGGCGGCGGGCAACCTGCTTGCCCCGCCCGCCTACGCGGACAGCTCGCAGGGCCCGCTAGAGCGGCTGCTCTGTGGCCCGCGGATCGTCGGCCCGCCCGTTGGCACGGCGCCCGGGCCCACTGCTACACCGCGCGACCGGGTGACGCTCACGCCGGAGCGTCTCCTGGCGCCAATCGGCAGCGAGGTCGTGGTCCGCGCGGGGCTGTGCGGCGAGGAGGGCTACCTAGTCAACAATCAGCGGATCGAATGGGCGCTCGACCAGCAGGGCGTCGGCCAGTTCCTCGACATCGGCGACGAGGGCGAGACCGACGTGCTCCGCTGGCCCTGGCAGCGGCCGAACATCGTCGACAACCTGCGGGCGATCGGCTACACGACCCCGTTCTACACGTGCCTGAAACGCAATCAGGCCGACCCCTCGGACGACCTGCAGATCCGACCTGGCGACGCTTGGGTCTCGGTGACCTCAGCGACCGAGGGGACCAGCTTCATTACCGCTCACGCGCCGGGTATTGCAGACTGGGCCACCCGCAAGGCGTCGGCGGTGATCTACTGGATCGATGCCCAGTGGGCGCTGCCGCCATCAGTGACCGCCCCGATGGGGCAACCGCAAACACTTACGACGACCGTCACACGGCAATCGGACGGCGCCCCGATCGAAGGTTGGATCGTACGGTACGAGGTCGTCGGCTCAGGCGGCGCCCAGCTCGGGTATGAAGCGGGGCAGGTTGCCGAGGCGACCACCGATCGCCAAGGCCGCGCCAGCATCGAAGTGACGCCGACCGACGCGGGGCCGGGCAGCGCGACCGTTGGCGTGACCATCGTCCGCCCCGATACGCCCGGCGCCGCGGGCAGCCCCGAGATTAGTGTTGGCTCGGGTCAGGCGACGATTACTTGGGCCGCTGGCGTCCCAGCGACGGGACTCCCCCCGATTTCGCCTGGGGTGATCGCCCCCTTGCCCGGCACGCCGGCAGCCCCTCCCGTCTTCCAAGAGCCGCTCGGTCAGGGCCCGCTCACCCCGCCGGGGCCACGCGTCCCGCCGGCGCCCGCGGGTCAACCCAACCTCACGGTGCAGCTGCGCCGCGCGGACAACGGTCCGATCACTGTCGGCGACCAGGTTGAGTACGACATCGTGGTGACCAACCGCGGCGACGGCGCCGCGCGGAACATCAAGATCACCAGCCGGTTCGACCGCGGGCTGAGCAACGAGTACGACGCCCGGGGGCTCAACCGGGTCGAGTATGTCGACATGTCGGACCTCGGGCCCGGGGAGTCGGATCGGATCAAGCTGCGTTTCGACGTCCTCGAGGCGGGGCGCCGGGAGCTGAACGCCGCCGTCGTCGCCGACGCCGCCACGGAGGTTTACGACCGCGCGGCGTTCGACGCACTGCCGGTCCGGCGTGACCCGCCGGAGCTCCGCGTGGTGATGGTCGCGAGCCGACAGTACACGGTCGACCAAGAGAGCGATGTGAATGACATCCGCGGGGTGGTCGAGAACACCGGCGCGATCGAGGCGACGAACGTTATCGTCCGCATGCGGGTTGACCCGGTGATGACCGTCCTGGGCGTCCAGCGTGCCGCCCCCGGCCAAACCATGACCGCGACCGACGACGGAGCTGTTTGGACCATCGCGAACCTGCCGCCGGGCGAGCGGCGTACATTCACGATTCAGGTGCAGTTCGACCGCGCCTCGCCGCGGTCGCAAATCCGGTTGTTCGTCGACGCCGACGAGGGCGTGACGAAGGCCGACGCGGCGGAGTTCGAGGTCCGCCCCCGAGTCGGCGGCGGCCAAGGCCCCGGCAGCGCGACACCCGGAGGCCTAGCACTCGGAGGCCCAGCACCCGGAGGCCCGCCCCTCGGGCCCGCGGGGCCAGGAACAGAAGCGCCGGCGCCCGGCGCGCTCTCGATCACCCTGCCCAGCGCCTCAGGGCCGGCACGCGTCGGGCGGAACTCGGTGCTGACGCTGTCCCTCTCGAACAACGGCGCCACGCCGCAACGGCAAGTCGTTGTCGAAGTGCTGATGCCGCCCGAACTGCAGGCCGACCTGCGGGGCACGCAGGCGCCCACCGCACCGCAGCAGGGGCAGGATGGCGTGATCCGCTTTGCGCCGATCGCCGAGTTGCCCCCCGGCGGTCGGGAAGCCATCCTGATCCCCTACACTGCCGTTAACCAAGGCAGGGTGACGATCCAGGCCCGGGTCTCGTCGCAAACATCCCCCGCAGGGCAGCCGGTCTCTACATCGCTCGAAGTCCTGCCGCGCTAGCCCGCTACCCGGTTCACGCAAACGGCCGGGCAAAGACTATGCCCCGCTACGTGCTGCTTCGCCACGAATGCCCGGACGACTACCGGGATGGGCCGCACTGGGACTTGATGCTTGAAGACCGGGCTTCGCAGACGCTGTGCACGTGGTCGTTGCTCGAGCTCCCAAGCGCCTGGCGAGTCGGCGATCTTAGCGGCGGCGGGGCAGCCGTTGCTGCGGAGCGGTTGCCCGACCACCGGTTGCGCTACCTCGACTACGAAGGGGGGATTAGCGGCGGCCGCGGCCGGGTGGAGCGCGTCGCGGCGGGCACGTTTGAGGGCGACCCAACACTGGGCGACCCAACACTGGGCGACCCAGTCACCATCGAGGCGGCGGGCGACCTGGCGGGCGCCTGGCGACTCGAGCACCGAGCGGGCGCCACCTGGCGGCTCGAAGCCTGGCCGCCCGCAACCGGCTAGGCGGCGTGCGCCGAGGTGAGTTGCACCCGCCCGCCCGCCAGCGTCACGGTCCGGTGCGCCTGGGCGGCGATCGCCAAGTCGTGGGTGACCATCACGACCGTCAGCCCCGCCTCGGTGTTCAGTTCCCGCAGCAGCCGCAGCACCTCGTCGCCGTTCTCTCGGTCAAGGTTGCCCGTCGGTTCATCGGCCAGGAGCAGACGCGGCCCGCTCATTAGCGCCCGGGCGATCGCGGTGCGTTGCATCTCGCCGCCCGACAGTTCCCTCGGCTTGTGCTTCACTCGATCCCCAAGACCGACCCGCTCCAGCAACGCACGGGCCTGCGCCCTCAGCCGCTTACGCTGTGAAACGTAGCTGAAGACGCCGTGGCGGATCATCGCCGGGGCGAGGACATTCTCAAGGGCCGTCAGTTCCGGCATCAGGTGGTAGGCCTGGAAGATCATCCCCAGGTGCCGGTTGCGGAGGATGTCGCGCCCGCGGGCCGGCAGGTTGTCGATGCGGTTGCCCTCGAACAAGACGCTCCCCTCGTCCGGCTTGTCGAGCGTCGCCAGCAGGTGCAGAAGTGTGCTCTTGCCGCTGCCACTCTGGCCGACAACGGCGAGCATCTCG
>JBCCZD010000082.1:0-15440 GCA_039188275.1 Planctomycetota bacterium
ACCCGCTTCGGTAATGCCTTCTTCGAGCAGTTGCCCGTCTTGCGCTTCCTTGTAGTACGCAAGGTCGCCGGAATCGACCGGCTCGTAGAGCTGGCCCATGTGGGCGTAGATGCCGACCTGCTTGAACAGGCCCTCCATGCCGAAGGTGCGCGACTCGTCGGGCACGATCGGCACGAGGTGCTTGCCGATCTTCTTGTCACGCAGCAGGTCGCTCAGCAGGCGGACAAAGCCCATCGTCGTGGATTGCTCTTTGCCGGGGCCCTTGCTCACCAGCTTCGTGGCGATGTTCTTGGTGTACTCGTCGAGCTTGGGGACCTCGAAGTTGGCCTCCGACTCCTGCCGCATCGGCACGCTGCCGCCGAGCGCCTCGCGGCGCTCGCGGAGGTACTTCATCTCGGGCGAGTCCTCCGGCGGGCGGTAGAAGGGCGCCTCGCGGACGCGGTCGTCGGAGATGGGGATGCCGAAGCGGGTGCGGAACTCGACCAGCTCCTCCTCGTCCAGCTTCTTGTTGTTGTGGGTCTTGTTGCGGCCCTCGCCCGCCTCGCCCAGGCCGTAGCCCTTGATCGTCTTGGCGATGACGACCGTCGGCTTGCCGTTCTTGTCGTTCACCGCCTTGTGGTACGCGGCGTAGACCTTGGCCGGGTCGTGCCCGCCGCGGTTGAGTTTCTCGAGCTGCTGGTCGCTGAGGTTCTTGACGCGGTCGAGCAACGCCGGGTACTTGCCGAAGAACTTCTCGCGGATGTAGGCGCCGCCGGCGACGACGTACTTCTGGTACTCGCCGTCGACGACCTCCATCATCCGGCGGGCGAGCAGGCCGTCGTGGTCCTCCTCGATCAGCCGGTCCCAGCCGTCGCCCCAGACGACCTTGATGACGTTCCACCCGGCGCCGCGGAACGTGCCCTCCAGCTCCTGGATGATCTTGCCGTTGCCACGCACCGGCCCGTCGAGCCGCTGCAGGTTGCAGTTGATGACGAAGATCAGGTTCTCGAGGTGCTCGCGGCTGGCGAGGGTGATCGCTCCCAGGGTCTCGGGCTCGTCGCACTCGCCATCGCCCAAGAACGCCCAGACGTGCTTGCCGCGGCAGTTCTTGATGCCGCGGTCGGTCAGGTACTCGTTGAACCTCGCCTGGTAGATCGACATGATCGGGGCCAGGCCCATCGAGACGGTCGGGAACTCCCAGAACTCGGGCATGAGCCACGGGTGGGGGTAGCTCGACAAGCCGCCCCCCTCGCTCAGCTCTCGGCGGAAGTTGACGAGGTTCTGCTCGGTCAGCCGGCCCTCGAGGAACGCCCGGCTGTACATGCCCGGCGCGGCGTGGCCCTGGTAGTAGACCTGGTCGCCCGAGAAGCCGTCCTCGCCCCGGCCGCGGATGAAGTGGTTCAGCGCCACCTCGTACAGCGTCGCCGAGCTGGCGAACGTGCTGATGTGCCCGCCGGGCGACGCCGGGTCGCGGTTGGCGCGGGTGACCATCGCCATCGCGTTCCAGCGGACGTAGCTCTTGATGCGGCGTTCCAGCTCCCGGTCGCCCGGGAACGGCGGCTGCTCAACCCGAGGGATCGTGTTGACGTACGGCGTCGTGGCAGTGAAGGGGAGCTCCACGCCGTGCCTGACCGCGGCCGACTCGAGCGTCGAGAGCAGCTCGCTGACCCGTTCGTGCCCCTTCGACTCGAGCACATAGTCGAGCGACTCGAGCCACTCGGCGGTTTCGGTCGGATCGATGTCGTTGGGGATGGGCGAGTTGGGCGTTACGTCGGCGCTTGCCATGTTTAGTCCTAGTTCAGCTTGTTAATCGCCGAGGGCACGGAGTACGCAGGGACGATTGACGGGATGACGGGATTGGCAGGATGGCTAACCGATCGGATTCTCGTGCAGCGACAGGACCTCGACGACGGTGCACTCGACGCTCGGGCGGGGACCTTCCGACATGAAACCGTGTGCGCCAACGAAAAGCTTGTCTTGGTGTTGAGATCTCAGCTTTGGGTTAGGAATCCACATGGTGGCTCTTCCGGTTGTCGGGGCGAACTCATCGACCAGCAATTCACCCGCTTGATTCAGGAACTCCGGCCAGATGCTGTACAGACCGCTGCTGCCCGATTCCGGCGGCGTGTCTCCGTAGAACCAATTGCAACGGTACTCCTGCCCGATAGGTCGTTTCCTGCCACCTTCGGCGACACTTAGTATTCGGTACTCAACTAAAAAATCAGCAGGATGGCCGTAGCGAACTTCGCAGGGGGTGAAAGCAGGCATCACGAAACGTCATCCCGTCGGTTCCGCGGATCCGTTACCGTTAGGCCGCGGATCGCCGGCGGGCTTGCTGCTGTCGGGTCGGGGGATCGCCTCGATCTTTTTCAGAAAGTTGATGCCGTAGATCGGCCCCAGTTCTTTCGAGACGAGGGCTTTGTCAACGATCTCGCCGTCGCCGAAAAAAATCGTTTGTCCCGCGAGCCATACGAGCTCGGGGTGCCGGACGTCGATCGCGTCGCCCTCGACAAAATAAAACCGTAGCGGCTCGAAGGGGCGCCTGCGGAGGATCTGTTCGATGTCTCGGCGTGTCATGTGTGGTTCAGACCCTACTTCCGCTTCGGCTTGTAGATCTCGGTCGCTGTGCCCATGTGGACCTCGCCGGCGAAGGCGATCGTTTCGCTAAGGGTCGGGTGCGGGTGGATCGACTCGGCGATGTCGCGCACCTGGCAGCCCATCTCGATCGCGAGCACCGACTCGGCGATCAGCTCGCCGGCCCCGCTGCCGACGATGCCGCAACCCAGCACGCGGTCGGTCTCCGGGTCGATGACCCACTTCGTCAGGCCGTCGGTCCGGCCGTTGGCCAGGGCTCGGCCGCTCGCCTGCCAGGGGTAGCTGGCGACTTTGACCTTGCGGGCTTGCTGCTTCGCCTCGTCGGCGGTCAGCCCGGCCCAGGCGATCTCCGGGTCGGTGAAGACCACGGCCGGGATCGCCTGCGAGTCGAACGCCGCGGGCTCGCCGGCGAGTACCTCGGCGGCGATCTTCCCTTCGTAGGCCGCTTTGTGGGCGAGCATCGGGTCGCCCACAACGTCGCCGATCGCGAGGATGTGCGGGTCGGCGGTGCGTTGCTGCCCGTCGGCCTCGACGAAGCCGCGGTCGTTGACGACAACGTTCGTGTTCTCCAGGCCAATCCCCTTCGAGACGGGCCAGCGGCCGATCGAGATGAGCACTCGGTCGAACTCGACAACACCCGACAGGTCAGGCCCCTCGATGGTGACGGCGACCCTGTCGCCCTTGTCTTCCAGCGACACGACTTTGTGGCCGGTGTGCACCGCAGCGAAGCGTTCGCGGACGCGCTTCTCGAGCGGCTTGACCAGGTCGCGGTCGGCGCCGGGGAGGAGGCCGTCGCCGAGCTCGACGACGGTAACCGCCGAACCGAGTTCCGAGTAGACGGTGCCCATCTCCAGGCCGATGTAGCCGCCGCCGATCACCAAGAGCGACTCGGGGATGTCTTCCAAGGCCAGGGCGCCTGTGGAGCTCATCACACGGGGCGAGCCGATATCGAGGAACTTCGGCATCGCGGGGACGGAGCCGGTGGCGAGGATGCAGTGGTCGAAGGTCAGCCGCTCGCTCTCGTAGGTGGAGGGGTCGCCCCCCTCGAGCTGAAGCGTCGTCGAGTCGACAAAGATGCCCCGGGCGTTGATCTTCTTAACGTTCCGCCGCTTGGCGAGCTGGCCCAGGCCGCCCGACAGGGTATCGATAACGTGCTCTTTGCGGGCGCGGAGCTGGTCGATCTTGATCCGCGGCTTGGCGAACTCGACGCCCCAGTCGGTCATCTCCTCGGCTTCGGAGACGATCTTCGCGACGTGCAACAACGCCTTGCTGGGGATGCACCCGCGGAGCAGGCAGGTGCCGCCGAGGCGGGGGTCCGCCTCGACGAGGGCGACTTCCATGCCAAGGTCCGACGCCAAGAACGCGGCGGCGTATCCGCCGGGGCCGCCGCCGAGGACAACAACCTGTGAGTGCATTCGGGAAGGGTAGCGGTGAGAGGTCGGAGTGAAGGGAAGGACGAGTCGACGGGTGGTCGGAGCCTGATCGCCGGCGTTGTGCAAACGCCGACCGCGGCTCCGCCACGCCGGTCCCCGATTCTCTAGCCTCGGACCGCAGGCTTCTCCATCCCAAGTGGTTGTCCGCAAAGCGTTTGCGAACCTCTAGAGTTTATCCAACCCGAGCCATCGCACAATGGGCAAGCAGCACTCGCGGCGATAGCTACGCCACCGGCTCGGCGTGCCAAACGATTGCGATTCAACGGGTTACGCTCCCGGCGTTGCGTCGGTGTCGGGGGCCGGCGTGGCGGGTTTCTTGCCGAGCCACTCGCCGAGACCGCGGAAGACGACGAAAAAGGTCGGCACGAAGAGCAGCGAGGAGAACGTCGCGGCGATCATCCCGCCAACCACCGCGTTGCCGACCGCCTGCCGGCTCGCGGCGCCGGCGCCCCGGGAGATCAGCAGCGGGAGGAACCCGAGGATCGACGAGAGGGCGGTCATCAGGATCGCTCGGAAGCGGAGCCCCGCGGCGTCGGCGGCCGCCTCGCGGAGGCTCTTGCCGCTGGCTCGGAGCTCCGCGGCGAACTCGACAATCAAGATTGCGTTCTTGCTGGCGAGCGCCACCAGCAGCACGATGCCGATCTGTGTGTAGGTGTTGTTGTCCATGCCGCGTGCTATGAGCATCGCCACGACGCCGAGCGCGGCCAGCGGCACCACGGCGATCACCGCCGCGGGCGACATCCAGCTCTCGTACTGGGCCGCCAAGACCAAGAAGACAAAGACGATCGCCAGCGCAAAGATCAGGTACTGCTCGCCGCTGACCTGCTTCTCTTGAAACGACATGCCGGTCCACTCGAAGCCCATCGACGGCGGCATCTCGGCCTTGGCCATCTGCTCCATCAGCGTGAGGGCCTGCCCCGAGCTGTACCCGGCCGCCGCCTCGCCGTTGATCTGAGCCGACGGGTACAGGTTGTACCGCTGGACCATCTGCGGGCCGAACGCCTCGCTGACTTCGATCAGCGTGCCGAGTGGCAGCATCCGGCCCGAGGCGTTGCGGACTTCCAGCGAGGCGATATCCTCCGGCCGGGCGCGGAATCGTTGGTCCGCCTGCACCCGCACCTGGTAGGTCCGGCCGTCGAGGGTGAAGTCGTTGACGTAGTCGGAGCCGAGGTACGCCTGCATCGTCCCCGTGACGGTCTTCGGGTTGACGCCCAGCGACTTGATCTTGTCGGTGTCGCGGTCGACGAACAGCTGCGGGACGTCCGACCGCATGGTCGTGGTCACGGCGGTTAGGCCCGACTGGCCATTGCCGGCGTCGACCATCCCATTCGCGGCGGCTTGCAGCTCTTGCAGGCCGGCGCCGCCCCGGTCTTGCAGCTGCATCTGGAAGCCCCCGGCGTTGCCCAGGCCGTCGATCGACGGCGGAGGGAACGCCACGGCGACGCCGGATTGGATCCCCGAGAACTCGCGGCGCAAGTCCGCGAGGATCGCGGTCTGCTGCGTCTCTTCCGAGCCGCGCTGGTCCCAAGGCTCAAAGATGATCGCCACCATCCCGACGTTCGAACCGTTGCTGCCGGTCAGGATCGAGTAGCCGGCGATCGTCACGCGGTCGGCGACGCCCGGCGCCTTCTCGAGCACCGCGTCGACCTGACGCATCACGGCGGTCGTGCGGTCGAGCGACGCGCCGTCCGGGAGTTGCACATTGGCGAAGACATAGCCCTGGTCCTCGAGCGGCACGAAGCCGGTCGGAAGCCGGCTGAAGCCGATCGCCGTGACCGTCACCAGCCCTCCGAAGACCAGCAGCGTTAGCGGCACGACCCGCAGGCTCGCGCCGATGACGCCGTTGTAGACGCTGGTCGTCGCCCCGAACGCGGCGTTGAACGCGGCGAAGAAGGGCTTGAGCAGGAAGAACGGCTCGGTCTCGTCGGTCGGCCTCAGCAGCAAGCCGCACAGGGCGGGGCTGAGCGTCAACGCGTTGACCGTGCTAAACACGACCGCCGCGGAGATCGTCAGCGCGAACTGGCGGTAGAGCTGCCCCGTGATGCCCCCCATGAAAGCAGTCGGGATAAACACCGCCAGCAGGACCAGCGTCGTGGCGATCACCGGGCCGGTCATCTCGTTCATGGCCGCGACCGCGGCCTGCTTGCGGTCGAGCCCCGCGTCGAGGTGGCGCGTCGTGTTCTCGACCACCACGATCGAGTCGTCGACCACAATGCCGATCGCCAGCACGACGCCAAACAGCGTCAGCATGTTGATCGAGAGCCCGAGCGCGGCCATCACGGCGAACGTGCCGATCAGCGCCACGGGGATCGCCGCGCACGGGACGATCGTCGCCCGCCAGTCCTGCAGGAAGATGAAGATCACCAGCACGACCAGCAGCACAGCGGTGAAGAGCGTGCTGTAGACCTCCTCGACCGACGCCTCGACGAACCGCGTCGTGTCGTACGGAATCTGGTACGCCATGCCGCGATCGAACTCGCCGAAGCCGGCGGTCAGCTCCTTCATCTTGGCCCGCACGCCCGTGGCGACTTCCAGGGCGTTGGCGCCCGGGAGCTGGTAGACGGCGATCGTCGCGGCGGGCCGGCCGTTGAAGGTCGAGTCGAGGTTGTAGCTCTTGGCGCCCAGCTCGACGCGGGCGACGTCCTTGACGCGCGTCTTCTGCGTCTGGCCGACGGTCTTGACGATGATGGCGCCGAAGTCCTCGACCGTCTTGAGGCGGCCCTGCGTGTTCACGACGTACTGGAACGCTGTGCCCGCGGGCGCCGGCGGCTCGCCGATCCGCCCCGCCGCGACCTGCACGTTCTGCTCCGCAATCGCGTTGACGACGTCCTCGGTCGTTAGCCCGCGCGCCTTGAGGAGCTCCGGGTCGAGCCACACCCGCATGCTGTAGTCGTCGGCGCCGAATACGTTGACCGACCCGACGCCCTTGATCCGGCTGAGCTCGTCCTTGATGTTCCGCGTGGCGAAGTTCGCCAGGGCGAGCGAGTCAAACTCGGGCGACTCGCTCGTCAGGCAGATGAACTGCAGGATCTGGGTCGACTGCTTCTGCGTCGTGATCCCCTGGCGGCGGACCTCCTCGGGGAGGCGCGGCTCGGCGATCGACACCCGGTTTTGCACCAGCACGGTCGAGATGTCGAGGTCGACGCCGATCTCAAAGGTGACCGTGAGCGTGTACGTGCCGTCGTCCGAAGAGACGCTCGACATGTACAGCATCCCCTCGACGCCGTTCACTTCCTGCTCGATCGGCGTGGCGACGGTTTCGGCCACGACCTCGGCGTTCGCGCCCGGGTAAGCGCATTGCACCTGAACCGTTGGCGGCGAGACCTCCGGAAACTTGGCGATCGGCAGCCCGAGCTGCGCCACCCCGCCGGCGATCACAATCACAATCGAGATGACGCTCGCGAAGATCGGCCGGTGGATGAAGAAGCGTGAGAGCATGTTGCGTCGCGGCGTAGACGGGGGGCAGGGCCGGGGCGAGGCCGGGCTGACCGCGGGCGCCGTTCTAGGGAGAGGGAGGCTCCGCCGGTGGCGCCGGGGTGGCAGGCGGAGCGCCCGCCGACACCGGCTTGACGGTCACCCCCGGCCGGGCGCGTTGCAGCCCATCAACCACGACCGAGTCGCCTGCATCGAGGCCGGTGGACACGACCCGCAGGCCATCGACCAGCCGGCCGATCGTGACCGCGCGTCGCTGGCAGGCGCCCTTGGCGTCGACGACGATGACGAACGAGCCGGACGGGCTCCGCCCGATCGCCGCGTCGGGGACGAGCAACGCGTCCTGCTCCTCGCCCGTCAATCGGATGCGTGCCCGTGCGCCGGGCGGGATTTGGTTGTCGGGGTTCTCGAAGACCGCCCTCAGCTTGTAGGTGCCGGTCGAGGAGTCGATCTCCAGGTCGGCGTAATCAAGCCGCCCGGCGTGCGGGAAGCCCTCCTCACCCTCCAGCCCGACCCTGACCACGACCTGCTCCTCCTCGAGCGTCGCGTCTTTCCCGCCGCCCGACGGGGAACGCTTGCGGATATGCTCGAGGTACTCACGCTCGGTCACGGTGAAGTAGACGTGCACGGGGTCGTACTTGACCATCTCGGCGAGGAGCGTCGGCTCGCCCGCGCCGACGAGGTTACCGACGTCGACCTTCCGCTGGCTCACCCGGCCATCGATCGGCGCCGAGACGACGGTGTAGCCCAATTCGAGTTCCGCCTGGGCGAGGTTCGCCACGGCGACCTTGACCTGAGCCTCGGCGGAGAGGACTTCGGCCTTCGAGGCTTCGAAGTCGGCGATCGCCACCTCGCGGTCGGTGCGGAGGTCGTCCAGCTCGGCCTCGGTCACGGCGCCGCCCTGCGCCGCCTGGGTCGCCCGCGCAAGCTGGGCCGAGGCGTTCGCAGCGCGGGCGCGGGCTTGGTTGACCCCGGACTTGGCCGTTTCGACCTGAGCCTGGGCGACCGCCTGGGCGGCGCCGGCGGCGTCGACATCGGCTTGGAAGGGCTTGGGGTCGATGACGAACAATTTGGCCCCCGCCTCGACCGGTTCTCCCTCGCGGTAGTGGTAGCTCTCGAGGAACCCCTTCACCCGCGCCCGGATGTCGACCCGCTCGGAGGCCCTTACCGAACCGGTGAACTCGACCACGTCGGCGACGCGGCGGGCGGTCGGCTCCGCGACGGTCACCTCAGGCGGCGGCGGCGGCTGGTAGGTGTTCGGCTCGGTGCAGCCCGACGCGGTGGTCAACACGGCGGCGAGCGTGAGGGCGACCGCCACACTCATGAAACGCGGACGGTGGGCGTTGGCTAGCGGCATTGCGTGCGGCCGGGCTTCGACGAGACAACGGCGACGAGACAGCGGCTTGATGGCCGCGAGTCTAATCGAAGCGTTGGCTCGCCGCCACTAACCGCCGAGCCCTCAGCCGCGCTTGCCGAGCACCGCACGCAGGGCCTCTTCGAGCGTTGGCGACTCGAACTCGAAACCGGTCTGCTGAAGCCGCGTCGGTTGAACGCGGGCGCCGGCCAGCAGCATCTCGTCGGCGACCTCGCCGGCCGCCAGGCGGAGCATAAACGCCGGCGCCGGCAACAGCGTCGGCCGGTTCAGCACGCGGCCCAGCGCCTTGGTGAACTCCCGGTTGGTCACCGGGTTGGGCGCCGTGCCGTTCACGGCGCCGTGCAGCGCGGGGTTGTCGAGCGCTTCGCGGAAGGCCCGCACCAGATCGCGTCGGGTGATCCAGCTCATCGCCTGGCCGCCGCCGCCCAGAACGCTGCCCAGCCCCCACCGGAAGAGCGGCAGGATCTTGCCAAGCAGCCCGCCCTCGGGCGTCAGCACCAATCCGACGCGGAGCTGCACAACGCGCATGCCCGACTCGTACGCGGGCGCGGTCGCCCGCTCCCACTTGACGCACGTCTCTGCCAGGAAGCCCTCGCCGGCGGCCGACTCCTCGTCGACGATCTCGTCGCCACGGTGGCCGTAGAAGCCGATCGCCGAGGCGCTGACCAGCACCTCCGGCTTGTCGTCGAGACCGGCGAGCGTTTCGCACAGCAGGCGGGTCCCGTCGACCCGGCTGTCGACGATTCGCCGCTTACGCTCGGTCGTCCAAGGGACCTGCGCGATGTTCTCGCCGGCGAGGTGGACCACCGCGTCGACACCGGCTAGCGCCGCGGCGTCGATCTCGCCCGCCGAGGGCTGCCAGTAGACCTCGGCGGCGGGGTCTTGGGCGGGTCGCCGGACCAGCCGCCGGACGCGCCGCCCGGCGGCTTCGAGCTCGGCCACCAGCGCCCTGCCAACCAAGCCCGACGCGCCGGTGACCGCAACAACCTGGGGCGTGTTCATCGGCGGCGCTCGGCTTAGACGGCTAGCTTGAGGAGGACCCGCGGAACGCGGCAATCACGAACGCCGCTGATTGGCCCGGCGTTTGGTCCGTTCGAGGATCTGCTTCTCCTTCGCCGTCAGGCTGTCGATGCCCTGCGCTTGAATCTTGTCGATCAGGGCGTCGACCTGCGCGTCGAAGGCGTCGTCGCTAACGGGTTCGTCGTCCTCGCGGTGCACCCTCAGTTTGGGCCGCCGTTTGAACGTGGGCAGCTTGAAGCCCGCCGGCGTTAAGTCGGTCAGCCGCCAGCGCTGCCGGTAGTAAACAAAGGCGAACGCCGCGCCGGCCAGGTGAACAACGTACGCAACGTTGCCGGCATTCGGGAAGCGGATCGCGTAGAACATGTCGCTGGCAACAATGAAGCAGCCCAGCACCCAAACGGGCAGCGGGAACAGCATCATCATCATGATCTGCTGGTGGGGGTAATTCAGAGCGAACAAGATCGTCACCGCCACGATCGCCCCCGACGCGCCAATGACGCTGGGCCCCCTCGGTTCGGGTGGCATGAGCTGGCCATCGATGAGCTGCGGCGCCAACGACGGGGGTGGGTCCGGCGAAGCAACCTCGACCAGCGTCCAAACGGCGCCGCCGAGGACGATCGCCGCCAAGTAAAACCGGAGGAACTCGCGCGAGCCGCAGCGCGCCTCGACCTGCCTGCCAAAGAGCCACAGGCCGTACATGTTGAACGCGATGTGCGTTAGCGACCGGTCGCTGTGCAGGAAGCCGTAGGTCAGCAACTGGTAAACGGTCCACGGCCGCGTGTACCAATCGGCCTGGAGCTCGAAGTACTCCCAGGCGGGCCGGCCGACGAGAAGCTGCAAGACCCAAAGGGCGAGGTTGAGCAGGATCAACCGGCCGTGGATGCTGGTGGGCATCCGGAGCTCAAGCCCGCTCCCCTCGGGCCGGTAGCCGCCGCCGCCTTGGCCGCCGCTCCAGTACCCGCCGCGCTCGTCGCGTTCGTAGTCTCGGTCGTAGATGCCCATAACGCCCGCCAAACAGTGCCTTGCCGGCTCACGCGTGTGAGCGTCGTGCCAAGACTATCGTAGGTCGCACCAGGCAGAAAGTGCAGCCTTGGCGAGCGGGGGCCACCGCTAGCGGGGCCGTTTAGAGGGCGTCGCGGTCGACCGCTCCGCGCGCCGGCGGCGGGCTCGTTTCCAGGTCCATGCCGCCCAAGAGTTCTTGCTGCCGGGCCGCTAGCTGGTCCGCCAGCCGCGCATTCGCAGCGACCACCTTTTCGAGCAAAGCCCGCCCCCGCGCGAGCTGGCCCTCAACGGCCGCCAAGTGGGCCTCGACCGCCTTGCGGTCCCGCTGGACGCCGGCGAGGTCGGTCTTCAGCTTCCGCTGCTCCTGCTCCCGCAGCCGGCTGAGCTTCTCGGCTCGGGTGAGTGTCGCTTTGAGCTTGGCGATGTCTTCCTTGAGGGCCAGGCCCTGCGCCTCAAGCTCGACCCGCTGCTTGGCGAGGTCGTTGAACAAGAAGGCGTAGTCACGCAGCGGGCGGCGGTACACGAACTTTGTTTCGTCGGTCCAGTCTTCGACGCCGACGATCTCGCCCCTGGCGTTGCGGCCCTCCTTGACCCACTCGCCGTCGTCGACGGTCCAAGGCGTTCCGTCACGCAGGTAGTCCTCGACCGAGGCGGCGGGCAACAGGCCGCGGAGTTCGTCGTTGGTGAAGCCGGCGAACATGTCGTGACGGTCAACCGGCATCGTTTCGTACAGCGACCAGCGGCCTTGGCTGGCGAGCAACCGCTGCGCCTCGTAGCCGTCCAACGCCAGCACCGGCGAGATCGCCAACTGTTGGTCCGCGGCCGACAAGACGCGGAACTCGCCCAGGTACTGCGGCCCCTGCTGAGGGTTGGCCGAGTTGGCCGGGCCCTGCTCGAAGAGAAACAGGATCGCGCCTTCCTCGATGCCGAGTGGCTGCTCCGACTCGCTGCCGACTTGCACCTCGAACGTTTGCGGGTCGGGCCGGCCTAGCGGTTGCAAGTCACGCCAGATGCGCCCCAGCGTGCGGTTTTGCAGTCGGAGGTCGTGGCGCAGGTCGACCAGACCTGGCGAGCGCAGGTTCTCGTCGCCGATCGGTTCGATTGGAACCTCGCGCCCGATAAGGCGGTTGACGATCCCAGCATCACGCGACCCGCGGACGATGGCGCCGTTCAGCTCTTCCTGAGCCTCGAGCCTCACGGCCGCGTCCTCGGCCCTTTTGAGGTAACGTGTGCGGACGTCCAGGACCTCGGCCACCAAGAAGGAGAAGCCGATCGTGGTGAACGACAGCGCGGCCACCACCAGCACGTGCGCCCAGTGCCAGAACTTCGAGCCGAGGATCGCCGCAACGATCGTCAGCACGGCGGCGAGGGCGATTATGGCGATTACGATCATCGGCGGGCGTGCCCTGCGGCGGAAATGTTATGGGGCCGTGGGCGCGGCGGGCGGCGCCAGGCACGCGAGCGTCTGATTGGCCGGGCCTGACAAACCGGGCAGACCTGGCGTGTTCAGCCTAAATGCCGCCCGCTCCAGGGTCAACGAAGCCGCCGGCGGTCGCCGAGCCCTAACGCCGCCTGGGGTTGCAGTTGTAACGACGGCGAAGCCGCCAACCGGGCCCTATTCACGGCCAATCCGCACAACCGTCCTGACCAGTCGGTCGCAGTCTTGCTCGGTGTGGTCGTGGCAAAGGCTGACGCGGAGCAGCGATTCGCCCTCGGGAACCGACGGCGGCCGGATGCCCGGAACCAGCATGCCGGCCGCTTTCAACGCCGAAGCGATCCGCATCGCGCGCTCCGCGTCGCCGACGACAATCGGAACGACCTGGCTGCACGATGCGCCGGTATCGAACCCCGCGGCGCGGAGTTGATCCCTTAACCGAGCAGCCCGTTGGAGCAGCGCTGACCGACGGCTCGGCTCGGCTTCAATGATCTCTAGTCCGGCGACGCCGGCCGCCGCGGCGGCCGCGGGCATGGCGGTGGAGTAGACGTACGTGCGGGCCCGGTTGGCGAGCCAATCGATCAACGCCTGGCTGCCGCACACAAATCCGCCAACCGAGCCCAGCGCCTTGCTGAGCGTGCCAACGCGAACGGAAACGGCCCCCTCTAGCTTTGCCGCGTTGGTCGGGGCTTGGTCGGCGAAGTGCTCGAGAACGCCCCGCCCGCGTCGGCCCCAGACGCCGGTGGCGTGCGCCTCGTCGATCATCAGCATCGCGCCGTGCCGGGTTGCTAGCTCGGCGATTCGGTCCAGCGGGGCGACGTCGCCGTCCATGCTGAAGAGCGAGTCGGTCACGATCAGCCGTCGGCGGTAGTCGGTCTTGGTGGCGAGCAGCTCCGCCAATGCGTCGCTGTCGTTGTGCGGATACACAAAGCGGTCGGCCCGGCTCAGCCGGCAGCCGTCGATTAGGCTGGCGTGGTTCTTGGCGTCGGCGAAGACGGCGTCCCCCTGGTCGACAAGCGCCGGGACCACGCCGGCGTTCGCCGCGAAGCCGGTCGGGAAGAGCAGGGCTGCCTCGGCGCCCTCGAACCGGGCGAGCCGTTCTTCGAGCCACGCGTGCCACCGCGACCTGCCCGTCACGAGGGGGCTGGCGCCGCTGCCCCACCCGGTGTCTTGAATCGCCCGTTGCGCCGCCTCCGCCAGGCGGACATCGCACGCCAGCCCGAGGTAGTCGTTGGAGCTGAAGTTCACCAGCCGCCGGCCCTCGAATTCGCACGCCGCGGCCTGCGGCCCGTCTCGGGTCACGAGTCGACGACGGAGGCCCGCCTTGTCGAGTTGCCCGAGGGCGCGAGGAAGCCAGTCGAGCGCCGCGGGGGCCGCTTCTTCCGTCGGTTCTTCCAGCTTCGGCCTGCCTTGGATCGCCAAGTCAGCGGCCTCCAGCGAGTGGGGCATTGCGGGTTTTCTTGCCGCGGGTGGAACGATCGGGGGGTTCAATGCGTAGAGCGTTGGTCGGCCGCACCCGATGGCGCCGGCACGCGTGACCGCCCCACGGCGCTCAGGTGGCCGCTGTCAGATTGACATCGGCCACGGCCGGCGGCACGATTCGCCATTACGATTAACCGACGCGGCTTGGCGTGGAACTCCCGGTTGCCGGGGCGCGTCTCAGCAGCAAGCGGCCCGATTCTGCCGGGCGCAGGCAGAGTGGCCGCGTAGCATAGGCCCCAGCGTGGATCACGGCAAACCAATCCCGCAGGTGGCCCCGCCACGCGGCGATGCGCGCGTTGGCGGCGTCGCGTCGGCGCCAAGCATCGGCGGGCGGACCGCCAGCGGCGATGACCGCCGGGTGGACGAAGCGCTGATCGACGCAGCGCTCGCCGGCGACCAGTCGGCCTTCGGCCGGTTGGTCGAGCGGCACCAAGACCGTTTGTACAACACGCTGTTGCGGTTCACTGGATCGCCCGAAGACGCCCAAGACATCGCCCAGGACGCGCTGGTGCAAGCCCTGTTGAAGCTCGACCGCTTCCGCCGCGACTCGGCGTTCTTTACGTGGCTGTACCGCATCGCGTTCAACCGGGCGGTCAGCCTGAGCCGCAAACGGCGCGAGCGGGTCTCCCTCGACGGGTTGCAAGCCGACGGGGGCTTGGAAGCCAAGTCCACGACCAACCAGCCAGAACAAGAGGCGCTCGCCTGCGAACGGGCCGAGCTTGTCCACCAGGCGCTCGCGACACTCGCGGAAGACCACCGGCAGGTCCTCGTCCTGCGTGAGTTTGACGGCCTCGACTACGAGCAGATCGCCGCGATCATCGAAACGCCCGTTGGCACCGTCCGCAGCCGTTTGTTCCGGGCACGCAGCCAGCTACGCGAAGCCCTTGAGCCCTACGGACTGCTTGACGCAGACGATGAACGTGGCGGCGAGCCGATGGCGGACTAGATTTTCATGGCGGAGCCAGACGCTCGCGAAACCAACGACAAGCCCCTGCGGGGCTCCACCCGGCACGCAAGGCACAACCAATCCACCAGCCGAAACAGGCAACCCGCTGACCACGCCGCACGAAAAAACGAACCCGGCCGACGAGCTGCTGAGCGCTTTCCTGGACGGCGAGCTTGCGCCCGATGAGCGTGCGGCCGTCGAGCAACGGATCGAGGCCGACCCCGAAGCGCGTCTTCGTCTCGAAGGGCTGCGTGCGGCCTCTTCGACGCTCCGGTCCCTTCCGCCCGCGACGGCGCCGTCGGGGTTGGGCGAGGCGGTAACAGCCCGCCTCGCGACTCCCGACAACCAGGGTCACGCGGCAGAGCCCCCGGTCGCCGACCGCCGGCTGCCGTTCGGCCGGTCGCGTCGGGGTTGGGCGTGGGCGGTCGCGGCGGTCGCGGCGTCGCTGCTTGTGGTGGCGCTGACGCAGGACAACGAGGCGCCGCAGGAGCTCGCCAAGCTGCCCGCGGCGGCGGGCGAGGTCGCCTTCGAGGCGGCGGAAGCCGACAACACAGAGGTTACCAACGAGGCCTCACGGGCGGCCAGCGAATCGGTCGTCGGGGCGCTTGCCGCGGAGAGTGACGCGGCGTCCGATGCGCCAGTCGCCGGCGCCGGGGTGGCATTCTCCGACCGCCGCGGCGAGCCGCCCCTGCCGCCCCTGCCCGTCACCCCGCCGATTGCCGCGCCGACAGATGGCTTGAT
>JBCCZD010000083.1:0-15434 GCA_039188275.1 Planctomycetota bacterium
AGTCTTTCGAGGACAAGCTTGAGCGGCTGTGGCGTGTCGACGTGCAGGGGACGATCGCCACCTGCCGGGCGGTCGGCGAACGGATGCTGACGCGCGGCAACGGGACGATCATCACGCTCGGCTGGGACCAGGCCGAGACCGGCATGGAGGGCGACGCCGGGCAGATGTTCGGCGCCACGAAAGGCGCGGTGATGGCGTTCACCAAGGCCCTCGCCAAGACGCTTGCGCCGGCGGTCCGCGTCAATGGCGTCGCGCCCGGTTGGGTCCGCACCAAGTGGGGCGGCGACGCCCCCGCCGCTTGGCGCGGGCGCGCCACCGGCGAGGCGTTGCTGCGACGCTGGGGCGAGCCGGCCGACGTCGCGGCGGCCGCGGTGTTCCTGGCCTCGCCCGCGGCGTCGTTCATCACGGGCCAGATCATCAACGTCAACGGCGGCTTCGCCGGGCCCCGGCCGTTCGAGTAGTCGACCGCTCAGCCAACAACCGCGACACGCGCCAACCAATGCCCGCAGAGCCCCTCCCAGCCGCCCCGCCCGGCGCCGAGCACCTCCACTTCGTGACCGGCCGACTCGCCGAGCGCGCGTTGCGTCGAGCCGTCGCGCCGCTCGCGGAGGAGCAGGGCTTCGCCTACTCGATCGACGTGCTGCCGATCACTGTCGCGGCGTTGATGACGCCCGCGTGGATCGCCAAGCGGATCATGGCGCCCGCACAGGCGGACCGCGTCGTTGTGCCCGGCTACTGCCACGGCGACCTCGGCGCGATCGAATCCGCGGCGGGCGTGCCTGTGACGCGCGGCCCTCGCGACTTGAGGCGGCTCGGCGAACTGTTCGGCGGGAAGCATCAAGCCGAACCCGCGGGCTACGGCCGGCACGACATCCAGATCATCGCCGAGGTGAACCACTGCCCCCGGCTCTCGCTCGACGAGATCACCACCCGCGCTGAGCGGCTCAAGGCGGACGGGGCCGACGTCGTCGATATCGGTTGCGACCCGGGCGGCGTCTGGGGGGGCGTCGCCGACGCCGTTCGCGCGGTGAAGGACCTCGGGGTTAGGGCCTCGGTCGACAGCCTCAACCCGCAAGAGATCGCCCCCGCCGTGGCCGCCGGCGCCGAGCTCGTCCTGTCGGTCAACAGCACGAACCGCGACGCCGCGCCCGACTGGGGGTGCGAGGTGATCGCCATCCCGGACGACCCCAAGTCGCTCGCCGGGCTCGACGCGACCGTCGACCAGCTAGCGAAGGCGGGCGTGCCGCTGCGGATCGACCCGATCCTCGAACCGATTGGTTTCGGCTTCGCCGAGAGCCTGTGCCGGTACCGCGACGTCAGCCGGCGATACCCCGACGCCGAGATGATGATGGGCATCGGCAACCTGACGGAGATGACCGAGGTCGACTCGGCGGGGGTCAATGCCCTGTTGCTCGCGTTCTGCCAAGAGGTCGGCGTCCGCAGCGTGCTGACGACACAGGTCATCCCCTGGGCGCAGTCGGCGGTCCGCGAGTGCGACCTCGCCAGGCGGCTTGTTTACCACGCCGTGGCCGAGGCGACGCCGCCCAAGCACCTCGGTGGCGAGCTGGTGATGCTGCGCGATCGGGCCGACACGGAGCCGACGCCCGCCGACCTGTCGGAACTCGCCGCGTCGATACGCGACCACAACTACCGGCTGGCGGTCGCCGGCGGCGAACTCCACCTGCTGGGTCCGCAGATGCACCTGCACTCAAAGGACCCGTTCCTGATCTGCCAGGGGCTGCTCGACCGAGCTGGCGAGCCGGGGGGCCGGCAACTCGACGCGAGCCACGCGTTCTACCTCGGCTACGAGCTGGCGAAGGCGGCAACGGCGCGGACGCTCGGCAAACAGTACGAGCAGGACGAGCCACTCGACTGGGGGTTCCTTACCGAGGCCGAGGAGAGCCACTTTCTCAAGAAGAAGCGACGCACTATGCCGCCGGCTATTGAGCCCGCGGATAACGAAAGCGGGGCCAGTGATTAGCACCGCGCCTGTCGCCCTCGAGCCGCTGGTCGAAGAACTGTCGCCGGCGCCCGACCCGGTCGTCGTTTTCAGCCGGCTGGCGAGGCTGCCCCACGCGGTGTTCCTCGACAGCGCACAGAGGACCGGCGAGCTCGGCCGCTACTCGTTTGTTGCCGCCGACCCCTTCGACTGGGTCGAGGCGCCGGCGGACGAGGCGGACGCCTTGGCGTTGTTGGCCGAGCGGCTCGCCGCGCACGCCGCGCCGCGAATCGAGGGCCTGCCACCGTTCCAAGGGGGCGCCGCGGGGCTGCTGGGCTACGAGCTAGGCCGGAGCCTCGAAAGCGTCCCCGCCGCCCGCTACGACGAGTTCCGCACGCCGGCGCTCGCCGTTGGGCTGTACGACACGGTCGTCGCCTTTGATCACCGAGAGCAGCGGTGCTGGCTGATCTCGCACGGCCTGCCTGAACAAGACCTCCGGCGGCGGCGACGACGCGCCGAGGAACGCATGGCGTGCTTACGATCGCTCCTAGAACCCCACGGCGACAAGACATCGAGCGGCAACAACACAGCAGCGGCTTGGGCCCCAGGCATCGAGGCGCTCGCGCCGCAGCAGCCGGCGCCGGGTCGGCCGGGCGTGACGAGCGACTTCTCTCGCGAGGCTTACCTGGCCGCCGTGGCGCGGGCGGTCGAGTACATCCACGCCGGCGACGTCTTTCAGGTGAACCTCTCGCAGCGGCTCTTGATGCGCGCCACGTCCGGGCCGGTCGAGGCCTACCTCGCCCTCCGGCAGCGCAACCCGGCGCCGTTCGCCGGCTACTTCGACTTGGGCGGCACGCAGGTCGCCAGTGCTTCACCGGAGCGGTTCTTGTCGGTCCGCAACCGACGGGTCGAGACGCGGCCCATCAAGGGGACCCGCCGGCGGTCGGCCGACCCAACCGAGGATCGCCGGCTGGCCGAGGGGCTTCTCACGCACGAGAAGGACCACGCCGAGAACGTGATGATCGTGGACCTGCTCAGGAACGACCTGTCGCGGGTCTGCAAGCCTGAGTCGATCCAAGTCCCGTCACTTTGTCGGCTCGAAACCTACGAGCACGTGCACCACCTGGTGTCGGTCGTAACGGGGGAGTTGTCCGACGGCGCCTCGCCGATCAATCTGCTGAGGGCGTCGTTCCCGGGCGGGTCGATCACCGGGGCCCCGAAGGTGCGGGCTATGGAGATCATCAGCGAGCTGGAACCTACCGCACGTGGCCCCTACTGTGGGTCGCTGTTCTACCTAGGCTTCAACGGCCAGATGGACAGCAGTATCTTGATACGCACGCTGGTCGCCTCGCGCGGCTGGTTGCAGGCGTCGGTCGGCGGCGGCGTGGTCGCCGATTCCGACCCCGCCGGAGAGTACGAAGAGACCTGGCACAAAGCCAACGGTTTGCTTGGAGTCTATTGATGGATGCGCCAGCAGAGTTACCCGCCGATTACGATTGCCCTGCTCAATCCGGCCTCCCGTTGGTCGGCCTGACACTTTGCCGGCGCACGGCTCAATAGTTGCAAGTTGCAACACGAGAACCGCAGGCCGCGAACCCGGACGCCAGATGTGATTCTGCTGATCGATAATTACGACAGCTTCGTCCACAACCTGGCCCGGTGCTTCACGTTGCTGGGGGAGGAGACGGTCGTCGTGCGCAACGACGCGATCGACGCCGCCGGCGTGCGGGCGCTCGAGCCCACGGCGGTCGTGATTTCACCGGGCCCCTGCACCCCGCGTGAGGCGGGCTGCTCGGTCGAAGTGATCCGCGAGCTGCACCTCACGACCCCGATCCTGGGCGTCTGCCTAGGCCACCAGGCGATTGGCGCCGCGTTCGGCGCCGACGTGATCCGGGCGCCGGGGCCGGTGCACGGTCGTGCTTCGCCGGTGCGGCACACGGGCGCCGGCGTCTTTGAGGGGGTCGGCAGCCCGCTGCGCGTGGGGCGTTACCATTCACTGGTTGTCGACGAGGCGACGCTGCCGGGCGAGCTGAGCGTGACCGCCCGGACCGACGATGGAGTGGTCATGGCGATCCAGCACCGCTCGCTGCCGATCGTCGGCTTGCAGTTCCACCCTGAGAGCGTGCTGACCGACGACGGGCTGCGTCTGCTCACGAACTTCCTGGCCCCGCGACGACCGCCAAGCGACGCGCCGGCGACGCCAAGGGCCGGGCGGCCTGAGATGCTCTTGCCTGACGGCCGGCGGGCGAGTCGGTCCGCCGTCGACGCGTGGGCCGCCGCGCGCCACGACAGCCTCACGCCCGCTCGGTGACGCCGATGGCCGCCCCGCCGCCCGATGGCACGCCGCACGCCGCTTCGTCGCCCGCAGCCCCGTCGCTCGAAGACGGGTTGCTGCTGGAGTGCGTTGTCACCTCGACCAACGAAGACGGTTCGACCAACGTCGCGCCGATGGGACCAATCGTCGACCCCACGTTTACCTGGGCGCTGCTGCGGCCGTTCGCGGGCTCGACGACCCTGTCGAACCTGCAACGCGATCGCCGCGGCGTGCTGAACGTGACCGACGACGTGGAGCTGATCGCCCACTCCGCCCTCAACCAACTTGACGAGCCGCCCCCGCTCATCGAGACGCCATGCGGCGCCGCGCTCGCCGCCGGCTGCCGGTGGTACGCGCTGGAGGCCGCGTCGCTCGACACGAGTCGGGAGCGGAGTGAGATCGTCTGCCAAGTCGTGGGGACCGCACGGCTACGCGACTTTGTCGGCTTCAACCGCGCGAAGCACGCCGTGATCGAAGCGACGATCCTCGCGACGCGGCTCGACTATCTGGCACCGGTAGACGTCCTCCAGCAGGTCGACCGCCTCGCCCCGCCGGTCGACAAGACGGGCGGCCCGGCCGAGCGACGAGCGTTTGCCTTCGTGCGTGACTACATCGCCCGCCACCCGGCGATCGAGGGGTGAACCGCCATGCCGCACGTTGTTGTGGTCGCGCCCAGCCGGTTGCACTTCGGGCTCAGCGCGTTTGCCGACTCGCCGCACGCGTTCGGCGGCTGCGGCGTGATGATCGACGAGCCGCGGCTCGTATTGACGATTGAGGACGCCGACGAACCGACTGCCGCGGGCCCTCTGGCCGGCCGAATCGACGCGTTCATGGGCGCCGCGGCGCCGCTGTTGGGGGGCAGGAAGCCGCGTTGCCGCGTCTCGGCGCCGTCGCCGCCGCCGGAGCACGCCGGCTTGGGCCTCGGCACGCAACTCGGGCTGTCGGTCGCGGCCGGCATAGCGGCGTGGGCCCGCGGCGGAGTCCGCCCCGCCGTCGAGCTGGCGGAAGCCGTCGGCCGAGGACGACGCTCGGCGGTCGGCACGCACGGCTTTGAACACGGCGGCCTGATCCTCGACGGTGGCCGCCCCGCTTGCCACGCGATCGGCCGACTCGAGCGGCGTGTCGTGATGCCGGAGTCCTGGCGTGTGTTGCTGGTCACGCCGGTCGCCGAGGAGGGGCTTTCGGGAGAACGCGAGGCGGCCGCGTTCGACGGAGTCGGCGGCATCCCTCCCGACCTGACGGTGCAGCTCCGCGCGCTGGCCGCCCGACTGGCAGACGCCGCCGCGTCGTCCGACTTCGATTCGTTCGCTTCCGCCCTGGGCGAGTACGGTCGGCGGGCGGGCGAGTGCTTCTCGGCGGTCCAAGGGGGCCCGTTCGCTAGCCCTCAGATCGCCGCGTTGATTGCCCGGCTCAACCGGTTGGGCGCCGCCGGGGCGGGGCAGTCGTCGTGGGGTCCGACCGTCTTCGCCCCCGCCCCTAGCCGGGCCGCCGCCTCGGAGCTCCGCGACGCCCTGCTGGCACAAGCGGGTCCCCCGGTCTTGTCGGCACGCGTCACGCGGTTCAACAACACCGGCGCCGTGGTCCGGGTGATGGAAGGCCCCGGCGAGGAGCCGTTTCTGCTCTAGAGCGCCCATCCGATAAGCGTAGTGTCGCTAGCTTGTCGAGGCGGCGCTGGGCTTTGTCGGCCTGCATCGACGATGCACCGCATCGCATCGCCTGCTTCGGCCTCCGCGCACAGCTTGGCTGGCCTGCGTTAGCGCCGCTACGCTTGTCGGAAGCACGCTCTCGGTTGACGCGTTGCCGTCGGGGCGGCTAAATCTCGACGTGCATGACGCCGCCGACTTCGTCGAAGTGACCGATCTTGAGCACCTCGCCGCGCGAGCCGGGCATCTCGGCGACGAACGCCGGGTCGCACATCACCAGCGGCGGCGCCGTAGAGACCATGGTCATCGCCGCGACGTAGGCCAGCCCGCCCGCTAGCGTCACGAACCAGGGCGCCGAGCCGGCCGCGATCCGCAGCAGCTCGTCCCGCTGTCGGTTCGACAGGTCCTCCTCGACGCAGTACTGCTCGACGACCTCGGTGCGGTCGATCGGGTTGGTCAGCGCCAGCATCTCGTCGAAGGTACAGCCGTCGGTCCGCAGCTTGCGGTGGCACCGGGCGGCGTCGAGCGCGGTCTTCCGCCGCTCGAACTCCATGCGGGCGTGGAACGCCTCGATCGCCCTCTGCCGGCGCTTGGTAAAGGCAGCGACCGCCCGGCGGGGGATGGCGAGCGTGACACCCGCGGCCCGCTTCGCCGCTTGCCAAGACCGCCGGAAAGGCGCCCGCCGATGGTACGCGGCGAAGGCCTCTTCCCGGATCTCGTCAATCGCCGCCATCATGTCTTCGCGGCTGGTGAGGATCAGCTCATCGCCGACCTCGACGCACAGCGGCTTCAAGTAGTAGACCTTCACGCCCGCCCGCAGCCCGGGGCCGTCGAGGAACTCGTCGAGCCGCGTCTGCACGCAGGCGGGCACTTCCTCTTCGATCTTGTCGAAGTCTTTTTGCTCCGTAACGCTGACGAAGAACCGGCCCGAGGGCAACCGGATCGACGACTTGTAGAGGTCGATCTCGCGGACCTGCGTGAAGCTGTCGCGGCGCCGCCGGACGACCGAGGCCCAGCGCTTCTTGCTCGTGGTGAAGGCCGGTGTGTGCTTGAGCATCGTTTCTGCAAGGGCCTTGGCGGAGTTGAGCGGCGGCGCCCAGATCGGCTCGCCGACCCACCGGCCGAAGGGCTCGGGCCGCTGCTCCAGCGTAAACGGCGCCGACGTTGCCGGGTCGACGCGCGACGGGATCACTCGCGGGTTGTACGCTCGGCGTGGGGAGGGGTTTTCAAGGACTGTTGGCATTGTTTTGCTCCGTAGAACAAGGCCGGGGATGTGTAAGGCCTGCGGGAAGGGGTCGTCGGAAGCACGCCAGAGGGTTCGCTCGCGGCGGCCCGGTTATTGCCGCCCTTTCGTTTGGTTCGCAGAAAGTCTCCCGGCCGAGCCCGTCGGCGCCGCTTTGCGGCCCGACAAACAGCCACCGGGCTCACTCGGCTGGCCGCAGGGCGTATTCGAAGTAGCGGCCCTCAAGGGTCGCCGGTTCGACGCCGGCGTCGCGGAGCCGCCGCCAGGCAAGCACCCGTTCCCAGCTGCTCAGGCTAAACGCCGCGGCGTGTCGCCAGGCACCGATCGCCTTGTCCCTGCGGCCACGCGTCATGTGCGAAACGCCCACGAAATAGCGGAACGCAGACTTCCACGCCTCCGGCCGTTCAATCCCTTCGAGCGCGGCGGTGAGTATCGCTTCGTCAAGCTTGCCGCTGGCCAGGAAGTTTTGCATGACAGGGGCAAGCCGGCTGAACCCCGGCTTCGGTTCCTCGCCGGGGTCGTACTCTGCGAGCTTCTTAAGCGTGGCGTCACGCTGCTCGGTAAGCCCTTGCTCGTCGCACAGCGAGGCGAGCCACATGGCGTCAAAGGAGCTGAACCTCTTTGCGAGACGCTCCTCCAGCAGCAGGCGGGCCCGCTGCGGCTCGCCGGTGACGAGCAGGTGCAGGAACTCAGCAAACTCGTGTTTTCGGCTGCCGGCAGGGTAGGACTGCCGCAGCCTCGCCTGTTTGAGGTCCCAAGCATCGGCGAGCCGCCCGCGGCCGTTCTCTGCGCACCAGTCGTACCAGCTGTCGGACCGGTACCGATGGCTGATCTCCGCGGTGATCTGCTCCGCGTCGTCATACTTACCAAGCGCGGTGAGGCACTCGACATGGAGTTGCATCCCCCACGCGGCGCCGGACGCGGCGGCGCGCTCGGTCCACTCCTCGGCACGGCTGAAGTCACCGCGCCACATGAGCGTCGCTCCGATGTTCGCGGCGGCACTGGCGTGCGACAAGCCGTAATCCGCTGTGTCCATCACCCGCGCGAGGGTCGCCAGCCAGCGCTCGTCTTCCGGGGCCCGGGCGTACTGGATCCGAGCCAGCTGCCGGAACACCTCGAGTTCGGGGGCGGCGGCCAAGTAGGCCTCGAAAAGCTCTTCGGCGCGCTCGCGGTCGCCCTCCTTAAGATACCGCTCCGCCGCGGCGCGCATCACAACGGGGTTCTCACCGTACTGGCGGAGCCACTGATCCATGTTCGGCTTGGCCCGCTCCCAATCGTAGCGGATGTACGTCGCGAATCGGATCGGCGCGTTCCGGCTGGCGGACGCCATCCAGTTGGACAACTGCAACGCCGTCGCGCTCTCGGCCCACGCGACCTGACGAATGAACATGATCTCCGACGCCCGCCGGACCCCGTCGGCAACCAGCTTGGCCTCCTGAACGGTCATGTCCCCCAGCTTGGTCGACCGCGGCAGGTTGAGCAACAAGCTTCGCGTCGAGTAGTAGTTGGGGGCCTTCATCCGATAGCGGCGAAGGTAGGGCGCGAGCGCTCGCGCGTCGGCGCCGGGCCTGGCGGCAAGCGCACGGAACAGCGGGGCGTCCGGGTGGCCGGCGATCGCGGGTTCGATCTCGGCGACCCAGCCGCTGGCGCTTGTGCCGAGCGAGTGCCGAAGAAACATCGCGTAGCGGACCGACTGCAGGACATTGTACGCCTCGATGTTGCGCCCCAGCACGCCGAGCGATGGCTCCGCGCGGTCATCGACGCCGGCGTCGATCAACGCGTTGGCGATCGCCGCGCGGTTGGCGAGCGTGAGGTTCTCGGCGCCGCCCCCCAACTAGGCCCGCCGCCTCGTCGGGCAGCCCGGGCCAATCGGCCAGCACGTGGGCCAACTGCTCGGCGTGCGCACGCGGCGCGTAGCGGTGGATCATGTGGCCGTAAGAAACGCCGGCCCGCTCGGCGAGCGCGTCAACCACCCACAGGCAGTTGGGGATCGCCCGCATCACTTCTCGCCCCGTTTCAGCCATCACCGAAAAGCTGTTGGAGTGCATCGACGCCCGGAACCAGAGCAACGCCGCGAGCCCACGCAGCGGGTGCTCCTCATCAATCGCGACGCTGGTCAGTTCCCCCGTCTGGTACCGGCTGTACGCGTCGACCAACGCGGCCCATTCGGGGGGCTCGCCGTCCGCGCCGCAGAGCTCCTTGGCCGCCTTCATGGCCTTGATCGTCCATGTGGGGTAGCCGATAAGCGTTGACATGTACGCGGCTGACCACCCGGACTCCGGAGAGTCCGGCGCCAGGGCCGCCAGGCGTTCGCTATAAAGCAACGCGCGTGCTGCGAAAGCGTCGCTGCGGGCGTCAAAGGTGTACATCGTGAGTTGCGAGAGGTTGGCGTAGCCGCGGACCAGGCCGCTGAGCCGCGCCGCCGACTCGCCCTCCTCGCGGATCAGCCGGTGGATCTCGCGCACCGCGCGGAACTGTGTGGGGTGATCCATGGTCAGCAGCCACGCCCCGACCTGGTCCGGCAGCGGCGTCGACTCCGCGGCCTTGCGGTCGGCCTTCCGCTTGTAGCCGGCCTCCTCGAACACCTTGATCAACGGCGCCCTCGATTGCGCGTAGAAGCGATCGGCGGCGTGGTAAACCGACTCGATCGACGGCGGCCTCGCCTTGACCTCACACGCGTAGATTTCTTCGCCGCGGTGAGAAACCTTCAGCGTGATCGACTTGTGGAACCACGCCGGGGCATCGAGCCGGAAGAAGTGCTCCGACTGTCGGTTGACCGGCTCGAGCAACGCTTCGTCGCGCGTCGACAACCCAAACTCCTCGCGCGCAACTAGCATGACCATCTGGCGCGGGACCTCTCGGTAGATCGCGTTCGATAGCAGCGGGTTCGGATTGTTGTCCGTTTTTTCACTCGTCACTAGCTGTTGGCGCAGCGGTTCGGAACCAAAATGCAGGATCGGCGCCGCAGCGGGGCACGTGCCCCCGGTTGCTAGCGCGCACAAGACACCGACCCATGCCGAGCTTCGCACGCAGAAACCGAGTGTGTTGGTCACGTCATCGCCTTTCATGCGGGGCTCCTCGGGCACTGCGACAGTTCGGCAAGCGGGCACGGCGACAGGCCGGCAACGAAGCGGACGCCGCCCGCTGGGGATAGCGGGGGCCGCTCGGGGTCGCCCGCCCTTGGCGCCCGCCAACAGGATGACGGCAAACTAGTCGCGGGCGCCGACCGGCGTCAAGCATTTCAGCGAGAGCCGTGCGAGCGCCGGGGCGCAGCCGGTACACTCGAGAAATGATTGCCAAATCCCTCCACTGCCCCGTGTGCCGCTGGCGGACCGTTGTTGGTTCGGCCGAGCTCGCGGCGCGGTTGCGGCTGATTGGGCTGCTGCGTCGAGACAAGGAGCCGAGTGACGGGCTGCTGCTCGAGCTTGCCCGCGACGCCGTGCCGAGAATGACGTGCCCCGTCTGCAAGCGGGTCGGGCTTGAGCTGGGCGACGCCGACGACGGCTTCGGCGACGACGACTGGCAAGCGGCCGTGCTGTGCGAGGTCTGCCGCGAGCCGATCGCCCCGGAGCGGCTGGAGTTCGTCCCCGGCGCCACGCGGTGCGTCGGGTGCCAGGGGAAAGCCGAGGCGGGGACGCTGCCCGACGACGACCCCGAATTCTGCCCCCGCTGCGGCGCGCTCGTCGAGCTGCGCGTCAGCCGCGGCAGCGGCCTCACCCGCTACAAGCGTTTCTGCACCGGCGTGCCGAGTTGCCGCTTGTAAGTTGGACTCGCAAGCGGCCGCCAAACGCGTGATGGCCGACGCCGAACACTTAGTGTTTAGCGCCTGACGCCTCACGCCTAACAACCAACGCCAGTGCCCCGGCGGGTGAAGCCTCACAAGCCACGCGCCGTTACTCCCCAATGTCCTCGTTCCACAACTCCGGCCGGGCGGCGATGAAGTCGCGCATGAGGGTTACGCACTCCGCATTGTCGACGATCGCCAGGTCGACGCCACGCGAACGCACGTACGCTTCGGGGCCTTGGAACGTTTGGTTCTCACCAACAACGATTCTAGGGATGTCGTAGAGCAACGCCGCGCCGCTGCACATGTCGCACGGCGAGAGCGTGCTGTAGAGAGTGGCCCGACGGTAGTCGGCGGCGGTTAACCGGCCGGCGTTTTCGAGGGCGTCCATCTCGGCGTGCAGGATGGCGCTCCCGCGTTGCACGCGGCGGTTGTGCCCGCGGCCGACAATCTGGCCGTCGATGACCAGCACGGAGCCGATCGGGATGCCCCCCTCGGCCAGCCCGGCCCGGGCCTCGGCGATGGCGGCTGCAAGGAACGGGTCTTCGCCAGTGGTCGTCATCGGCGGGCGCCTCGCTCGGGGGGGCTGCTGGTGGCGGCCGCAAAACCGCCCAATTATGCTAGGGAGATTATGGCGGGCCCCAAGCGCGGGAGGAATCCCGACGCACGACCTGTCCCCCTGCCCGTCAGCTCACAGCTCGATCCGCAACAACGATATGCCACGCCTGCTGCTATCTTCGCTTGTCTACGCCGCCACATGCCTGCAGGCCGCTTCGGTCTGCTTCGCGGCGGGCGCCCTTGACACGAAAGACTTCGCCGACGTCGCCGCGGCGGTCGACGAGGCCGTCACGCGCTACGGCGCCGACAAGGTGGCGCTCGTCTGCGACATCGACAACACGCTGCTCGCCATGCGCGGCGACCTCGGCAGCGACCAGTGGTTTGAGTGGCAGGCCTACCTGCTGAAGCACGAGCCGGAGTCGAAGCAACTCGTCGCCAAAGACTTCGACGGGTTGCTTGCGGCGCAGGGGCTCCTCTTCACGCTGGGGCACATGCGGCCGACGCAGCCCGACCTGCCGGAGAAGGTCGCCGCGATCCAAGCCCAGGGGGTCCGCACGCTGGTGCTCACCTCGCGTGGCGACGAGTACCGAGACGCCACGGAGCGCGAGCTGCTAGCCAACGGCTACGACTTCCGCTCGACCAGGCTGCCGATCGAAGACCCGCCCTGCGGCCTGTACCAGCCGTACGACCTCGACGACATCGAGTCGTCTGGCCTGACGGCCGAAGAGGCTCGGCTGTTCCGCTTGGAGGAGGCCCGCGACGCCAGCTTCGGCGCCGGCGTGATGATGACGGCCGGTCAGCACAAGGGCGCCATGCTGTTGTCGATGCTGCACAAGTGCCCCGAGAAGTTCGAAGCGGTCGTCTTCGTCGACGACCACGGCCGCCACGTCGTCCGCGTCTACGACGCCCTCGCCCGCCGGGGCATCGACGTCACCGCGTTCCACTACAAGCGTGAGGATGCAAACGTCAAGCGGTTCGAGTACAGCGACAAGGCGAAGGTTACCCGGCAGTGGCGGCAGCTAGACAAGACGCTCGGCGCCGTGTTCAACTAGCGGCCGTCGCTAATAGGGTTTTGATTTATCAGCGTCCTGCTCCGCCGCCACGGAGGCGGCGTCAAAACGACGGCCAAAAGCCGGCGTTTTGCGAGGCGTGAGCAGCTTGCTGCGAGCTTGCCGAGGTTGAAAACGCCACGAAGGCGTTTTTCAACAGGCAGCCAAGCCGTCCCGAAAACCATCGCTGCTGCTCTTGCCGCTCGACTACCTCGCCACCGCCGCGTTTGGCCTGGAAGCGGTGGTCGCCCGCGAGCTCAAGTCGCTCGGCTACGCGGCGAGCACCCCGCAGCCGGGCAAGGTCGCCTTCGCCGGCGGGGTCGAGGCGATCGCCCGCAGCAACCTGTGGCTGCGGGCGGCGGAGCGGGTGGTGATCGTCGTGGCGTCGTTCGAAGCCGAGGACTTTGGCCAACTGTTCGACGGCGCCGCCGCGGCCGATTGGGCCCGCTGGGTCCCGCCCGACGGCGAGTTTCCCGTCCGCGGGCGGTCGCACCGGTCGCAGCTGTCGAGTGTCCCCGCGTGCCAAAGGATTGTTAAGAAGGCGGTTGTCGAGAGCCTGCGCGCCGCGCACCGCGTCGAGCAACTGCCCGAGACCGGCCCGGCGTTCGGGGTCGAGGTGGCGCTGCTCGACAACCGGGCGACGCTGACGCTCGACACCACGGGCGACGGCCTGCACAAGCGGGGTTACCGCCCGGTCGTCGGCGCGGCGCCGCTGCGCGAGACCCTCGCCGCCGGCATCCTGCAGCTCAGCTACTGGCGGGCGGGCCGGCCGCTGCTCGACCCGTTTTGCGGAACGGGGACGATCCCGATCGAAGCCGCCCTGCTCGGTCGCAACCTGGCGCCGGGCATCAACCGCACGTTTGCGGCGGAGTCTTGGCAGGCAGTCCCCGCCGAAGCGTGGCGCGTCGCCCGCGAGGAGGCCCGCGATCTAGTCCGCCCGCCGCTCGAAGAACGCCTCTTGGCAACCGACGTCGACGCCGACGCGCTGAAGCTCGCCCGCCGGGCCGCCGAAGCCGCCGGCGTCGCAGAGGATATCCACTTCCAGCAGCGGGCGTTCGCCGACACGCTCTCCCGCCGTGAGCACGGCTGCCTGTTCGCCAACCCGCCCTACGGCGAGCGGATCGGCGATCCGCGCGAAGTCGAGCGGCTGTACCAATCGTTCCCCGACGTCCTCCGCCGGCTGCCGACGTGGTCGCACTACGTCCTGACCGCTTGGCCCGACTTCGAGCCGATCGTCGGCCAGCGGGCCGCCCGCCGCCGCAAGCTCTACAACGGCCGCATCGCCTGCACGCTCTACCAGTACCACGGCCCGAGGCCGGGCGGGGCAAGCCAGGCCCCCGCGCCGCCGAAGGAAACAGGCGAAGAACTGCTCGGCAGTGGCTCAGCAGGCGGCGAAACCGCCGCGGCGCCCGCCACGCCCGTGCCGGCCTTCGGCGGGCTCCGGCCCGAGGCGGCCCGCCAGGCCGAGGAGTTCGCCAACCGGCTCCGCAAGAACGCCCGGCACCTGCGGCGTTGGCCCGCCAAGCGGGGCGTTACCTGCTACCGGCTCTACGACCGCGACATCCCCGAGGTCCCGCTTGCAGTCGATCGTTACCAGGACCAGGCGGGCGGGCTCTGGCTGCACTTGGCCGAGTACGAGCGCCCCCACGACCGAACGCCCGCCCAACACGCCGACTGGCTCGACGAGCTCACCACCGTCGCCACGCGCGTGCTCGAGACGCCCCGCCAGCAGACTTTCCTGAAACACCGCGCCCGCCAGCGCGGCACGGGGCAATACCACAAGTTTGGCGATGCGCACGCGAAGATCGTGGTCGAAGAAGCGGGGCTACGGTTCCGCGTGAACCTGTCGGACTACCTCGACACGGGCCTGTTCCTCGACCACCGCCAGACGCGGTCGATGGTGCGCGACGACGTCGCCAAGCGTCGCGTGGCGCACGGTGACCCGGCGAACGAAGGCGCGCCGAGCAACGGGATGGCCGACGGCAACGCGGCCGGCAAGCGGGTGCTCAACCTGTTCGCCTATACCGGATCGTTCAGCGTTTACGCGGCTGCCGGCGGGGCGGCGAGCACCACCACCGTCGACTTGTCGCCAACCTACCTGGCGTGGGCCGAGGACAACCTCCGCCTCAACGGCTTCACGGGGCCGGAGCACGAGCTGATCCAAGCCGACTCTCGGGCGCTGGTCGAGTCGCTGCCCGTCGAGCCACTGTTCGACCTGGCGGTCATCGATCCGCCGACGTTCTCCAACACCAAACGGGGCGGCCGCCCCGCGGGTGACGGGGGCGTCGCCGACTGGGACATCCAGCAGCACGCCGCCCCGCTGCTGAACCAAGTCGCCCGCCGCCTCACCCCCGGCGGCGTGATCTACTTCTCAACCAACTCGCGCCGCTTCAAGCTCGACGAGTCCCAGCTCGAATCATTGACACCCCGCGAGATCAGCCGCCAGACCGTGCCCGAAGACTTCCGTAACCGCCGGGTCCACCGCTGCTGGCGGATGGCGGCCGTGCGTTAGCGGGCAGCCGCCGCGTTGCAAGCTAGGCTCTGTCTGAGAACTGGTGTCTGAGATTCGCGGCGCCTGCGCGGATGCTACGGATTGGTGGTTTTCCAAGTCGCAAGGTCGGCGGGGAAGGTCGGGGGCGTCGTGTACGTGAACCACTCCTCCTTGTCGAGCTCGCGGTAGATGTCGTAGGAGTAGACCGTCAGGCGGCCGTTCCGGTCGAACTTCTGCGTCAGCCGTCCGATGGCGTCGTACTTGTAGTAGAGGCTGGCGCCCAGCTCGTTGGTCTCGGCGATATCCCAGCGCTTTCGGACACCGGTGGGCTCCGCATTTAGGCCGCTTGAGCGGGGGCGTGGTCGGCTTCGACCTGATTGGGGGACTTGTATCCGAGGGTCTGGTGACGCCGC
>JBCCZD010000084.1:0-15149 GCA_039188275.1 Planctomycetota bacterium
GGTGCGCTGAACGCGGACGTGGACGCAGTCTGGAACGCGCCGCCGGCCGAATTCTCGGAGCGTCGAACCGAAGGGTTGATCGATGCCGCCCCGCAAGCCCACTCTAGTACCGCGCGCTCGCCCGCCACTGGTCGACCATCCGTGTGGGCGCCTGAACCGCGGGGCCAGGCGTCGCGGCGCCGAGCGCCGCGGTGAGCGCCGCCACGCGGCTCGCGACCTCCGGCTGGAACCGGTTGAGTTGCAGCGACCGTTGGTAGTCGGCCAGCGCCTGCCGGTGATCGCCCGCTTGGTCACGCAGGCGGCCCAAGGCGGTGAACGCCCGGGCGTTGTCGGGGTCGACGGTCAACGCGGCCACGAGTTGCGCGGTCGCCTGGTCGGGCTGCCCGGTCTCTTCGAGGAGCCTTGCCAATTCGATCTTCGGGTCCGGGTTGTCGGGGCTCGACATGTTCCAGTGGTTCATTAAACGGAACGATGCGTCGCGGCGATCGGTCTCGGCCAACAAGACAGCCAGGCCGCGGTAGCACTCGACGTGGTTCGGGTCACGCTCCAGGCACTGGTTGTACAGGACCTCGGCTTGTCGGAGGTCGTCGGGCCGGCTGTAGAGCGTGCCCGTCTTGTGCAGCGAGGCGGCGAGGTTGTAGTAGCCGTCCGGCGATTCCGGGTTGGCCGCGATCGCCTCTTGGAACTGGGTTGCCGCCTGGGGGAATGCCCCCTGCTGGTATAGCCGCACCCCTTCGGAGTTCTTTGCCTGGCTGGTGACGGTGTTGCACCCCGTCGCCGCGGCGAGCGCCGCCACCGCGAGCGCGGCCCAGGGGGCCCGAGTCGGCACGGGGCTGTGGTTGCTGCGTTGGACTAAGTCGGACACCGCGGTCGCCTCCGGTTTCGCCCCGGGCGTTGTTGGTAGGAAGGGTTCGGCGCTCCGCGGCCGAGCTAAGCGGCCGCGATGCGGGCGGGACGGTAGCAGGCGGGCGGGGGGCCCGCAATCGCAGATCGGGGAGCCGGAACGGAGGGCCATAACCGGCGCCGCCCCCCCAGGCGGCGCCGATCGGTTGACCGACAGGTTCCCTCTAAGCCGGCGGTTTCTGTGATCGCTCCAAATTACGCAGCCGCTATTCCGATCCCATCTTTGCCAAGCATCCGCGGCCCGCGGCCAGGCGGCAGCCCCCAAGACGCTTGCCCGGCGCGCCTTCCCCCTCTGCAAGCTTCCAGCAGGAGACTCGACGGTGGCGAAACAGCAGCCCTCTACGAAGAAGACCGCCAAGAAGGCGGCGCCCAAGAAGCCTTCATCGAAGAAGGGCGCCGGCGCCAAAGCCGGTGCGAAGAAGCCCGCCGACACCGACGCGACCATCGACCGCCGTCGGAAACCGCGCCGAGGCGAGCAGCCCGAGCCGGCGGCTGAGGTCACGGCCGAGCCGGCGCCCAAGCTCGAGCGTCGAGAGAAAGTGAACCGCCGTCGGCAGATCGACCCGACTACGTGCGAGCGCGACTACTCCGACGCCGAGGTCGAGTTCATGAACGCCCTGGACGACTACAAACGGGCCAGCGGCCGCATGTTCCCCACTTGCAGCGAGGTCCTGGAGGTCATCCGCTCGCTGGGCTACGTGCAACTGTCCCCGGCCGAAATCGCGGCCCGCAACCCGTCGGTCGACACCCCGCCGCCCAGCAACACCGACGCGGCCGCCGAGCACGACGCCCTCGAAGCCGCGGCCGACGCGGGAGCGCTGTCCGCCGAGGTCCGCGTCGAGCTAGCGGAAGCGGCGCCGACCGCCTGATCCGAGCAGAGGAACGCCGCCCTTCGCGGGCGGCGGTGGAACGCCACGCCGTGGGTTTGTCGCTGCGTTGTTTTGACCGGGGGCGGTCAACGCGACTCGCCGCGGGGGCGTTCTTAAAAAACGAGCGGCGGAGTCGCCCCCCGTTGGGTCGGCTCCGCCGCTTGCGTTAACTGGCGGAACGGTTTGGCGCCAACTTCGGGGTCGGCTACCGGCGACGCGACAACTCTCGCAGGATGTCGGCGGCCGCCTCGCGGCTGTCTTTGGCCAACGGCTTGGGCGGCAGCTTGGGGAGCTTGCCGGGCTTCGGCTTCTCCGGCTTACCCGTTTCGACGTCCTCGGGGGTGATGGTGGCCGCGCCCTCGTCAACGGGCGTTTCTTCGCCCCCGTCGGCGTTGCCCGTCTCCGCCGCGGCACGCGTGTCGTCCATCTTGAAAGTCGTCGTCTCGCGCATCGCCGCTTCTTTGCCGCGGAGGATTTCGCTGGGGCTCGGGCCGAGCAGCCAGCTGCTGATGTCGTCTTCCTCAACCGCTACGCTGTCGCCGGCGCGGGCCGCCCGATCCACCGCCTCGGCGACCGATTTGACCTTCGGCTTCTTCTCGTGGGCGATGTCGACAGCGCCGTGGAAGACAAACTCCAGCGGGCCGACGCGGACGGTGTCGCCGTTGACGAGCAGCCGCTCGTCGGTCACGGCCTCGCCGTTCACGTGCGTGCCGTTCCGGCTGCCCAGGTCGCGGATCGCCGCGGCGCCGTCTTTCAGCAGGATCACGCAGTGCCGCCGACTGATCGCTTCGCTGCCAGCGCGCAGTGTGCAGTCGCTCGCCCGTCCGATGACGAACTTCGACTTTTTGAGGGGGATTTCGGTCCCCTTCTTCGCTCCTGCTAGCACTCTCAACTTCATGTCGGGCCCTGTCGCCTGCACACCAAGTTAGAATCGGTAAAGCGCGTAACGCTTGCGTGCTCGATTGGCTTCCGGTCGTGTCGTGGTTGCACGGGCAGGGCAAGGACGGGCCGGCGACGTCCTCGCTTGCTTCGCCTACTCGGTCTCGGGGGCCAACTCCCGGCGGGGCGCGATGCCGCTGAACAACCGGTCTTGGTCCGGGCAATGACGCAATCTAGTTTTGCCGCAGCCTATGTCTATTCAGTATATTCGGTATCTGGGCGGCGGTGGGCTAGTAGGCGTTGCCGGATTCTACCGGCAGGCGACTGGTTTCGAACAGTGCCGCCGGCCCGCAGAGGATTCGCGTCACCTCAGTTCGGGTAGCGGAACCCGTGCCGAACAAGCGTCGGTGGCGCCGAATCTGTCCCGGCACTGCGGGTGACCGATTCGTGTCGGAAATCGGGGCTTCGCAAGAAGCACTGGCTTTTCTGACGCCGTCTGCGTGAGCCGGTTACCGTCGCCGCGTCCACGCCCGGCTACCGAAACGCTCCGCCGCGATCCGCTCGGCCCGATCGATAAGCGTGTCGGTAGCCTCCGCCCTGGCAGCTTCGGATTCGGCAACCTTGGATTCGGCAACCTTGGATTCGGTGATCGCATGGTCGAGGGCCGCTCCGAGCTTCGGCGCCCAGCTGGCGATCAGCCGGTCCGCCAGGGGCTCGCTTCCGCCCGCCGCTTCGGCCGCGACGCCCGGCATCAAGTCGCACACGCCGGGCAACTCGGGCGCTTGGGGAGAGCGGGCGAGCAACACGCTACCGTGCTGCAGCACCGCCCCGCGACGCTTCCGCTGGGCGCTGCCGGCTACCTTATGTCCGCGCTCGGGTGATCCGTCAACCACGCCGCCACCCGACACGACCAAATCGCCGACGCTGCGGCGCTGAAAGCACAAGAACGACTCGGCCGAAAGCGGCGGGTCTATTCCCCCAGGCGATGGTTCAGTGCCGCCCGGCGCTCGCTGGGTCGTCTCCGCTGCCACCAGCGGCGAGGGCCACAACCGCAGCCGCCCCGCCAGCCCGGGCGCAAGAGCCTCGAGCGCCGCGATCAAAGTGGCGTGGGCCGACCGGTAAAGCGCCTCGGGCCCGCCCGCCGGCAATCGTGAAGCGGGCAACGCGAGGCTGTAGGTAAGCTCGCGGTCGTGCACGATCGCCCCGCCGCCACTGTGCCGACGGACGCAGGGCAAGGCGGCGCTCGCCGGGTGAGCGGCGCGGTCTTCGTAGCGCTGGAAGTAGCCCAGCGACAGCGTCGGCTCGGTCCAGCGGTAGAAGCGGAGGGTCGCCTCGCCGTGCTCGATCGCGCGGTCCAGCAACGCCTCGTCGACGGCCATGTTCCAGGCGGCTTCACCCCGCGGGTCGACAATAAGTCGGAGCACGAAGGACGAACGTGGAATGCCGAGAGCCGTATGATCGTTAGGCTTCGTCACTCGGGTTTCGTCATTCGTCGTTGGCAAAGCCGCCGCAGTAGCACATCACCGGCTTGCGTGCCGCGGCGACTTCGTCGGGCCGGCTGATGGCGGTTGAGTGGGGCGCCTCGTGCAGCAGCTCGGGGTCTTCCTCGGTGATGCGGAACAGCACCTCGGCGAAGGCGTCGAGCGTCTCTTTGCTCTCGGTCTCGGTCGGCTCGATCATGAACGCCTCTTTGACGGTCATGGGGAAGTAGACCGTCGGGGCGTGAAAGCCGAAATCCAACAGCCGCTTGGCGAGGTCCATTGCCGTGACGCCCTTCTCCGCCTTGAGCGGAGAGATCGTCGCGACGAACTCGTGCATGCAGCGGTCGCCCTGCGGCACCGGCAGGAAGTGCTTGATGCGGGAGAGCAGGTAGTTGGCGTTGAGCACGGCGTGCTCGCTCACCTTCCGCAAACCGTCGGGCCCGTGCGTGCGGATGTAGCACCACGCCCGCAGCAGCACGCCGACGTTGCCGAAGAACGAGCGGACCCGGCCGATCGACTTCTCGCTGCCGTAGTCGAGGTAGTAATGGGCAGTGGGCAGTGGGCGGTGGGCAGTATCGCCCAAGCCGCCGTTCTCGCTACTGCCTACTGCCCCCTGCCCACTGCCTACTTTCGCGACGACCGGCGCCGGCAGGTAAGGACGCAGCTTCTCCGTTACGCAGATCGGCCCCGCGCCCGGGCCGCCGCCGCCGTGCGGGCCGCTGAAGGTCTTGTGGGGGTTGTAGTGTTGCATGTCGGCGCCCCCGCCCCGCGCAGCGGTAGACCAGTCGCCGGCCCGGGTGACGCCCAGGATGGCGTTCATGTTGGCGCCGTCCAGGTAGATCAGCCCGCCGCGGGCGTGCACCTCGTCGCAGATCTGCTGGATGCTCGGCTCGAACACGCCGACGGTGTTTGGGTTGGTGATCATGAAGACCGCGACGTTGTCGTCCAGCTTGGCGTGGAAGTCGTCCATGTCCACGGCGCCGGTCGTGGTGGTCTTCACCGTGACCACCTGGAAGCCCGCCATCGCGGCGCTCGCCGGGTTGGTGCCGTGCGCGCTGTCGGGGACCAGGACCTTGCGGTGCTGGTCGATCGTCTCTTGATCGCGGAAATACGCCGCCGCCACCCACAACGCCGTCAATTCGCCGTGCGCCCCCGCCGCCGGCTGCAGGCTGCACGCCGGCAGCCCGGAGACCTCCGACAGGAACTCCTGCATCTCGTAGAGCACCTGGAGCATCCCCTGCAGCGACTCCTCGGGCTGGTACGGGTGCAGGTTGGCGAACTCCGCCATCGCGGCGGTCCGCTCGTTCCGCTTCGGGTTGTGCTTCATCGTGCACGACCCGAGCGGGTAGAAGTGGGTATCGACGCTCATGTTCTGCGTCGACAGGTTCACGAAGTGCCGCACCACCTGCGGCTCCGAAAGCTCGGGCAGCTCCGGCGCCCGCTCCGCCAGGGCGCTCGGCGGAAGCAGATCGGTGATGTCCTGCACAGGCACATCACAGGTCGGCAGAAGAGTCGCCCGCCGCCCCGGCTTGGAGAGCTCGAACAGGGATTGGGTATCGCGAGTGTTTTTCATTTTGATTAACCGCGGAGGACGCGGAGCAGTTTACGCAGACGGCAAATCAGTCGAATGGCGAAGGCGGAGGAAATGCAAGCTGGCTGATGAATTCTTCTAGCGAGGGTGCTTGCTCATCAAAGCCGATTGGGTCGTGGCAAAGGAAGAAGACCGCCGTCTCGTCGTCATCCATGTCGATGCAGTGATAGTTTCCGCAGCCGTCCTCACCGATGTAAAAGTAGTCGCCTGGGTCTGCAACATCGGACCAGTCTTCTGAAGTCGATGCCCATATCTGTTGGTTTAGCTGCACGAGCTCGCTAGTTTCTAACAGCAAGTGCCGATCGAATAGGTAGGGTGTGCTCCGGTGTTGCTCAGCGACTTTTTGGAGTAACTCTTTGTAGTTGTCAGGCAGCTCAACATTGAGCGAGGATTCGATCTGTTCGAAGTCGTCTTTCGTCATCTCTCAGCGAACTCCGCGGTGATCAATCCGCCGCCACCAACTTCACGCTCTTGGCGTCCTTGGGGGTTCCCAACAGCACCCCAGCAAACGCGTCCATCTCTGCTTTCGTCCGCTTCTCCGTGACGCAGACCAGCAGGCAGTCGGATAAGTCGGGGTAGAACTGCCCGAGCGGGACGCCGGCGAAGTAGCCCCTGTCTCCATCAGGCGGGGCGAGGGCGGTCTTCACCAGCTCGTCGACCTTGTTCTCGCGGTCGCGGATCACAAACTCCTTGAAAGTCGGCGCCGCGAACGCCTGCTCGAAGCGTTCGGACTCGCACAGCTTCTCGGCCAGGTAGTGGCTTTTCTGAAGGCAGAGGCTGGCCGTGTCTTTCAACCCCTCGGGGCCGAGCAGCGACAGGTAGACCGTCGCCCGGAGGGCGAACAGGCCCTGGTTGGAGCAGACGTTGCTGGTCGCCTTCTCGCGGCGGATGTGCTGCTCGCGGGTCTGCAGCGTGAGCGTGTAGCAGGGGGCGCCGCGGCGGTCGACCGTTTGGCCGACGATCCGGCCCGGCATGCGGCGGACCAGCTTCTCTCGGCAAGCCATGATGCCCAGGTAGGGGCCGCCGTACTGCATGCCCGAACCAAGGCACTGGCCTTCGGCCACGGCGATGTCGGCGCCGTCGCCGTCGTTCCAGCCACCGGGGCGTTTCAAGAGGCCGAGGCTGATCGGGTCGAAGACGGCGATCATCAACGCGCCCGCCTCGTGCGTAACTGCCGTGATGCTGTCGGTGTCTTCCAGCGCCCCGAAGAAGTTAGGGTGCTGCAGCAGCACGCACGCGGTGTCGTCGGTGAGTGCGCCACGGAGCTCGTCCGCATCCACCACGCCGCCGGGTGTTGGGACGGTGACCGAGTCGACGCCGAGACACTCAAGGTAGGTGACGATTGTCTGCCGGTACTCAGGGTGCAGGGTCTCCGGCATCACGACGCGGCCCTTGCGGCGCGTCGTGGCGATGCTCATCAGCACCGCCTCGGCCGCGGCGCTGGCGCCGTCGTACAGGCTGCTGTTGCTCACCTCCATGCCGGTGAGACGTGTGATGAGCGTCTGGTACTCGAACATCGCCTGCAGGTTGCCCTGGGCCACTTCCGCTTGGTACGGCGTGTAGCTGGTGTAGAACTCGCCCCGCGAGCCAACCGCGTCGACCACCGCCGGGATGAAGTGGTCGTAGCTGCCGCCGCCGAGGAACGAGACGGTGTCGCCCGCGTGACGGTTCTTCGCGGCGAGGGCGTGCACGGTTTGCTCGAGCTCCATCTCGCCCTGCGCCGCCGGCAGGTCCAGCGGCCGCTTCAGCCGTAACTGGTCGGGGACCATGTCCAGCAGCTCATCGATCGACCCGGCGCCGATCGCCGCGAGCATGTCCTGAACGTCTTGCTCGGTGTTGTAGATGTAAGGCATGGCGATTGATGATTTCTGATTGATGGCTTCTGATTTAGTGATCGCTCCGAGATACTGAATCCGACGCACAACGCAATCAGAATCAGAACCCATAAATCAGAAATCCTCAGTGGGCTTCTTCGGCGCACATCTTCTCGTAGGCGGGGTGGTCCATCAGCTCGGCGAGGGGCGCCTCGTCGGCGACCTTGATCTTGACGATCCAGCCCGCCTCGTAGGGGTCGTCGCCCAGTGTTTCGAGGGCGTCGGGCAGGGCGTCGTTCACCGCGACGATCTCGCCCGCCACGGGAGCATAGATATCGCTCACCGCTTTGACCGACTCGATCTCGCAGAAAGACTCATCAAGGGCGACCGTTCGGCCGACCTCGGGAAGCTCGATGAAGACTAAGTCCGTCAACGCTTCTACGGCGAACGCGGAGATCCCAATCGTGGCGACGCCGTCCGCAAAGGCGACCCACTCGTGCGTTTTGGCGTACTTCAGTTGTTCCGGTGGCATGGGCGTCGTCGCTGGGCGTTCGTTGAAGGGGCGTTGCGTTAGGTGTGTGGCGGCGACGCCGTCTCGAGCAGACTAGCGCCTACCAACTACCGACTGTTAGTCACTTCCCCCGCTCGTAGAACGGGAGCGGCGCCACGGTGGCGCCAACTTCTTTTCCGCGGATGTCCACTGCCAGGTGCTCGCCGGTCGCCGCGGCCGAGGGCTTCACGTAAGCCATGGCGAGCGGCCGGTCGAACGTCGGCGAGAACGTGCCACTGGTCACGGTACCAACTTCTTGATCGCCTTGCAGCACGAGACAGCCCTCGCGTGCCGGGCGGCGGCCATCAAGCTGCAGGCCGATGCGCACCGGCTGGTGGTGGTCTTTGCCCGCGGCGGCCAGGGCATCGCGGCCCACGAACTCGCGGCCCTTCAGGTTCACGGCGAACGACAGGCCCGCCTGCACCGGGTTGATCGACTCGGTCAACTCATGGCCGTACAGCGGCATGCCTGCTTCGAGCCGCAGGGTGTCTCGTGCCGCGAGGCCGACCGGCCCACCGCCGACCGTCTCGGCAAGTTCGACCAGCGCCTCCCAGACCGCCACCGCTTGGTCGGCGGGGCAGATCAACTCGCAGCCGTCCTCGCCGGTGTAGCCGGTGCGGCTCAGGTAGCACTCGACCGGCCCAACGCCGCCATGCCGAAAGTTAGCAACTCTGCCCGTGTAGTAACGGAAAGAGGTCAGCTCGCACTCGGTGACGGGGTCGAGCAGTTCGATCGCCTTGGGACCCTGCACGGCGATCATCGCGTACCGCTCGGTTACGTCATCGATCGCCACGTCACGGCCCGCCGCGTGCTGGGCCAGGTGCGCGGCGATCTTCGCGTGGTTGCCTGCGTTGACGACGAGTCCGTAACCGAGCAGGTCGCTCGACGGGACTTCCACGCGGTAGGCCAGCACGTCGTCGAGTGCGCCGCCCGCTTCGTTGCAAAACAAGGCGTAGCGGACTTGCCCCGGGGAGAGGTCTCCCACGCGGCGGGTCAGCAGCGACTCGAGCAGCGGCCCGGCGTCGGGTCCGCTGAGCAGCATCCGCGACATGTGCGACACATCGAACAGCCCAACCGCCGAGCGGGTCGCCTGATGCTCGGCAACGATCGACCCGTACTGCACCGGCATCGACCAGCCGGAGAAGTCGACCATCCGGCCACCGTGCGAGGCGTGCCAGTCGTGCAACGGGGTGCGGGCGGGGGCTTCGATGACGGGCGTCCGTGTGCGGGTCGGGGCGGGAACGGCGTGGGTTAAGCCGGGGCCTCATGCCCGGTAGCCGTCGGTACTGCCGCATTCTAGTCCGAAGCATTCGGGCTGGAAGTCCCTGGCTCGGCCTTACTTTTTACGCCGGCCTTGGCTCGATCTCGGCTTTCCCGGTGGCGTCGAGCCGCCCTTGGCGGGCTTCCGCTTCGGGCCGCGCCCCTTAGGCGCCTTGCCCCGTTTGGCTCCGGCACGCTTGCCGCGCCCCGCGTTACCGCCGGGCTTGCCGAGGTACTTGAAGTCCAGTTCGCGGGCATCGACGTCGACCGACGCAACCGCCACCCGCACGGGGTCGCCCAGCCGGAACGAGTTGCCGCTGCGGAACCCGTTGATGGAGTGCGTCGCGCGGTCGAACTTGAAGTAGTCGTCGCCTAGTGCCGTGATGTGGATGAACCCCTCGGCGGGGACCTCGTTGCCCATCACGAACAGGCCAAAGCTCTCGACGCCGGTGATGACGCCGTCCATGTGAGTCCCGACCTTGTCATGAAGGTAGTTGAGCAGCTTTACCTTGTTGAGCTCACGCTCGGCGGCCGCGGCGCGCTGCTCGCGGTCGCTGCAGTGGTCGCCCCACGTGAGATAGGTCGCCAACTCCTGCACCGGCTTCTCACCACGGTTGAGCTGGTCGATCAGCCGGTGGACGATGAGGTCCGGGTACCGCCGGATCGGCGACGTGAAGTGGCAGTAGCAGTCGCTCGCCAGGGCGAAGTGCCCCTCCTCCTCAGGGCTGTAGACCGCCTTCTGCATCGACCGCAGCGTGGCGAAGTTCACGGCGTGGCTGCGGGGGTCGTCCTTCACCTTGTTGAGCAACGCCTGCAGCTCGAACCGGTCCTGCAGGTTCTCCGCCTTGAAGCCGAGGTCGCGGACGAAGTCGGTCAGCACCCGCATCTTCCGCGGGTCGGGCGCCGCGTGGACGCGGCGGAGGAAAAACAGCCCCTCGCCGGCCAGCTTTCGCGCCACGGCCTCGTTCGCGGCGAGCATGAACTCCTCGATGACCTGGTGGCTCTCGGTGTTCTGCTCGAGGTGGGCGCCGGAGACGCGGCCCTCCTTGTCGAGGTCGATCCGCATCTCGGGCATGTGCAGCTCGAGCGAACCGCGCTCGAACCGCCGGCGCCGGAGCGTCATCGCCAGTTCGAACATTTGAGAGAGGAGCGTGTCGACCGGGGGCGTGAGCGTCGCCGTGACGTCGGCCCCCATGCCCGGCTCGACGCCGGCGATGTCGGCCAGGCCGCGCTCGACCAGATACGCGTCGACCTCTTCATACGTGAAGCGGCGACAGCTCTTAATCGCGCTCTTGAACACGTCGGCGCCGATGGGGGCGCCGTCCGCGGTGAACTCGATCCGAGCCGTCATCGCATACCGGACCCGGTCCGGCTGCAGGCTCGCCAGGTTGTTCGAGATGATCTCCGGCAGCATCGGGATCACCTCGTCGGGCAGGTAGACGCTGGTCGCCCGGTCGTACGCCTCGGCGTCGAGCGCCGTCTTGGGCGGCACAAAGTGCGAAACGTCGGCGATGTGCACGCCCAACTCCCAGTGCCCGTTGGGCATCCTCTCCAGCGAGATCGCGTCGTCAAAGTCGCGAGCGGTCGCCGGGTCGATGGTGATGACCGTCTCGCCGGTCAGGTCGGCGCGGCCTACGGGGATCGCCCCCTCGTGGTCCGGGTCGTTGGCCACGCGGAAGGCCTCGGCCTGGTCACGGGCGCACTGCATGACCTGTTCGCCGAAGTCACCGGGCAGGCCGAACTCCATCTTGATCGCCATGGTGTCGACGCCCGGCTCGCCCCGCCCGCCCAGGATTTGAGTGATGACGCCTTCGCCGTCGCGGACGTGCGACGGGAAGCGGACCATCTCGATCACGACCTTGTCGTCTTCCTGCGCGCCCTTGGCGCCCGGGTCGCCGACGTAGATCGGCGCCGTGAAGACCTTGCCGTCGACCTGGACGAGCCCCATGCCCGAGCGCTCGAAGTAGGTCCCGACGAACTGGTTGGTCGCCCGCTCGGCGATATCGACCAGCTTGCCCTCGGGCTTGCCACGGGGGCCGGGCCGGCTGGAGAGGACGATCCGCACCGTGTCGCCCGAGGCGGCGTCGCCCGCGTTGCGTTTGCTGACGTAGATGTCCAGGTCTTTGCCCGCCGAGGCGGGCGTCCCCTCGGGCCGGACGTAGCCGTCGCCGCTCGAGACCCGGCGGATCGTGCCCGTGACGTACTTTTTGTCCTTCTTGTCCGCCGCCTTGTTGGCCCCCTCCGCCTTCGGCTTCGCCACGAGGTTCGCCCGCGCGGGGTGCTCGGGGTCGATCGGCAGCAGCAGGTGACTCGGGCCGTACTCGAGTTCGCCGGCTCGCACGAGCTTCTTGCAGACCTTCTTGAGCTGGTCCGCGGCGTCGCCCTCCAGGCCGAGCCGCTCGGCGATGACCTTCGCTTTCACGGCGCGGTAGGCGGGGCTGGAGGTGTACTTGAGCACGGCGGCTCGGAGGTCGTCTTGCATCGAGATTTCTTGGGGAGTCGGTCGAGAGGAGCCGTTTCCGGGCAGCCGGGGCCTCGCTGCGCCGAGACGCGGAGAATGGCAACGTACCCGCCGCCAGGGCGGCGACGCAGGCCAATCGCCGAGAAAAGCGGCGAAAGATGGTCGGAGAGTCCGCTTCGGCGCGGCCCCGAGAGCCCTTTTGAAGGCTTGAGCAACGACTTCCTTCGATCCGTCGGGCATTGCGCAACGGGTGTGTTAGCGGCTACGACACGCGACCGACCGAGCTTGTTCGGAGTCCAATGTCTCTCCACGTGGAATCGCCGTCTTTCAGCCCGTCGTTATTTGACGGCGTTGAGCCGAATTGACCGGCGTGGCCCTCCGAACCGACGCACTTATTGATGATTGCGCGGCTAACGAACCCCTGAGATCGGGTTTTCTCGCTACGTGGCCCGGGCTTCCGTTGGTCGCCCTCAGTTGAATAGCGGCGCAGCGGTCAATCGAGGTGGGCCGATCGCGCCGAAGGGGTTGAGCGGCTCGCCGCGTTGCGCCGGTTCGGTCGCTCGCTGCGCGGAGCGCAAATAAGCACCAGCATGATGGCAGCGGGGCGGGCCGAGACTTGCGAACGGCCCCCAACCATTCACCGCGTCGGTTTATCGCCAGAAGATATACTGCGGCGCCCGGCGTGAGTACCAAGCGTACGGCCGGCCGCCGGGCGACTGCCAAGCGGGGCTGTACATGCCGGTCATCGGCAGGGCGTTGGCCGTCGGTCGGGCGTTGGACATGCCATAGGCATTCATCGTCTCGATCCGACGGATACGCGCCATCGCACGCCGCTTTGCCTTCTCGCGGATGATCATCATCGGCGTCGGCTGGTCGTAGCCCGCTTCGGCGTACTCTTCGGGGCCGCGGAACCAGGTCTGCCGCTCGACGGGGGCCTTTTCAGAAGCCTCCGCCGCGGCGCCGATCTGTGCCGCCGCGTCGGCGTTCAGCAGGAGCGAAGCCGCGACCGCGGCGACCGTGATGGCGACGACTCGCATTGAACCAACTCCGTTTGGCGGGCGCCTCAGTGACGAGGGGCGGGCTCAGCCGTGACCCTTGACGCGTTGCGGGTGGTATCGACGCCCGGAACCGTCCCGCGTTAGCCAAGTCGCCCAGAAGGGATGCCCCACCGCACGCCGGTGATTGGGCGGGCGCCTATCCTGCGGCGGGGGCGAGCCGCCTGTCACCTGCTACCAAACTGGCTCCGGGCCGCTTGGCGTCCGGTAGCAGTCAGTGCTAGGATGCGTGTTCGGGGGTCCGCACAAGCCGCGGCGAAGCCCGCCGCGAAGCGGGAGTCCGGCAGGCAAGATCCCCCATTGCGTCTCGAATCCAGGGAGTGGCGGTCCGAGCGGCCGAGCCGACGGTCGCCTCCCCCCTAAGGCGGAGTCTGTTGCTGGCGCCCCGAAGGCGCCAGCGTCGAAGTCATTACATTTAGGAGTTGTGCGATGAAGAAGTTCCTGTCGAGTCTGTTCGCCACCGCGATGCTGGGCGCTGTGATCGGCTGCGGTGGCGCGTCCGAAGCCCCCGCCCCGCCCGCCGAAGAGCCCGAAGCCGAGGCCCCCGCAGAAGGCTCCGGCACCGAAGAAGCCCCAGCCGAAGAGGGCTCCGCCACGGCGGAATAAAGTCGGAGTGAGCCTCCCCCCGCCGGTTCCGCTCGCGATTCGGCGATGAGGCCGGCATAGACGCAAAACGATTGGCGATTGGGGCCGCGTGGAGAACTTCCACGCGGCCCCGCGTCATTGACGAGCCAGCACCATGGCCGATGCCGCTCGACCCTCGCTCAAAGCTGCCGGCCTTGACCAACCGTTACGGTTTGCGTAGCTTTTTTTTAAGAGTCACGGTCGTTGCGGTCGAATCAATCAGGCAGGTCCGGCAGTTCTCGCCGAGCCTCTTACAGGGCGCCGTGGCCAAGTGGCTAAGGCATCGGATTGCAAATCCGACATCGGCGGTTCGAATCCGCCCGGCGCCTCTCTCCGCTTTTCTTGAAAGGTTTTCCGCATCGTTCTTTGGCGGATTACCTTCGTGCAGGCAGCGCGGCAAGAGCTGCAGCACGGCGAAGGTCACCGGACGGGTTGCCCTGGCCGCTTCTTGAGCAGTCACCTGCGAGGCGAGTTGACGCAGCCCCGCCGCGTCGGTCGACCTGATGGAGTCTCGCGACCGGGTGGCTGAGGCGGGCGGCTGCCTCGTGCTTCCCGCCCAGCGTCTTCGCACACCCTCGTTGCGTGCCTTGCGCTGTCGGCCGTGCTCGGTATACGTCACAACGGCATTCTCGCTTGCCGCCGTCGCCGCGCCCCTAGCTGTCTGTTGAAAAACGCCGTCCAGCTGCTCCGTAGAAAACCCTCCTTCAGGATCATCACGTTGTGAGTGATGGCTCGCAGGTGGGTTTCACGATTCTGGGTTCTTGTTTTTCTTGAGCGGAGTGCAGAGCCGAGGGTTCGTTTGATCATGCTGTTGACCGTCTCGACCTGCCACCGCTGGCCGTACATCTTTTTGTCGAAGTGAGTCGCCATCCGCTTCCGCCACTTCGACTTGGGCAGCTTGTCGGTGGGCCGGCCCCGCTTCGGCGGGATGACCGTCTTCATGCCGTGCTCGGTGCGGGCGTGAACGTGCGACGGCTCGCCGTCGTAACCCGCGTCGGCCAGCAGCGTATCGATCTTTGCCCGGGTGGTCGCCCGTTTGAGAGCCGGCTTGAAGTGCTTGTCGTCGGGCATCGGACCGCGGCCCGGCACGACCGCCAAGATAAAGTGGCTCTGGCAGTCGCAGACGAAGCCCGCCTTGGGGAAGCGTCGCCGCTTCCGGCCTTTCTTTCCAGAGTTCTTCTGCTTCCGCTTGGCGTAGTACGTGCTCACGTGCCGGCTCTCGAACCCCGTGCCGTCGATCGCCGCCAGCTTGACCTTCCCCTTCATCAGCTTGTGCTTGATCGCGCCGTCGACCGTCTCGTCCAGCAGCCGCTTGGCGCGTCGCGAGCTCAGCAACCGGTCGTGCGCCTTCTGGAAGGTGGTGAAGTGCGGGACCTCCTTCAGACCGATCGATGCGCAGAGCGACGGCGTATCCGCGAGCAACGCCGAGAGCTTGCGGTAGTCCAGCCGCAAGAACTCCTTGAGCACCAGGCAGGCGAACAGCTGCGGCTGCGTGAACTTCTTCGGGCTGAACAGGTGCGAGTGCAAACGCAGCGACCGCCGACCAACCCGATGAGCGGTCAGAAGAACGGCCTTCGGCGATTTGCTCGTCCTGTACACGCATGGCTATACGTTCAAAATCCAGCTAGCAGACGGATGCTAGCGGTGGTTTTCTACGGAGCA
>JBCCZD010000085.1:0-15068 GCA_039188275.1 Planctomycetota bacterium
CAAACGACGAGGGGACGAGCGTTTCGACGGGCCCCCACAACCGGGTCACGACGAGGTCGTCCTGGCCTAGGGAAGTCGTATCGATCCCGGCCACGTCGGTGTACCGGATCATCACGGCCGCGGGCCCCGCGAGCCACACCGTGACGATCCGGTACACCGACGTGGCCGGGATCGATACGACTTCCCTAGGCCAGGACGACCTCGTCGTGACCCGGTTGTGGGGGCCCGTCGAAACGCTCGTCCCCTCGTCGTTTGAGATCGTCGACGAGCAGCTCCTAGGCCCAAGCCCCAACCAAGTAGACGTCACTTATACGTTCGACCCGCTTCCGCGCGACCCAAGCGACGTCAACACCTCAGGCGAGTGGGACCCGCTCGACTTTGGCGAATACCGGGTCGCGCTCGCCGCGGGCCGGGTTGTCAACGAGAACCAAGTCGCCGCGGCCGCTACAACGCTCGGATCGTTCGACGTGCAGACGCCCGCCGACGGAGTCTTCTTCGTCAACAGCCTGGACGATGGAACGGCGCCCGGGGCGGTGACGCTCCGCGGGGCGACCCAGGCCATCCAGCAGTCGCCCACGGCGACGGGGGTGATCGTCCTCGGCCCGGGAGTCCACGAGCTTAGCCTGGTCGGCGCCGGGGAGAACGCCGCCGCGACCGGCGACCTCGACATCACGGGCGACATCACGATCTACGGCGACCAAGCATCGGCGAGCGTCGTCGACGCCAACGGCATCGACCGGGTCTTCGACGTCCAGCCCGGCGGCCGGCTGGAGCTGGTGCGGGTCGGCGTCACCGGAGGCGGCGCCACGGACCGTGGCGGCGGCGTCCGTTCGGCGGGGACGCTGGTGCTCGACTCGGTTGAAGTAACCGGCAACCGCGTGACAACCACGGATGAAACGGACCCGGCAACCGGCGCCGGCGTGGCCCTCGTCGGCGGCGACGCCTCGATCGTCGATACCACGATCCGGAACAACGTCGCCGGCGTGCTCAACAACGATTACGGCGGCAGCCTCTCGAGCTACGGCGGAGGCCTATCGGTCGGTGACGCCGCGGCCGTGGTGAGCCGCTCGACCATCGCCGACAACTCGGCGACAACCGCCGGCGGCGTCTTCTCGTACGCCGAGAACGACGCCCCTCAAAACGTGCTCACGCTGACCAACGTCACCGTTTCCGGCAACCGGGCCGAGCTATTCGGCGGGGCCGGGCTGCTGCTGGGCAACGACGCGTCGCTCGATCACGTGACGGTCGCCAACAACCTCGCCGGCAGCGGCGACGTCGGCCTCGCGACCTACGACGACGCGATCAACCCGACGGGGTTTACCGTCAACCTGGCGAACTCGATCATCGTCGGACCCTCGTCGGCCGCTGACCTGCAGGGCTACGCGAACGGAGACTGGCAAAACAATTCGTTCGCGACGTCACCGGGCGTGAACCCCGAGATAACCTCCGGCGGCTACAACCTGTTCAGCTCGGTAGACGACGCCCTGTTCACGTCAGGCGGCCCGGTCCTGACAGCGACCGACACCGAGACCACCGCCGACTACGACGACATCCTGAGCCCGCTGGCCGACTACGGCGGGCCGACGCCCACTCACGCCTTGCCGCCCGGCAGCCCGGCGCTCGACGCGGCCAACCCGGCGTCGGTGGTCGTCGAAGATCAACGCGGCGTTGCGAGGACGTTCGACGCCGACGTCGACGGCGCCGCCGTGGCCGATGCGGGCGCCTACGAGGCCGATTCGGCCACCGTTACCGGCGTCGTCTTCCTCGACCTCGACGGCGAGGGCCGCCGCGACGGCAACGAGCTCGGCATCGCGGGCCGCCGGGTCTTCGCCGACCTCGACCTGGACGGCGTTTACGACGCCGGCGAGCCCTTCACCTTCACCGTCGACGACGACCCGACCACCGTGGCCGAGTCGGAACTCGGCCGCTTCGAGCTGGCCGGCCTCGCCCCGGGGAACACGACGCTCGTGGTCGAGTCGCCCGCCGACTGGACCGCCATCCAGCAGGCGGCGCTGGGTGTCTCGTTCCGCGCCGACGGCGAGCTGGCCGGCAGTCTCCCGGTCGCCGCCGAAGCGGTCGCAAGCGTGCTGGACGTTGACGACGAAGGGCGGTTTGTCGCCTACGTTACCCCCGCCGCGGGGATCGACCCCGGGGACACCAACGGCGTGAGCGACGTCTTCGTTTACGACCGCTTGACCGGCGCCACGGAGTGGATCAGCCAGTCCGCGGCGGGTGTCCCCGCCGCGTCGGGGGGCATCGAGGTGGCCATCAGCGGCGACGGCGCCGTGGTAGCCTTTACGTCCGACGCCGCGCTCACGGCATCGGCCGGCCCCGGCAGCAACCTCTACCTCTACGACCGCGGCCTGGGCCAGATCACCCACACGGTGGTTGGCGGCGGCGCGGGTGACCTCGGTTCGCTCGATGTGAATGCTGACGGGATGGTCGTCGCCTTCGTGTCCGGCGCCGACTTGTCGACCGGCGTCGCCGACACAAACAACGCGGACGACGTATTCGTCTTCGACCGCTCGGCGAACCCGGCGGGCGTGGTCGAGCTGATCAGCGTGTCGCTGACCGGCGTTGCGGCCGATTTCTTCTCGCGGCGGCCTAGCCTAAGTAGCGATGGAAACCGCGTCGCGTTCGATTCTTGGGCCGACGACATCTCGGCCACCGACGGGTTCAACATCGACGTCTTCGTCCGCGACCGGGCGGCGGGCGTTACGACGTTGGTGAGCACCGGCAACGGCGGCGGGGCGGCCAACGGTGATAGCACGGCGCCCTCGATCAGCGGCGACGGCCTGTGGGTCGGCTACGAGTCCACGGCGACGGACCTCACCAACACGCCACACTTTTTTGACTTGCCGCTCATCTATCTAAGCCCCGTCGGGGGCGGTCCCGGCCAGACGGTACTTGTAACGAAAGACCCGGTCCTCGGCAGGGCCCTCGCCGACTCGAACGGCGCCGCGGAGGTCTCCGGCGACGGACGCTTCCTGCTCTACGAGTCCACCTCGACTCAGCTGGTCCCTCAAGCCGGCGTCACGTCGGGCGGCCTCTTCCTTTACGACCGCGTCGCGGACGAGAACCGCGTCGTCTTGGCGCCCGACGACTTCGCGCTGTCGGGAGTCTACGCGAAGCTCAGCGGCGACGGGGCGACCGTCGTCTTGGCAACCCCCGAGCAGCTCGCCGAAGAGGACGGCAACGTCGAGGGCGACGCCTACGCCAGGACCAACCCGTTCTTGCTGTCGCAGCCGAGCGACTTTAACGCGACGCTGATCGCCGGTCAGTTGGTCGCCGGCGTCGAGTTCGGCCAGCTGCCGAACCCCGGCTCGATCTCCGGCACGTACTTCGACGACCTCGACGGCGACGGCGTGCAAGACGCCGGCGAGCCGGGCCTCGCGGGGCGGACCGTCTTCCTAGACGCCGACGGCGACGGCGGGCTCGACGGCGTGACCGGCTTGTTCCCCGGCGACGAGCTACGAACGACGACCGACGCCGACGGCGCGTACCAGTTCGCCGGGCTGCCGGCCAACGCCGACTACAGCGTGGTTGCGGTTGTCCCCGAGGACGAGGCCCTCGTTCTGCCGACCCAAGAACAGGGCGGCGCTTGGCAGGTCTTCCTCGCCGCGGCCGAGGCGGCCACCAACCGGAACTTCGCCACACAGCCCGCCGCGGTTGGTGGCGAGAGCAACAACGCCACGATCCGCGGCGTCGTCTTCGCCGACACGAATGGCAACGGCCTGCAAGACGCGGGCGAGCCCGGCCTGCCCGGCAAGACGGTCTACCTCGACCTCAACAACAACGGCTTGCAAGACGCGGGCGTCGAGGAGCAGTTCTCCGTCACCGAGGCGACCACCGACGCCACCGGCGCCTTCACCCTCTCGTCGCTCGGCAGCGTCGGCGGCTCGGTCCGCATCCTCAACGCCGGCCCGGGCGAGATCACCAACCCCCGCGGCAACGCCTTCGCCGCTGCGGGCGTCTACGAGACGGCGCTCGACCGTACAGAACCGCTCGACATCTACAACACAGAGCTGGTCGACCTCACCGGAGACAACCTGCCCGAGATCGTCGTGGCGAAACGCGAGACGAACCGCCTTACCGTCCTGGTAAACGATGGCGCTGGCGGCTACGGCGGACCCATCACGATCGACCTCGGCGTCTCGCTCGGGGCCTCGAGTGGTTCACCGGCAGGCGCAATCGCGGTTGCTCACGGCGACTTCAATGGCGCCGGCTCAAACGACTTGGCCGTCATTAGCTACTACACCTCTGACGTGACCATCCTGCTGGACTACAACGCGGCCACGGGCGCCTTCGCGTCAACGACTAACGTCACAAGCAGCCTCGGGTCGTCGAGCGGGAGGTTCCCGTTCGAGATCGTGACCATCGACGCCGACGGCGACGGCGACCTGGACTTGGCGACCGCGGACGCCGGTACCAGCACCGTCTCGCTGCTGCTCAATGACGGCAACGGCGTCTTTTCCGCCAACCCTTTTACGCAGGTCTTCAGCTCCGTCCTTCCGGGCGCTGCCCAGCAAGAGCCGGCGGGCCTTGCCGTGGGCGACTTCAACGGCGACGAACACCAAGACCTGGCGGTCGCGAACTTTGTCAGCGTCGCGGGCGGGGGCATCGCGGGCGGGAGCGTCGCGGTGCTGCTCGGCGACGGCGACGGCGGCTTCGCCGCGGCGTTTTCGTACGACAGCGCGCAAGAACTCTTCGGCTCCGGCCCGACGAGCATCGTAGCGGGGGCGTTCGTCGGTGGCGACGAGACGCTCGATCTCGCGGTTTCGCACTTCGCGTCCAACACCGTGTCGATCCTGCGCGGCAACGGCGACGGGTCGTTCACGCCGCTGGCGCCGCTGAGCGTCCCCGAGGGACCCCGCGACCTCACGGCGGCCGATATCGACGGCGACGACGACCTCGACCTGATCGTCTCCGGCGCGACGGGATCCGTCGGAACAGAAGCGCAGCCTGCCGCGGAGCAGGCGGTTGCCATCCTCCGCAACACCGCCTCGCGCGGGGGCGACGGGCTCGACCCGGCGGAGGTGCCCGGCGTGGCCGACCTGACGTTCGGCGACCGGTTCTTCTCCCACGCCGTCGGCGACGTCGACGGGAACGGCACGCTCGACCTGGTCGTTGCCGACGGCGGGACAAGCCGGACCTACGTCGCCTCGAGTAGCCTCATCAACGGCGGCTACCAGGTCTCGCTGGCGGGAACCGAGACGATAGAAGACCTCAACTTTGCGATGATCGCCGCGCTGCCGGGCGACTACAACGGCAACGGCGTCGTGGACGCCGGCGATTACACGCACTGGCGCGATCACTTCGGGCAAACGACCGCCGCTGCGCTCGCGGCGGACGGCAACGGCGATGGCCGGGTCGACGCCATCGACTACACGATCTGGCGCGACCAGTTCCAAGCCGCCACGGCCGCTACTGCCGCCACGGCGGTGGCGAGCCCAGCCGCGCCGGCGCGATCTCGGGCGCCCTCCAGCGCCGCGGCTCCGCAACCGCAAACGGCGGCAGCGGAATCGGCTGCGTCGGGATCGGCGCCTGCGATGGCCTTCGATCAGGCGTTCGCGGCGTTCGCGCCCTCGCCTATCGATCCCGCGCCGCCGGCCCCGCCAACGCGTCGAGTTGGCCCCGCACAGCCTGCCTTACCCGGACGAGATCGCGACCGGCTGCCGCTGTTTTTCGATGTTTTTGCCGAGCCACCGTCGGCCGGCGGCTCGGCGCCAAACACGCGGGTCGGCTTTTCTCCTGAAGCCGAGCTGTCCGACGAGGCCTTCTTTCGCGCATGGTCCTGGTGGGACGACGTTGCTGGCGCCGCGCTCGGGAAGCTCCGCACGCCACGACGCTCCTAGCGGCAACCGGCGCTGACGGGGAGAGGCAAGTCCCCGTCGGCCCAATCGACTAGGCTATTCGGCAAGCGTCGAGCCGATCGCCTGCGGGCGCTGAATTTCTGCCAGCGAGGGGCAGCCAACGCCCGAGCGGAAACGGGGCAACGACCGCGGGGAAGACCGACCGCGGGAGCGACAGACAAGGAAACGACCATGGGCTCGCCGCACGACGTCAACGACCTCCGCTACGCGGTGCTCTGCCTGCGGTTCGGCATCCTCAACTCGGCCGAGCTGGACGACGCCTTCGAGGCGACCCGGCAGAGCGGGGGGCGGAAGGGACTGGCCGAGCTGCTCTTGGAGCAGGGGCTCGTCTCGCAGGCGATCGACGCCCACTTCCGCGCGCTGCTCGAGGCGCACCTCGACTCGAACGACGGCGACGCCGAGGCGAGCTTCCGGTCGCTCTCGGACGGCGTCTCGCTGGCGGATCGGCTTACCGAGTTGACCGACCGCGGCGACCAGACCACCGACTTCGAATGGGACTCGGACGGGCAGCCGGTGTCGACCCGCCCGCCCGACCCGGCGTACGCCGACGCCGAGCTGGTTGCCGGCCGTTTCTTGCCGCTCGCCCCGCACCGTGTTGGCGGGATGGGCGAGGTCCTCCGGGCGCGGGACCTGCAGCTCAACCGCGTCGTCGCGCTCAAGCAGCTGCAAGACCGTTTCAGCGATCGACAGAACTACTGCGACCGCTTCTTGTACGAGGGGCAAGTGACCGGCTTGCTCGAGCACCCGGCGATCGTGCCGGTCTATGCCCTCGGCGAGACCGGCGACGCGGTCCCCTACTACGCTATGCGTTTTATCGACGGTCAGACGCTGACCGAAGCGATCGCCGCGTTGCACAAGAACCGAGGCGGCCGGTCGCTCTCTCGCGGATCGGCGCCCTTCCGCGACCTGCTGCAGCGTTTCGTGCAGGCGTGCTACGCGATCGACTTCGCCCACAGCCGCGGCGTGCTGCACCGCGACATGAAGCCCCACAACGTTATGGTCGGCGAGCACCAAGAGACCTGGGTCGTCGACTGGGGCCTGGCGACCAACGTCCGCGCGGGCGCCGACGAAGACACGCACCCGATTAGCGACAACGAGCCGATCCGCCGGCACGCCGAGACCCAGATGGGCGCCGCGATCGGGACGCCCAACTACATGAGCCCGGAACAAGCCCGCGGCGACGTGCAGGCGATGACCGAAGCGACCGACATCTTCAACCTGGGCGCCACGCTCTACCACCTGCTGACCAATCACGCCCCGTACCGAAACGAGGACGCCAGCGCCACGATGGACACAGCGCGGGACTGCCTGTGGCAGGCGCCGCGGGCGGTGAAGCAGGATATCCCGCGGCAGCTCGATGCGATCGTCCGCAAGGCGATGGCCAAGAACCCCGCCGACCGCTACGCCTCCGCCCGGGAACTGGCGGCCGACGTCGAGCGGTGGATCGCCGACGAGCGGGTCCTCGCCGCGCCCGACCCCATCACCGACCGCGTGGCCCGCTGGGCACGGCGGCACCGCGGCGCCGCGGTGGCGGGCGCCGTGGCGCTGGCGGCGATCAGCATGGTGTCAGTCGCCGCCGCGGTGACGGTCAACCGGCAGCGGGCGGTTGCGGAGTCGCTGTCGGTTGAGAACCAGGGTCTCGCCGAGCAACGGGAGAAGGCGCGGGCCATCGCCCAGGGACGCCTGGAGGACGCCCAGGAAGCCGTGGACGACTGGCTCACCCGTTTCAGCGAGGTGTCACGCGACATCCCGGGCGTCGCCTCGGTCCGAGGGGAGTTACTCGACAGGGCGCGGGAGCACTACGAGCGGTTCGTCGCGGCGGAAGAAGACCTGCCGTTCCTACCGGCTGAACAACAACGTGAACTCCGGATCGAGCGTTGCCGCACGCTGCTGCGGCTCGGGAAGGTTCACTACGAGCTCGGCGAGCTCGACGACGCGGTCGCCGATTACCGCTCCGCCGGATCCCTCGCCGGCGAGCTCCGCGGTTCGGGCGGGTCGGACCGCGACGCGACGCTCATCCTTGCGATCAGCCTGAATCGGCAGGCGCTGGTCCACCGGGCACGCGGCGACGCGGCCGCGGCGATCGAGGCCGCGGACGGGGCGGTCGCCGAGTGCCAGCGCGTTGTGGGAGCCGGGAAGGAGACGCCCCGGCTGGTCGGCGTTCAGGTTGCTGCGCTCAACAACAAGGGGCAGGTCTTGCTGCTGACCGACAGGCCACGGGAGGCGTCCGGCGCCTTCAACGAATCACTGACACGGATCGACCGACTCAAGAGCGAAGACCCGAACAATGTCAGCCACGACGCCGACCGGGCCGAGGCGCTGCTGGGCGTTGGACAAGCGCTTGTGGTCATGGGGCGATCCGCGGACGCGGCGGACGCATTCGAACGTGCGGCGGCGGCCGCGGGGGTCGCCGCGGCAGCGAACCCGGGAAGCCGCGACTTCCGGCAGTTGCTGGCCGATTGCCGGATGTTCCAGGGCGCCACGGCCCGCAACCTGGGCGACCCCGGCGCGGCGATCGCCGCCTTCGACGCGGCGCTGGAAGACTACAACACGCTGCAAACCCTCTTCCCCAGCGTGCCCGCTTTCTTCGAGCGGTCCCTCGTCGCGAAGTGCGACCTGGGGCAGCTCTACCTGGAGAACGGCCAGCCAGGGCGGGCCGGCGCCTTGCTCACCGAGGTGATCAAGGTTTTGCAGCCGTTCGCGGCCAGCAGCGACCCCGCCGATTTCCAGCCGCGTGAAGAGCTGGCGCTGGCGCTCGACAACCTGGCGCAAGCCCTGCTCTGGACGGGGGACGCCGCCGGGGCGGTCCGCGAGGCGGCGCAGGCCGAGCAACTCTTCACGCGTCTGGCCGACGAGATGCCCCGCGCCCCGGTCTACCGCCGGATGCTTGCGATTGCCGAGAGCCACCACGCGCAGGGCTTGGACCAACTGGACAAGGCGAGCGAGGCGGACGCCCGCTTCCGGCGAGCGTACCTCCGGCTGGCCGAAGAAGCCGGCGGCCCGGCAGGCGATGAGGAGGGGGCCGACGGCGAAGTCGTCGCGCTCCGCTACGCCCTGGCGATGATCGGTGCCCGCTGGGGCGACGCGGCTCGATCCGCCGGGCGGGCCGACGAGGCGCTCGAACACTACAGCGCAGCCGGTTCCGACTTCCGCTTGCTCTCCGACCGTTCGGCGGACCCGCGCCACCACTACGAGGCGGGCTGGTTTTTCCTGCTCTGCCCCGCCGCCGCGGCGCGGGACCCCCTGGCCGCGTTGCCCTGCGTCGAACTGGCCTTCAGCGCCAGCCCTACCAACGCGCGGTACGCGGCCGCGGTCGCCTTGCACCGCCTGGCGACGAGGCAGACCGACGAGGCGATGGTGGTCGTCCAAGACAGCCGGCTCGACACGGAAGGCCACGAGGCCCGTTTGGGCTACGTCACCGCGATCGCCAACAGCCGCCGCGGGGACGCCGCCGCGGCGCAACAAGCGTTTGACTTAGCGGCGGAGCGGAAAGCGGCCACGTCGCCGGGCGACCCCGAACTCCACTGGCTGCACCTCGAAGCGGAACGCGTGCTCGCCGAAACGGAAGACGAAGCCGAGACGAGAGCCGAGTGATCAGCGGCGCCCCGGCGGCTTGCTTCTCAGTACTCCATCGTGGCGCCGACGTAGCCCGACACGCCCGGCCGCAGCGTCGGGAGGCTGTTGATCGACGTGCCGCGGTAGTCGAGGTGCTCGCGGTAGTTCCTGTCCGTAAGGTTCTCGACGCCCGCGATCAGCTGCAGGCGTTCCCGTGGCCGCCAGTAGCCACGCAAGTCGAGCGTCTGGAACCCGGGCGTGCTCGACTCGAACAGGCTCGCCGCCACGAGGTCTTGCTCCGCGACAAGGCGCCACGCCAGCTCGAAGCCCCACAGCGAGCCGCCCGCGCCGTCGTCGAGGCGGAAGCCCACGCGTGACTCGAACGGCAGGATGCCCGGTAGCGGTTCGCCCAACGACTGGTCGCGGCCCTCGACGTAGCGGGCCGACAAGAAGGGGGTTACGCGTTCCGTCAGGTCGCACTCGGCCTGGCCCTCGACGCCCCACAGCGTGGCGTCGTCGGTATTGACGTAGCGGAGGTTGACCTGCTCCAGCCCCTGGAACGTGACAAAGGTGCCGATGGGCACGAAGGTGATGTAGTCGCCGACCCACGCGCCGTGCGCCGTGACGCCACCGCGGACGAGGTCGCCGCTGCGGTTCAGCCGCAGGTCGCCGCGGATCATCCGCTCTTTCCGAAGCAGCGGGTCGCCGGTGACCGTGTTAAGCCCGTTCTGGATCAGGAACATGAACGGCTCGACGGCGTAGCGCTCGGTGAGGTTGGGCGCCCGCTCGGCGTAGCCCACGCTCGCCCCGGTGGTCCACTCGTCCGTGAGGTTGACGTCCATCGCGACGTAGGCCAGCCCCAGGAACTCGGTCTGGTCGAAGTCGTCGGTCCCCAGGATCGCCACCGCGGAGGCTTGGCTCGTCCCCAGCACCTGCAGGTCCGCCGCGTCCGCAGTGATGCGGGTGTGGACCAAGTCGACCCGGGCGCCCAGCCTGAACGTGACGCAATCGCGGGCCCTCCCCGAGTTGTACTCCGCGAAAAGCCCCGGGTTGGTGTAGTCTGAATTGGGGATCGGCGAGTTGACGTCGGCGAGCACCCCGCCCGGCCCCGGGAAGTCGAGGCTGACAAACTCGTTCAGCCGCTGCTTGAGGAAGCGGAGGTCGGAGCCGATCGTCAGGCTCTCGTCCTCGACCCCGTCCCAGGACCAGGCGGCTCGGTAGCCGGTTGAGGTCGACGCGACGTCGGTCTCGCCGACGAAGTTGATGACGTCGTAGATCGGGAACTGCCGCCGCTTGCTCGGGTTCTGGGCGTTGCCCTCGAAGCGGGTGTGGTTGTACCACGTCTCGACCACACGGCGGTCGGCGATCGCGGTTTGCTGGGAGGCGAGCTCGACCTCGAAGCCGTCGGTCACCAGGTAGTCGATGTCAAACGCCTGCCCCGCGAGTTCGACGTTGGTCTGGTCGAGCCGCAGGTAGTTGAGATTCATCGCGCTTGTCGGCGTGAGCTGGGCGCCGAGGGCGACGTCAAAGTCACGCGAGTTATAGCTCGCCGGGATCTCGACGCCGGAGCCTGATTCGTAGTCGTTCCCGGTGCGGTGCCCGTAGCCGAAGCGGAAGCCCCAGACGTCGTCCCCGCCCCACAGCGACTGGCGACCGTAGACGCCCTGGCCGTTGCCGCGGTAGTCGAAGTGCGTGCGGCCGTGGGTTTCGAACCCGCCGGCGTAGCGGGGGGCCCGGGCGAGTTGGAGGTCGATGAACTCAAATCCCGGGCCGTACAGGGCGCTGTAGGGTCCGGGGATCACGGCCGCCCGCTCGATGATCCGCGAGTCGAGCTTGCTTACGGCCGTGTCGAGGTCGACGCGGGCGGGCGTCCAGTACGAGCCGGAAGCAGCGACCGCGCCGACGCGGCTGCCGCGGACGCGGGGGTCGTTGACCACGGGGTTGCGTCGTTGCAGACCGAGTTGCAGCACGGCGGGTGATCGGCCGATCAGGTCGCCCGCGTCGGTCGCCGCCCGCAGCGTGGCTTGCCCGCCAAACGGCCGGGCGCCCAGGCGGAGGACCGTCGCATCGCCACGACGCGCCGTAAGCCCGAGGCCGATGCCTAGCGAGCCGAACCGCACGCCGCCGGACGACGCAGGTCCGGGCGTCGCGACCGTCGACTCGATGCTGGGCAGCGCAGGTTCCTGAAACTGGGCGGGCGCCGCTGCGGAGTCCTTCGAGGCATCCGGGTCGGTCTCTGGGAACAGGATGCCCCCTCGCAGCTGCGGGTCGATCGGCGACTGGACCCACACCACGCCCTCGGGCTCTGGCTCGGAAGCTACGGCGTCCGACAGCCCCGGCGTTGCTAGCAGCAGGGCAGCCAATAGGAACGGCGCCCCAGGTTGTTTGGCGGTCGTCTTCATTCGGCGTGCCATCGATCAGCCGTCGACTCTCGGTCAACGGGGGTGCGGATTGGTAACCCCTGCCCAACAACGCCGACCGCTGCCGGCGCCCTACGACCGGTACGAACCGTTGGTCGCGCAAAACCTACTCATCCCGAGTTATCGTTAGATTCGGCATTCCGCTTGAGCGCGATACGTGTTGGCGTGGGGCGATTCCCGCCGGGCCGAGGCCACGTCGACCGCGGAGGAGGCCGTGCCCGGCACCGCCAACGCTAGCGGCAGGCCCCGTCAACAAGTTGACTCGCGGGTATGAAGCCGTGCAGAACAACGTTGACCGATTCGGCCGAGAAGCCCAGGCCTGGCGGTCCACCTGCCGCACGCACCAAGGGCGTCTCTACGACGCGGCCTCGTCCAAAGGCGGCGCCTCGGCCTAAGACCAGACCGCACGTCTTGAAGAGGTACCGATATGAGTAGGCGGCTAAGCCGTCAGGCGCTGGTCGCGTTAGCCGCGCCACAGACCGACCACCGCGGGGGCGTACTCTCGAACGTCCCAGCCCGCTCCGTGGCGGCCGGAGCGGACACCGCCGGGGAGGTTGCCGAAGTCGAATCGCTCGTCGGCTTCGACGACGATCAGGCTCTCGGCGGGGGCCTGTTGCTCGAAGGCGCGGATCAGCGCAAGCATCTCGACTTCGCGTTCGGCGAAGAAAGCATAGGGCGGGCTTATGAACACCAGCCACGGCGGCTGAGCGGTGAAGCCCGGTAGGTCTCGCTTGCCCCACAAAAAAGCGCTGGTCACCAAGACCTCGGCAAGCGGTTCGGCGCCGACCGCGGCGATGTTCTCGCGGATGACCGCCGCGGTCGGAACGTGGCGTTCGATCAGCGTGGCGCCAATGGCGCCGCGGCTGAGGGCCTCCAGCCCCAGGGCGCCTGTCCCCGCGAAGGCGTCGATCGCGTGTTTCCCCTCAACCGCCGGCCCCACTAGGTTGAAGATCGCCTCGCGGACGCGGTGCTTCATCGGCCGGGTGACGGGGTCGCCGGTATAGGTAAGGCGCGTCCCGCGCCAGCGGCCGCCGATAATCCGCAGATCGACTTCCACACCGCCGGCGGACGTCCGAGAGGGGGGCTTCAAAGGGGAAACGACTCCATTGCCAAGGTTCCAACCACCAGGAGAGCCGACTCGGCGACGTTGGTCGGCCCGCGACGGGGTGGTATCTTATCAGCCCCAACGTTCGGCCACGAGACACTCCCCCTTTCGAAGTGAGAAGCCGCTGTGAGAATTCGCTGGTTTGCCGTGCTCGTCGCCACCGGGATCGCTACCGCAGCGGCGCCGGCGACAGCGCAAGACGCCGCCGAAGTTGCTAATGGGGCCCCACCTGCCGAGGCGACGCCGCCCGCGGAGCGCTTCAAGCAGGCGTTCGCAACGTACAAAGAAGCGGTCGTCGGGTTCGAAGCCCTGCGCACGGAGTTCCAATCGGCGCCCGGCGACCGAAGGGAAGAAATCAACGCCGAACTAGGGCGTTACTACGCGCTCCTCAAGCAACGAGTCAACGCCATGGTCGACGCCGCCCTCGCCGCCTACCACCAAGCTCCGAACACCGACCAGGAGGTGACCGACTTGCTGCTGTCGGTCGCCGAACACGACAGCCGGGGCATCGGGCAGAACAGCCAAGGGGGCGATAACTACGAACGGGCGCTCACGGTGGTCAGCGCGCTGTGCGACGGCGGGCAAGCCCTCGAGCACAAACAGCTGCCGATCTACGGCATCGTAGCGGCGTTCTCAACGAGCAACATGGAGGCGCTCGACCGCTTCATCAAGCTCGCCGATGACGTCAAGGCGTTTGACAAGGCGCCGAACAGCAAAGACGAGCCAGCGATGGCGATCTTCATCGACGCCGGCCGCTACCGTGAGATGTTCGCGCAGGAGAAGCAGATCTGGGCGGCCGAGAAGGCGGTCCGCGAAGCCGAAGCGGCGGCCGACGACCTGCCGAGGGTGCTGCTCAAGACGACCAAGGGGGACGTCGTGATCGAGCTGTTCGAGAACGAGGCCCCGACCGCCGTCGCCAACTTCCTCACGCTGGTCAAACAGGAGTTCTACGACGGGCTGTTCTTTCATCGTGTGCTGCCGCGGTTCATGGCTCAGGGCGGCGACCCCCTCGGAACCGGCGCCGGCGGCCCCGGGTACAGCATCGCCTGCGAGTGCTACAAGCCCGAAGCCCGCTTGCACTTCCGCGGGTCGCTAAGCATGGCCCACGCGGGGCGAGATACCGGCGGATCGCAGTTCTTCCTGACCTTCGTGCCGACCCGCCACTTGGACCGAAAGCACACCGTGTTTGGTCGTGTGATCAAAGGCTTCGAAGTGCTGGCCGAGTTGCAGCGTATCGAACCGGGCGAGCGCGGCCTGACAAGGGACAAGATTGTCTCTGCCCAGGTGCAGCGGGACCGTGGTCACGGGTACGAATTCGAGAAACTAAAGGGCCGATGATCGCCGAAGAATTCGTAAGTCTTTTCGGTAGATGCACTTAAATCGCAACAGGTGGCGGGTGACGAGTTGCCGCCCTTTTGTTCTCTGACCGTTGACGTTCGGCCTGCATCGATTCTAATTAGCTATCGCTATTCCGAATGCTACAGCACGTTGATATTCGTTCGCTTGATGCGGCCCGCGTTCGCCCAGCGTGGCAGCACTTTCCGTCACGGTCTGTGGACGCACGGCGAGACCTCCTCCTGTAGACGCGAGCTGCGTGCCCCCCTGGGACAAACGGTCGCCCCCGGGCAGAGAAGGCGGCCCATTGCCGTCGAGCGTCGCGTCGTTCGGCGGCGCGTGTCGAACGCCCGCCGGTCGACCGCGGCTTGCGCAGGATCATCGCCCGGCGTGAGGAATCGCTTCGCGAAGACCACCGTTCGACGGCCGCCAAGATGACACGCTGCCTCGCAGTGAACTGAAGCATGCACCTCAAGTCCCTCAAAATCTTCTGCGACACCGTCGCGCTGCGGAGCTTCTCCAAAGCGGCCGACGAGAACGGCGTTTCGCAGTCGAACGCGAGCCACGCCGTCCACCAGCTTGAGGAGCGGCTGGGGATCGAACTGATCGACCGCTCGACGCGGCCGTTCCAAGTCACAGCGGCGGGGGAGAAGTACTACGAAGGCTCTCGGGCGATCTTGCGGGAGTACGACGATCTGGAACAGGACGTCAGATCGCTGCACCACGCGGCGGCGGCGCGGCTCTCGATCGGGGCGATCTACTCGGTTGGCCTGGCCGACA
>JBCCZD010000086.1:0-15003 GCA_039188275.1 Planctomycetota bacterium
CCGCTTGAGTGCCTCTGATGCGCCTTCACCCCCTTGCTGATGCGTACGCGAGACGGGCTCTCCTCTCGGTGCTGGTTGTCGTCGCGTCTGTTGGTGACGCGTCGGCTCGGGCAACGGGCGCCCCCGAGGTCTACGGCTACAAGCTCCGGTTGAATTGGTTTGATGGCAACGAGCGCTGTTGGTACCGGATTGACAGGCGTGGCGGGAGGCGTGAGTTCGTCGTCGTCGATGCCCGCAACGGCAGCCGCAAACCGTGCTTCGACCACAGTGAGGTTGTCGGGCGGATCAAAAAAGCGGGGGGCGATCGAGTCGACCTAGTTGAGCACATCGAGTACTCGACGGACGGCAAAACGATTCAGCTCGCTACTCTGGATGGCGTGTGGCTGCTCGACCTAGCGACACAGGAGGTGCGTCGCTTGCCAAACGGCGACGCCAGCCTGCCTCGTCTTGAGCCGCTGGAAAGGCTAACGCGATCGCGTGGCCAGGGGATCGATACCCACATCACGTTCGCCAACCAGACCAAAGGCGACGTTGTCGTTGAATGGGTAAACGTCTCGAGAGAAGCGGTCCGCTACTTCACGCTCCCGGCGGGCGAGTCCCGGCGTCAGCACACACACGCTAGGCATGTCTGGCGCGTGTTGTCCGGCGAGCGATCGGCGGTATTCCGAGCCGAGGAGTTTGACGCGGTTGCCGTTATTGACGAGATCAGTCTCCAACGACGGCAAGCAGAGTCGTCGGCTACGCCGGTACCCGGAGCTGCCTCACCGGGCGGTCGATGGGGCGCGTTTGTTCGCGATCACAACCTCTGGCTGCGTGACACAGCCGATGGCAGCGAGAGCCGGGTGAGCGTCGCCGGCACCGAGGCTTCGTCGTTCCGCAAGTCCGCGCAGCGTCGCCGAGCAATCTCACTCGTATACGATCAGCCCGATTACCCGGGCCCGATGCCCGAGGTTTACTGGTCCCCTGACAGCCGCTACGCGATTGCCGTAAGAACCGATGTTGTCGACGAGCCGACGATGACGCTCGTCGATTCACGCCCCGCGAGAGGGCGGCGACCAGTCGCGAAGCGTCTGCCCTACCTCCGACCCGGCGACGCCCTCCCTACGCCGCACTTGCACCTCTTTGACCTTGAGAAGCGGGTCGAAGTGCCGATTCGGGGTGTCGAGACCCCGAACGCCTACAAGCTGAGCAACTTCTACTGGTCACGAGACTCGAAGACCTTCTTCTTTGTCTACAACCAGCGCGGGCACGAAGTCTTGCAGCTTATCGGTGTCGACGCAGCCACCGGTGACGCCGGGGTCGTCGTTGACGAGCGGTCGCCGACGTTCGTCGACTACTCGCGCAAACTCGCCGCGAGGCACCTGCCGGCGACGGATGAAGTTGTTTGGATGAGCGAGCGGAGCGGTTGGAATCACCTCTACCTGTACGACCGGGCCGGCGGCGAGGTCGTCCGCCCCCTCACGTCGGGAGAATGGGTCGTCAAGTCGATCGCCCACTTCGATAAATCAGCAAGGGTCTTGTGGGTGATTGCCCGCGGTTTCGTGCCGGGGCAGGACCCGAGCTACGAGCACCTGCTCCGTGTCACACTCGACGGCGCCGATCCCTTGCAACTGACGAGGGGCGATGGCTTCCACGAAGTTAGCTTCTCGCCCGACAAACGCTTTTTCCTTGATAGCTGGTCGCGCGTCGATTTGCCGCCTCGGCACTATCTTCGGCGGTCTTCCGACGGGCACCTGGTATGCGTTCTCGAGACGGCGGACGACTCGGAACTGGTCGAGTCGGGCTTCCGGCCGCCGGAGAGATTTGCCTCGCTGTGCCGTGACGGCGCCGATGAGATTCACGGCATCATCCACTACCCGGGCGACTTCGACCCCAGCAAACACTACCCGGTCATCGAGAACATCTACGCAAGCCCCTCGGGCCAGTACGTCCCTAAGGACTTCCGCTGGGACTACAAGCACCAGCGTGAGATCGCCGACGCGGGATTCGTGGTGGTGCAGATCGACGGCAAGGGAACCAACTGGCGTTCGAGGGCCTTCCATGACGTCGCTTGGAAGAACCTCGCCGACTCCGGTTTCCCAGACCGCATCGCGTGGATGAAACAGGCCTCGAAAACTAGGCCTTGGATGGACCTCTCTCGCGTTGGCATCTACGGCGGCTCTGCCGGTGGGCAAAACGCGTTGCGGGCGTTGATCGACCACCACGACTTCTACAAAGTCGCCGTGGCCGACTGCGGCTGCCACGACAACCGCGTCGACAAGCTTTGGTGGAACGAGGCTTGGATGGGCTGGCCGATTGGCGACGCGTACGGGCGGAGCTCCAACGTCGATCACGCGCACCGCATGTCCGGGAAACTGCTGCTGAGCGTCGGCGAGTTGGACGACAACGTCGACCCCGCCAGCACCTACCAAGTCGTCGACGCGCTCCGGCAGGCCGGCAAGCACTACGAGCTGCTCGTGTTCCCGGGCCTAGGCCACGCGGCCATCGAGTCGAGCTACGGCAGACAGAAACGCCGCGAATTTTTTGAGCGACACCTGCTCAACGCAGCAAACGCTCCTTAACTGGCGGTGTGCCGGGCAGCTTAACACCAGCGGGCGCGAATCGGCGACCTCTCAAGTCAAAACGCGTTCTCGGGCGGGACATCACCATCCGACATACCCGCGAGCGCGTAAAGCACAGCGAGGCCGATGTCGTCGCCGATCGTTTGCACCGAACCGTCGACGAGGGCGAAGTTCACGATGCCGGTGTGGCTGGAGCTGAACTGGTCAAGAGACGACGTTGCGGAGTTCTGACCCTCGGTGAGCTCGTCGAACTGCTCGCCGCTGGTGATGCCGTGCATGACCGGTAGGCCCGTGGCCCCAAACCACGTGAACGCGCTGCGGTAGCCGTCGAAGCCGCCGCCGGCGCGGAGTTCGCCGTTGTTTTCGCCGAACATAAGCGTGTTCGAAGTTCCGTCCGTCACCTGTGCCAGCCTCCTGCGTTTGCGATTTACAAAGACACCCATGCGGAGGTTGATGGCGTCAGAGGGGGACTTCCCGTAGAAGCGGTTCGTCCCTTCGCCGTAGACCCCGGAGACGGGCTGGTAGTGCGATATCGCACGCGGCCCACGCTCACGCAGCGGGTTGCCCATGATGCTGACGAACGCTTCGACCTGGGTTTGCACGCCGTCGGTGGCCCTGCCGTTCGCCAATCCGATGGCGCTGTCGGCGAACCAAGTGACATCGATGCCCTGCCCACTAACCGACGGACAAAGAAACCCATCAATCCGGGTGTAGGTCATATCCGAAGCGTTGGGGTAGGTCCAATAGCCCCGGTAGACGTAGCCCTCACGCGGCGTCTCGTGCTGCAGGAGCACGGGCTGCTCTATCGCGTCGTAGATGGCGCTCGCCTCGACCTCGTTGAGGGCGAACGTCAGCGGCCCGACGTTCTCGCACTCAAAGTCCCCCCGCGGCCGCTCGCGGGTGTACTGCACGCCGTCGAAGGGGCCGGAGTAGCCCATCGGCAGCCGCCCGTTGGCCGACTCGTAGTTGAGCATCCCCAAGGCGATCTGCTTCAAGTTGTTGATGCACTGGGACCTCCGAGCCGCTTCCCGCGCCGACTGGACAGCCGGAAGCAATAGGCTCACCAGAATCCCAATGATCGCGATTACGACCAGCAGCTCGACGAGCGTAAAGGCTCGGCTGCGGCAAGCCGAGACGCTAAGGGGCTTTCGCTTTTGCAGCATGGCTCGATCTGTCGCCTTGGGTGCAGGTAGGGGAACCGAGTTGTACGGAGACAAAACTGGATAACTCGGAGAAAAAGGCTTGCTCCATCTCGTGACACCGTACACAATCACACGCTAAAGGCAAGCCGAATCGCTAAAAACACCCTGTTTTCGCGTCATCCGGCAATGCCCGCAGTAGGACGCTCGAGGTTTTGCTGAACTCAAGTGGCGGCTGGCCCGCCGAGGTCAGTCAGCAAAGCTTCGGCCTCGACCGCACGGATCGCTTGGAGGCAGTTTGAGGGGGGCTGCGACTCTCTCCTCCTGCCACATTGCTTTGTTTGCACCGAAGGACATGCTGATGAACGCCACCGTTTCGCGACCCACCGCCGGGGTCGCCTTGCTCGTCGCCACGGTTCTGTCGACCAATGCCGCCGGGTCGACAATCGTCTACAACAATAGCAGCACCACGCTGGGCGCCGGATCGATACCAATCTTCAGCGATGGGAGCACAACGCCTGGTTCCACTTATCAAGAGGTGGGCGATGTGGTCACGCTCGACCCCAGCACCGCGCCGGACCGTCAGCTCGAGAGCATTCGTGTCGGGTACTTCACGCAAGACGTGCCGAACGACGGCAATGACGACGACCGATTCATCTCCGATTTCATCTTCCGCATCTACGCCGTCGACGGCGGCGGCGATGTGATCGACTCGCCAGTCTTCGAGCGAACGTTCGAAGACAATGTTTGGTTTGACGGCGCCTTCTCGCAGGTCTTTGAGTTCGAGCAGTCAATCGACGGCACGACGGTGCTCCCGGAGACTTTTGCCTACACGCTGGCAGTGAGTTCCCGGGCTGACGACCCCGACACGGCTGGCGATGGAATCGCCACGAACTTTAGTTTCAACAGCCGCGGCCCAGTCGACGTGGGCTCCTCTCCGCCGGGATTGCTGCGTCGGAACTCCGGAACTTTCGAGACGATCGTGTTCGGATCAGGGCGAGAAACCCGGCTTACGATCAACGCCGGCCCGGTGACGATTCCGGAACCCGCGAGCGCTGCAATACTCGCTTGCGGGGTAGCGGTGTTCTTGCCGCTGATCAGAGCCGGACGGCGTTGAACCCGCTTCCCACTCGCCATATGACCGCGAGGCCCGAGACGGGTGCTTTGCGGACGACGCAGTCACTCGGCAGAAGCGCTCGGCGCCGATGCTTACCGGAGCCGCGCTCGACGGCCCGTGAGCGTCGCTAACGCTTCCGGCCGAGCGGCTTGGTCGGGGCGGCATTGACCTCGGGGAGCCATTGTCGGTGCCCGTCTACCGTGGCCTTGTTTGACGGATCAGCGGCGACGTTGTTCCACTCGTGCGGGTCGACGTTGTGGTCGTACAGCTCCTCCGTTGCATCGGCGTAGCGGATGTACCGCCAGCGGTCGCTCCGCACGGCGTGGTTGTTGCGTTTGTAGGTCATCAGGGCGGGGCGATCCCAAGAAGCGCCGTCCGGGTCTTTCAGCAGCGGGACGACGCTGACGCCGTCTAGATCGGGCCGCCGTTCTAGGCCGCAGAGTTCAATCAGGGTTGGGTAGATCGACATCAAGTCGACCGGACGATCGCACCGGCCACCCCCCGGAGCCAAGCCCGGCGCCGCGACGATGTAGGGCACGCGCGTCGTTTTTTCCCAAAGGGCGAACTTCTCCATGTGCCGCTTCTCGCCGAGGTGGTAGCCGTGGTCGGACCAGAGCACAATGACGGTATTGTCGCGCTGCGGGCTGGCGTCAAGTGCGTCAAGCAACCGACCGAGCTGCGCGTCGGCGAACGTCGAGCACGCCTGATAGGCCTGCACTGCCGCTCGGTAAGCGCCGGGTGACTGGCGATCGGCTTTCATCATCCCATCAAAGAACCAGGCCTTGGGGCCGAGCAGCGTGAGCGCGCCCGTAGGCAGGTCGTCCAGGTCGCCGTCTTTTGTTTCGGGCATCACGACGTCATCGATCGGGTAATGAGCGAAGGCTTGCTGGGGCGCGAAGAACGGCATGTGCGGTCGAAACAAGCCCGCCGCAAGGAAGAAGGGGCGATCTCCCGTGTCTATCTCGCGCAATCGTTCGATGCAGAAGTCGATCGTACGCACGTCGACGGGCGTGCCCGACGCGGCGGGCCACACCCCCCAATCGGTGTTCGGGCTGCCGTACCAAGCGAAGCCGTTCAGCTTGGCGGCCGGCATCGGCTTGTCGGGTGGGTCCGGCATCATCAGGAACCGGTGGAACGAGCCCTTATCGTGAAAAGCGCCGCCGAGGTGGTGATGAAATATTTTCCCGGCGCCTTCGACCCGGTAGCCGTGGCTCATGAAGTGTTGCATAAGCGTCACGGCGTCGGGCATCGTCTCTCGCCACGCCCCCTTGTTGCCGTAGACACCGGTGGTCGAGGGCCGCTTACCCGTCAGCACGGCGACGCGTGACGGGTTGCAGGCCGGCGACGCGCAGTAGGCCCTCGTGAAGACGACGCCGCGTCGAGCCAGCCGTTCGAGGTTAGGCGTCTTGATCGGGTTCGCCGGGTCGAGCAGCGCAATCGCGTCGTTCATGTCGTCGATCACGACGAACAAGACATTTGGGCGCCGCGCGTCCGGGGGGGGCGCCGCATGGCTCGGCTGAGGTGCACCGCAGCCCAGGCCAAGGAGCAGGGCCAAACCGAGGCGGCAGGCGAAAAGCGTTTGGAGTAAGTCTGCGAGCATTGATCTGCTCCTAGTCGACAAGAGTAGCTAGCTGATTTCGCCCCTTGGCATGCCGCCGCGAGGCCGCGGCTAAGCGAAGTACGATACAGTCTCTCGACGCAACGAGACGACGATGCCGGGGGATCGCGGAAGCTTCATTGGTGTGCCGCTGTTGGTTGAGGGTCGGCTGCGACCGCTGCCGGGCTAGCAGCACCGATGGTTGAGAGCGTTAGCCCTTCGAGGCCGCCCTCGGGAGGCGGCGTCAGCAGGCTGGCGGCGTAGCCGACGGTGAAGCAGATCGCGATCCCAATCGTTGCGTAGAGGAAGCCGTTGATTTCAGAGAAGTAGGGCATGGCCGTCATCACGATTCCTCCGATTAGGGCGCCGCACAGGGCCCCGCCGCCCGACGCCCGCCGCGTCAGCACGCCCAACGCGAAGAGCCCGCCGAGCACGCCCATAAACACGCCGATGACGCGGACGAACTGGTCGAAGAGCGAGCGGATGTCGGGGGCGACAAACAGCAGCCCGACGCCCGTCCCGATGACGCCGAGCGTGAGGGTCATGCCACGCGCGGCGTTCAGGTAGCCGCGCTCGGTCTCCAGGGCGCCGAGTGGTCGGAGGAAGTCGGTCACGAGAGCCGTCGCCGTCGAGTTCATGCTGGTCGACACCGTCGATTGAGCGGCGGCGAAGATGCCGGCGACGAGCAGCCCGGCGACGCCCGCCGGCAGCTCCGTGGCGATGAACAGCGGCAAGATCTGGTCGGTGTTGAAACCGGGGTCCAGCTTCTCCGGGTGGGAGCGGTAAAACAGGTACAACGCAACGCCCATCGAGTAGAAGATCAGGCTGGCCGGGATCGCGAGGACCGCCGCGAACCAGATCGAGTTCGCGGCGCGGCGTTTGTCTGGCGTGGTCATGTACCGCTGCACGACCGCCTGGTCGGCCGTGTACGAAGAGAGGTTCTGCCCGACGCCGCCCAGGAGCACCACCCAAAAAGCGAGCGACGCGCTAGTCGGGTCCGAGGAGAAGTTCGCCCAGCGGAGCTTGTTAGCGCCGGCCGCGGTGGCGAAAAGTTCTGATGGGTCGTCGCCGGCGCGCAGCAGGAGGAGGATCAGGCAAGTGATCGCCCCGCCCAGCAAGACCACGGTCTGCAGCGTGTCGGTCCAGATCACGGCTTCGACCCCGCCGAGCGTGCAGTAGGCGATGCTGAGCCCCCCCATGATCAGCACGCACTGGCCGGGGGTCAGCGGGGTGATCGCCGCGAGCGTCAAGCCGGCCAGGGAGAGGACAATCCCCATCCGGAAGATGTGGAAGAGCGTGAAGAACAGACTCGCGAACCAACGCACCCAGCGGTTGAACCGCTTCTCGAGGTATTCGTAGGCGCTCGTCGCGTCGATGCCGCGGAAGAAGGGCAACGCGACGTACACCGCAATCGGGGCCACGGCGAAGATCGTGAGGTTGCCCGCCAGGTAGACGAGGTCCTGCGCATACGCCTTGGCGGGGATCGCCATGAACGTGATCGAGCTGAGCATCGTCGCGAAGATGCTGCACCCGGCGGCCCACCAGACGACCTTCTTGCCGCCGCGGAAGTAGTCGTCGGTGCTTTTGTTGCGCCTCGCGAAGTAGACGCCCACCGCGACCATACCCAGCAGGTAGGCGGCTAGGACGGTGAAGTTGATGCCGCCGAATTCCGTCGGGCGGTCGGCAAGTCCGATGCTCCACACGGCCGCGGTGCGGACGCCCGGCTGCCGCTCTCCCGAGGCGATGATCACCCGCTCTCCCCATCGGGTGGCGGGCGTGGTAACGGGGTTTGCCGGCGTTGGACCGGCGTCGACCCACGTGTCGGTGATGGTGTGGTAGGCGAGCGCGCGCTTGGGGAAGCCCGGGTGGCCGAGCTTGAGCGTCGCCGCGTCGTTCCACAAAGAGCCATCGGCGCCGGTCAGCGTGAAGACGTGTGATTGCCCAACCGCGACGGCGGCGCCGGCCATCCTCGGGCTTGGCAGGTCCGCACGCCTCCGCCACTGCTTCTTCGAAGGGCTGTACTCGTAGTGATCGCTGAGCACGGTGATCGCGCCCGGGGCGTCGCTGGTGGGCGCCGCACGCCTGCCGCCGAAGGCGTAGAGGCGGGTCTCGAAGCCGTTGTGCTGAGCCACCACTTGGTGGAAGGCCCGCACGCCGCCCGGCATCGCGGCCAACGACCCCCACGCCGGCCTGGTCGCCGAGAGGTCGATCCGCCAGCAGCGGTCGGTGGCCGTGTCGAGCGTCTGGCCCGATTGCCCGCCTATCAGGTAAACCTCTTCGCCGATCGCCGCGGCGGCGCCGTAGGCGCAGGGTTCCGGCAGCTTGGGCAGTGGCGCTTCGACAAGTTCCCGGCGGCCCGGGTCCCAGGCTAGCAAGAAGCAACGATCCGTGACCACTTCGCCGGTGTCGCCTCCCAGGCACACGACGCCCTGCGGGGTCACGGCGACAGCGCCGTAGGCGATTGGCGCCCCGACCGAGTAGCCCGACAGCCACTCGAGTCCGGCGTCGGTGCGGGTCAAAACCCACGCGTCGTCGTGCCAGACCTTCGGGTTTTCCCAGTACGGCTGATCGGGGAAGTTGGCCCCCCCCGCAACGATCAGTGCGTCGTTGTGGGCGCCAACAAAAGGCCCCGCGACACCCACGTCGTACGGCAGGTCAGGCAGGTGTTGGTACGCAAGACGGCTGTCGATCTGCTCGCCCCGGCTTACCGAGGCGAGCCCCAGCAGCGCTAGCAGGTAGAGGGAGTAACGCGAAGAGTGAAGCAACATCAATCAACTGTGGCGCGTTCGGGAATCAGGCCGGTTGCACGCTGCCGCGATCGGTAGCGGCGGGCGGCGAGGCAATCGGATGCCGCGGCGGCGGCGAGGCCATCGAGTCGAGCTGACCGTACAGACGCTCCGTCTCGGCCCTTGATAGCGGCCGCAGCGGCGGTCGAACGGCCCCGCTTCCTATGCCGCGCCTGGCGAGCAGCGACTTGCCCGCCGGGAGCACCCCATACTCCTTAAACGCCTCGATCAGCTGGTTGGCGACGAGTGAACACCGTGCCGCCTCGTCGAGGCGGCCCGCCCCAACGGCCGCCCAGACGGCGACAAACAGGTGCGGCGTCAAGCCGTAGAAGCTGCCAACGGCGCCGTCGGCGCCGTGCGACAACGCGGGCAGCAGCAGCTCGTCGCGACCAAAGAGGATCTCGAGGGAGTCCCCCCAGTCGGACCGGCAGGCCGCGTACTCGACGAGGTCTTCGTGCGTATACTTTACCCCGGCTAGCGTTGGGATCGACTCGACCAAATCGCCAATAAACCTCCGCATATCTAGGCCCACGCCCGTCATGGACGGGATGTGGTAGTAGTAGAACCGTGCGTCGCCCGCCGCCGAGGCGATTGGCTTCAGGAACTCGAGTAGTTGGCTCGGGTCGGCGGGGGCAAAGAAGCTGGGCGCCATCGCCGAGACCCTCGACACGCCAAGCCCCGCGGCGTGGCCGGCCAGCCGGCAAGCGTCACGCACGCTGTCGTGCCCGACGTGAGCGAACAAGTCGCCGACGGGCCAGCAGTCACACCACGCGGCAAGCAGGCCTTGCCTCTCCTCGACGGTCAGCGAGAGGCTCTCGCCGGTTGTCCCGTTGACAAACAGCTCTCGCACGCCGCTCTCGCGGAGCATCTCGGCGTAGGCCGGGACGGCGTCCAGGTCGACGTCGCCGTGCGGCGTCATCGGTGCAAACGTCGCTGCGATCAGCCGCCGTGGCGCCGAATTTGGCGTGTGGGCGGCGTGAGTCGTTCGCGATCTTGAAACGGTCAAAGCGGTGTTCCTGTGAGAGTGGCCGTGAGGATTGGAGTAACCCTCGAACCAGAACGCGGAGGCGAGGCGGGCGTCGTGTCTGGCGCCTTACTCCCCGGGCTTTGCAGAGTCGAGCTTGGAGGTGGCTGGCGCCACGTGTTGAGTTGGGTGATGGACTCGCGGCGTCGTCGCCATCGTGTAGCGGCCGTTGCGCCCGCGATCAGCATCACGGCGGCTGAGTCGGTCGTCGGCTCGAGCGCCGCGACAGCCACCGCGCCCTGTATTGCCGGAAGTGACTCCTGCCCGAAGTTGTCCCTCCAGTTTTGGTAATCGCCAAGGCCAACGCCGCCACCGTCGCCCGACCCTGGGTCGAAGGCAGTTTCGTTGGGGAAGGCCTCGTCCCACTTCAGCACGGCCTCGATCGTGTAGCTGTTGGCGGCGTTGAGGGCGAAGTCGGGCGACGGCGTGATCCACGGGTCGGGGCGGGTCGGCTCGCCAGTATTGACGAAGTCCCGGCCATCGCGGCGGATCGCGTAGGCGTTGTTGGCCCTAGTATCGAGAAAAGTGCGTGGTCCACCGGCGGCCGCGATCTGCGAGATCACGCCCGCGCCACCTAAGACGAAACCATCGTAGCTGTTGCCACTCACGTCGAGCAGCAGTTGCCCGCTGGAAGTCAGCCCGTCGGCGTCCGTGGCGAGGTGCTCGGAGTCGACTTCAAACACCGTGGGTGCGTCGGCCGGCCGGCTCAAGGAGAACAGCACGGCCGCGGCACAGCCCGCCAGCACCGGCGTGTGGGTGCCGCCACGCGAATGGCGGGACCACACCAATCCGGCGACGGCCAGCAGCGCCGTGAGCAGGGTCGACGGCTCCGGCGTGGTGGTCGGGTAGGAGAACGCGTTGGCTCCGGGGTTGGCCGCCAGGAACGCGTTGTTCATAAGCAAGTAGTCCGCCAGCTCGACCGCCCCGTTCTCGTCGAGGTCGCCGATGGAGAACGGCTCGCCGGTGTTGCCGACGAACTTCACGAACAACGGCAACACCGCGTCGCCGTTCTCCACCAGCAGCATCTCGACGTCTTCCCGGTAGTACGGCGCCCACGCGTCGCCGAAGCTGGTCGAGCTGCCGGCGACGAAGTCCTCCCCGTTGTCGGCGCCCCCCAAGCTGTTGATCTCGAATTCGGTCAGGTTCGTTCGGTCGTCTGGATTGATCGAGAACTGGAACCAGTTGTTGTCCGGGTCGACCTGGTTAGGCCCCGGGCTGCCGGCGTCGTAGTTTTCGGCGATCGACAGCCAATGGTCGGGGGCGAGGGCCCCCGACGCCGACGACAGGGTGTAACCAATGATGCTGGTGAGGTCGTACCCGCCCGCCGGCGACGTCAGGGAGATGTTGCCGCGGTCGCGGTCGCGGTCGATGATGACCTCGGGGACCAGCAGGTACTGATCGGCCGGCTGCGAGACGCGGCCGCTCTGGTCGCTCGCGTCGTTGTACAGGTAGACGTCCCCAATAAACCCCGTGACGCCCCGGCTGTTGCCGGCGTCTTCGCCGATGCGGAAGCGGTCGTGAGCGATGGCGGTGGTGTCGGCAGGCGTGCCGGCGTCGGAGACCGTGCCGGCGGGGGTCGCGACGCTCAGCGTTGCGTTGGCGCCATTCCACACCAAGTTGGCGACGAAGAACTCGTCGAGCCTGACCGGCGCGGAGACGACCACCTCGGCGTTGACGACGCCCTCGAGTTCGCCCGATCCGCGGTTGTACCGGAGCGAGAGCCCGTTGGTGGCGCCGCCGCCCCGCAGGTCGAGAAAGTGATCCAGGCCGCTGCCCCCGGTCGCGGCTCGCCCCGCCACCACGGCCCGAATCACGTTGGTGCTCAGCGCCCCGGAGGCGCCGTCCGCGAATCCGGTGTCGTTCTCGAAGCCAAGCAGGTTGTCGTTGCCGTCGAACTCCAGGATTCCACCGCCCGGGTGGAAGGTGTACGTCGGGGGTGTGAGCCCCTGCTGCACGTCAATGAAGTTGTCCAGCTCGGCCCCGCCCGGGGTGGCTGACGCGGCGCCCGTAATCCACCCGACGGCGTCGCCGAAGGCGGTGGCGGTGCTCGTTCCACCGTCTTCGGCGCCATCTTGAAACAGCGTCGCCCGCAGGTTCGGATCGAAGTGGGCGAGGAGCACCCCCCCGGCCAGACGCGGCGCGACGAATATGGCGCCGGCCATTGCTACGAAAAGAAAACGGCCGGCGGGAATCAGCGGTGTTGTGATCGACCCTACCATTCGGTGGTTACAACTCTCGGATGCACAACGAATGCGTGCGCTGGGGTCTTGGTATGCCTCATGATTCCACCCGCTAAACCCGGCACTCCCGTTGGATAGCCAGTTGTGTTCCTTGTGCGTCGGTTAGTCGGCACGAGAGTCGTGAAACTAGAATCGACGCGTGTTTCCTGTTCCTAAACGGGGGCGCGTGTGCCCGGGCCGCCACCGGCGCCGCCACGGGTCAAGCCTCTTAGTGAGCCCCCAATCGCCGCTACGATGACCAGCCAAGCCAAGACCGCGGCCGGCGCCCGGCTCGGGCGTTGGGTTTGTGTCGGCGGCGAACGGCCCGTCGTCGCTGAGGCCGCCGTCGCTGCTGTATGCGATTGACCGGCCGCCCGCTGACGCACCCGTGTCGCGCGAGTTGAAGGAGACGCGGCTGTCAACCAACTCGACCGCGACGTTCTCGTCGGGCCGGATGGCATCGCTGGTTTGCTGGTAGACCGCGCCTAGCTGCCAAGACTGCCCGTGGTCGTCGCTGTAGACGGCCTGGGCGCCCCAGTCGCCGCCGCCGCCGCCGCCATTGAAGGTGTGGTCCGAGGGGATCAGCAGCCGACCGGCCTGTTGACCACGCGTGAGCTGGATGCCGTGGACTGGCCCCGTGGCGTACCACGCCCAGCCGCTCTGCTTGATGTCGGGTGTGATCTCGCGAGCCCGGCCGCTGGCGTCCGCAGGCCAGGCTTGGCCGTGGTCGTCGCTGTAGGTCACGAAGACCCGGTCGTTCTCGAGCGTAAACGGCATCCAGATCCGGCCCGGTTTGTCCGCGTCCAGCAGGTCGACGACCGGTGACTGGTTCCCGGCGGTGACGTCGTCGGTCGGCAGGCCGTCCCAGCCGCGGTAGTTATCATTCTCCACGACGACTTCGAGTGGCCCCCACGTCGCGCCGTTGTCGTCGGACCGCTTCACTACGATGTCAATCTCGCTCGCGTCGTTGCCGGAACGTGCTTCGGCGAAGGCGAGCAACTCACCGTTAGCTGCCTTCTCCATCGTTGGGATCCGGTAGATGTTGTAGCCGTCCGTGCCCCGCTTAAACACAAGGGACTTAGCGATCTCGGCCCGGGCGCACGACCCGATCGCCATCAGCACGCCAACGAAGGCCAAACGGTAGAGAGGGGGTCGGATTGATTGCATGCGTTGATATGGGCCGGGCGCTACGCGACTCGGGCTCTGACTGGTCTTGCTGCGTATGAGATCAATCAGATGGAAACCCGAGCACTTGGGAACTCGAGTTCGACGGGGATCAACGCGTGGTTTTCTTGCTCGTGATGGCGATGCAGGCCGGCGAGGAGGAGCCTGGCGAGGTGCTGCCCTTGTTCTTCCTCGCCCGAAAGCGGCTTGGGGTAGACGTACCGGGCCCGCTCGCCCCGCTTTAGGTAGTAGTCGCACACCGCGACATCGATGTCGCGGCGGCGGAGCCCGAGGCGTTCGACCGCCACCTCGGCCGCCTCGGCGATGCGGCGTGTGCGGCAGATGAATCCCGTGGGCGGGTCGTCTCGCTCCAGCAAGCGAACGATCTCCGTCACGCAGACCTCGCTGTCGGGCGGCAGGCAGCGGATCGCAAGGGCATTGGCTCGGCGTTTTTTCGCGGCCAGGGCGTCGCTCACCGCGTCGATCGTGGCGTGGTCGCCGGGGTAGGTCAGGTGCCGATTGAGGTAGGCGAGCCGTTCGTGGCCTTGACCGATCAGCCACTCGGCAAGCTGTCGACCGCCCGAATACATGTCGCGGTCCAAGAACGCTAGCTCCCCAACGCCGGGGTGGACCGAACCGAAGACAACCGCCGGCAGCCCGGACCCTGCAACAAGCCGCTGCGTTTCGCAGCTCGCACGGACCAGAACAAAGCCGTCCGTGGTCTGGGAAGCCAACGCCTCGGCGATCAACTGCTGGACGAGCGCGCCTTCGTCACCGCTGGGCAAGAAGCTCAACTGGACGTGAACCCCCGGCAGCTCTCGCTGCATGCCTATCAAGAGCTGGTCGTTTCCGAGTCCTTCGGTCCGCAGGAACAGCGGATGGGTTAGGAAATGGACGCGGTGCAGCGGCGGGGGTCGTCCCTCGTCAGGGAGCGTGTCGATAAAGGCCCCACGACGCTGCTGACGTACGATGACACGTCGGCATTCGAGGAGCTGCAACGCCCGGTTCGCGGCGCCATTGCCAACGCCGAGCAGCCGAGACGCGTCGAGCGTTGTGAGGTAACGGTCACCAGGGCGGAGCCCCCTCTCCCGGATGTCTTCCAAGAGCTTCTCCGCAAGGTTCGCGACCTGCGGGGTGATCGGTGAGGGCGGCTTCGCCATACGCTGGAGCCAGGACTCTGCAAGAATGGTCCGACGCGATTGCCTCTGCTAAGTGCAACGTGTCACCGCGACCGAACAGCGACCTCCGTTGCCTAGCAGGGCGATCGCACGTGAAGTCATGTGTTGGTCAGTACTTGCATCCTGTAGTTGTCGTCCCAGCCGGCTCGGAGCCGTTTGTTTTTGACGCCGATCTTGGCGGTGGTCTCGTTCTTGAGAAGGCTCAGGCAGGCCGTTCG
>JBCCZD010000087.1:0-14853 GCA_039188275.1 Planctomycetota bacterium
AAGGGTTTGGCGTCGAAGTCGACCTCGACGATGTCGTCGGTCTCGATCCGCGCCTTCATGTTTTTCGCCTGCTGACGCATCAGGTGCATCAGCTCAGGGCCCGTGCAGCCCTCCTTGGTGTGCATGTCGGCCAGGTAGCCGTACTCCTCGTCGAGTGCGGTCCGCAGGTACTCGGTCAAGTCGCCGGCGGGCCAGCCGGGGAAGTTTTCTACCTCGGTCGTAAGGGCTAGCTGCCCCAGCGGAAGGGTTCCATCTTGCCGGTTCTCTTCGGTGATCGCCCCCTCGAAGACCAGCGGGTTGAGGTTGGCGCGGGCGGTGTACGTCGCCGCGCTCCACCCGGCGGGTCCGCTTCCAACAATCACAACGTGTTCGGGCGCCCCGTCTCCAGGCGCTGCTTGTTCAGTCACAGGGGGCTCTCATTTTGTGTCTAGGGGGCCGTGGGCTGGAGCGGGATTATAGCGCTGGCGTTCGGAATGGTAAACGGACCGCCGCGGCATGAGCGGGATAGCGCCGCGGCATCCGCGGAGGGGCGCCGCCGGGTAACGCCCCGACACGCGGTCTACTAGACTACCTGGTCGCGCCACCCGTCTCTTCCGTGTCTCCTGGTGTCTCCTCCGCGTCTACTCAGCGAGCGCCCCTGATGCTGACCGTCGCCATCGCCGCGGGGTCCTTCCTCGCCCTGTCTGTCGCTTACCACACCTACGGTCGCTGGATCGGGGGCCGGGTCTTCCGCTTGTCGGCGGGGGCTGACGTCCCCAGCCGGCAGCTGCGGGACGACACCGACTACGTCCCCACCAGCAAGAGCGTCGTGTTCGGCCACCACTTCACGAGCATTGCCGGCACGGGGCCAATCGTTGGCCCCGCGATCGCCGTCTTCTGGGGCTGGCTGCCCGCCCTGATGTGGGTCGTGTTGGGGTCGATTTTCATCGGGGCGGTGCACGACTTCGGCGCCCTGGTCGTGAGCCTCCGCAACCGCGGTCAGACGGTGGGCGAGGTCGCCGGTCGACTGATCTCACCGCGGGCGAAGACGTTGTTTCTGCTGGTGCTGTTCTTCTCGCTCATGGTCGTTATCGCGATCTTCGGGCTGGTGATCGCGAACCTCTTCGCGCTCTACCCCGAATCCGTTCTGAGCGTCTGGGTGGCGATGCCGCTGGCCCTGGTGATCGGCGTTCTGGTGCACCGCCACCGCGCGTCGCTGCTGAGGCTTTCGCTGGCGGCGCTGATCGTGCTGTACGCCGCGGTCTACGCCGGCACGGCGGGCTTGACGATCTCGCTGCCAACGGCGCCCGGACTCGGCGGCTACGGATCGCCGGTGGTGCTTTGGACCGCCATCCTGCTGGTTTACTGCTACGCCGCCTCGGTGCTGCCGGTTTGGTTGCTGCTTCAGCCGCGGGACTACATCAACAGCCACCAGCTCTTAGTCGCGATGGCGTTGCTGGTTGGCGGCCTGGCGTGGGCCGGCCTGACCGGGCAGACCGACCTGCAGGCCGCAACCCCGCCCGTAGTGCCGGCCGACGAAGTCCCCGCCGATGCGCCGTCGATCGTGCCCTTCTTGTTCATCACCATCGCCTGCGGCGCTTGCAGCGGCTTCCACTGCTTGGTGTCGAGCGGCACGACCAGCAAGCAGCTCGCATGCGAAACCGACGCCCGTTTCGTCGGCTACGGCGGGATGCTTATGGAAGCGGCACTGGCCGTCGTCGTGATCCTGGCCTGCTCCGCCGGGCTCGGGATGGGGGTCGACGGCGCGGGTGGCGAGCGGCTGACCGGCGCCGAGGCGTGGCGATCCAGGTACCAGGTCACCCGGGTTGCGGCCGCCGACGGGGGTGCGGCTGAGGTGGTCGGGTGGAAGCGGCTGAGCCTCGCCAAGAAGGTCGGGGCCTTTGTCGAGGGGGGCGCCAACTTCGTCGCGGCGACCGGCCTCTCCCACGAATTCGCCGTGGCGGTGATCGCGGTGTTGGTCGCCAGCTTCGCCGCCACGACCCTCGACACGGCCACGCGTTTGCAGCGGTACGTCATCCAAGAGCTGGGAAGCTCTCTCTCCCTCGCTGCGCTACGAGGCAAGCACGCGGCCACGGCGGTCGCCGTTCTCTCGGGCGGCGCCGTCGCGATGGCCCCCAACGCGGCTGGCGAGCCCGGCAAGGGGGGCCTGATCCTCTGGCCGCTGTTCGGCGCCACGAATCAGCTACTCGCCGGGTTGGCCTTCATGGTGCTCGTCTTCTACCTGGTGCGACGTGGGCTGCCGGTTGGGTTCGCCGCGGCGCCGATGGCGGTCATGCTCGTCCTGCCCGGTTGGGCGATGGCCGACCAGGTCTGGCGTCAATTCCTGCCAGCCGGCGACTGGCTGCTGGTCGGCTTCGGCTGCGTGATCCTTGGCTTGCAGGCCTGGATGGTCGCCGAGGCGTTCCTCGCCTGGCCCAAAGCCCGCGGCGTACTGGAACCGTCTCCGCCGCCGCTGCCAGGCGACGGCGCCCCCGCACCGAAGGCGCCCTAGCCGGCTGCCGTATCTTAGCCTACGGGGCCTCCGCGACGCGCACATGCTCCTCGACGATCGGATCGAGCACCCGGATCGCCTTGCGCCCTTTGAACGCCCCTGCCGACGCGTGGAACTTCTGCTGACCGGCGATCTCGATCACCAGCGGCCGCTGCACGTCCTTCTCGGTCGCGATGATGTCGCCCACCCGGAGGTTGATTAAGTCGGTCGTCGAGATGCGCGTCTCCGCGAGCTCCGCGACGACTTCCACCACCGAGCCGCTGATGTGGTCGCTGATCTGCTGGATCGACTCCGGCGAAGAAGGCCGTTTGCTGTAGGTCACCCAGCTGTTGGCGCTGAGCTTGCCGCCGATCCGCTCGATCGAATTGAACGGGATGCACAGGTTCATCATGCCGCGGGTCTCGCCGATCGTGAGCTCGAAGCTGATCAGCACGACCACTTCGTTCGGCGGCACAATCTGCACCAGCTGGGCGTTGCTCTCGACGTGGTCGACCTCGAGCTCCAGCTCCAGCACGTTCTCCCAGGCGCTCCGCATCTCGTCGAGGAACAGGTCGGTGATCCGCCCGACCAGCCGAAGCTCGATCTCGGTCAGCGGCCGGCGTGCCGACGAGCCCGACGTGCTCGCTCCCCCAAGCAGCCGGTCGATAATGGGGAACAGCAGCGACGGGTTGATGTCGAGGATGAGCTGGCCCTCAAGCGGGCGGGCGTTGATCAGGTTGAAGCAGGTTGGGTTTTCGAGGCTGAAGACGAACTCGCTGTACGTGAGCTGGTCGACGCTGGTCAGCTTCACCTCGACGATCGTCCGCAGCAGGGCGGAGAGCGCCGCGCCGAAGTTGCGGCCGAAGCCCTCGTGCATGGTCTGCAGCGCCCGCATCTGCTCCTTGCCGACACGCTCCGGGCGTTTGAAGTCGTACGGCGTGACCTTCTCGCGCGGCTTAGGCGGGCCTTGTGGCATCACCGGCGGCGGGGCGGTGGCAAGGGACGCCGGCGGCGCGGCGGCCGCCTCTTTGGCGCCCTCCATGGCGTTCAGAAGACTCTCGACTTCCGCTTGGCTGAGGACATCGCTCATAACGCAATCCTTTGCGTGCCGCGTGGCAACGGCCGCCCCGCGGGGCTAGGCCCGGACCTGCCCGCTCCCGTGGACGACGTACTTGTAGCTGGTCAGCTCTTCGATCCCACAGGGCCCCCGGGCGTGGAACTTGTCGGTGCTGATGCCGATCTCCGCGCCCAGGCCGAACTCGCCGCCGTCGTTGAACCGCGTGCTCGCGTTGACGATGACCGCGGCGCTGTCGACCCCCGCGGTGAATCGCCCCGCGGCGACCAAGTCGGCTGTGACAATCGCGTCGGTGTGGCCCGAGCCGTAGCGGTTGATGTGGTCCACCGCCGCGTCCACGCTCGGCACGACGGCCGCTGAAACTACGGGGCCAAGAAACTCGGCGGCGAAGTCGGCATCGGTTGCGGGCTTGGCGTCAGGAACCAGCTCACAGACGCGGTCGTCTCCCCGGACCTCGACGCCCTCCGCGGCGAGCGCGGCGCCGATGGCCGGGAGCAACTCGGCCGCCGCGTCGGCGTGGATCAGCAGCGACTCCGCCGCGTTGCAGACACCTAGCCGGTGGCACTTGCTATTGACCGTGATCGCGACGGCCGCCTCGGCGTCGGCCGAGGCGTCGATGTAGACGTGGCAGTTGCCGTCGAAGTGTTTAATGACCGGCATGCGGGCCTCGGCGGCGACCCGCCGGATGAGGCCCTCGCCGCCGCGCGGGATCGTCACGTCGATCTTGTCATCCATCGCCAAGAAGTGGCCGACGGCGTCGCGATCGGTCGTCGAAACGAGTTGGACCGCATCGGCCGGCAGACACGTCTGCCCGGCCGCCTCGGCGAGCAGTCGGACGATCGCGCCGCTCGAATGGATCGCTTCTTTGCCGCCGCGCAGGATCACGGCGTTGCCCGCCTTGACGCAAATCGCCGCGGCGTCGGCGGTCACGTTGGGCCGCGATTCGTAGATGAAGAAGACCACGCCTAGCGGCACGCAGACCTTGTCGATCCGCAGGCCGTTCGGACGCACCGTTGAACCTTTCACCGCCCCGATTGGATCGGGCAGCAGCGCGACTTGTTCGAGCGCCGAAGCGATCGCCTCGACCCGTTCATCGGTCAGCCGCAGGCGGTCGACCTGGGCGTCGGTCAGGCCGTAGTCGGGGGCCGCCGCCAAGTCTCTCTCGTTCGCCTCGGCGATTAGCGCAAGGTTATTACGGAGCAACCCCGCCGAACGATGGAGCCAGGCGATCTTCGTCTCACCCGGCAGCACGGCAAGTTTGCGAGACGCCGCCTGCGCACGGTCGGCCACGCCCGAACAGTAGGTGGCGAGGTCGGGGCTGGTTGACGGGGCGGCGGGCATCGTTGGTCAATGCGGGCGGACGGGCCGAATCCCCGTAAGTATCGCAGGCCGGCCGGACTGCGGCAACGCGGATTGCCCCGGCGGCCACCGGTTTGTGGCGCCATCACGAACGGCTAGGAGCGTCGTCGCCCGCCGAGCCAAGCCCGCCGCACGCCTCGAAGGCGAGCAAGGCCTCCCGCACCGGGCGGACGTCGTGAACGCGGACTACCTGGACCCCTTGGCGAGCGAGACTCAACGCGGCGCCGGCAGTGGCGGCGGTGCGGTCGGCCTGTTTATCCCCCAACAGCTGGGCTAGGAACCCTTTGCGAGAATGCCCCACCAGCAGCGGCCGCCGCAGGTCGTGGAAGCGGTAGCAAGCGGCCATCAGCGTGAGGTTGTGCTGATGGGTCTTCCCGAAACCGATGCCCGGGTCGAGGCAGACGCATTCCGGGTCGGCGCCGGCGGCTGTCAGGGTGTCGCATCGGTAGCCGAGGTAGCGGTGGATATCGCTAACAACGTCGGCGTACTGCGGGTCGTCCTGCATCGTCAGGGGCGTCCCCCGCATGTGCATCGCGCAGACACCGGCGCCCGTTTCAATGGCCACGCCGAGCATCTCGGGGTCGCCCTCCAGCCCGGTCACGTCGTTGATGATCTCCGCCCCTGCGGCGAGAGCCTCCCGGGCCACGCGCGCCTTGCTGGTGTCGATCGAGATCGGCGTCGAAGCTTGGGCCGCCACCCGCTCGACGACCGGCAGCACCCGGCGGAGCTCCTCCTCAACGGCCACAGGGTCGCTGTAGGGCCGGGTGCTCTCGCCGCCGATGTCGAGGATCGCGGCGCCGTCGGCCGCTAGTCTCAGGGCGTGGTCGACGGCACGCGCGGCGTCGTGGAACCGGCCGCCGTCCGAGAAGCTGTCGGGCGTGACGTTGACGATCCCCATCAGCCGCGCGCCGCCGGCGAGGTCGAGCGTCGTGGTCTTCAGGCGCCAACGCGTGGCGCGGTTGGGGTAACGCGTGGCTAGAACACCGGCGTTGGCCGCCCAAGCGCGGTCGGCGGGGTTATCAGAATTGCTTCGCATGCCGAGAGGCTACCGCAACCTTGCCGCCGCACCAACCAACAAGCGCGGGGGCGTCACCAGGGCTCTTCCATCGCGCCGACGATCTGCTGAGCCAGCCTGTGGAGCGCGTCCTGCTGCGCCTGGGCAACCGACTGCCCGGCCGCGGGCACGAGCATGGAATCCTGACGGAACGGCGTCACCCCGGCGGGGATCGGCACCACCTGGACCGGCGCGATCGGCAGCCGGCGGCGGTTGAGCCAAGCGACCTCGGCCACCACCTCGTTCTCCAGGACCCGGGGCTGATCGAACGGGTCCTCAGCGAGCGTCCGCCGCCGATCTTCCGCTACGCGGATCGTGAGCACGCTGTCCGCGGTCGGTGACCCAACGACTTTGAACGGGGTCTTCAATTCGATCTCTTTGACCACCAACTCCGTCAGCCGCTCGCCGAGGTCGCGGCGGAAGCTGTCCGACTCGATCATCGGCACGTAGACGGTCTGCACGTCGGGCGCGTAAAGCGATTCGGCGCCGACGCGGTAGCCCGCGCAGCCGGCCGCGGCCGCGGCGCACAGCGCCGTCGCGACCGCTACGACGCGGGGCGAGCCGGGTTGCCGGGGGCCTGCGGGCATGGGCGACCTTAGCGGGTGGTCGTTGCCGAAGCGGGTTGCACCACGCCAGGGTCGCCGGGCCCCTCCGCCAAGCGGGCTGCTTCGCCGGAAGGAACCTCAGTCACGCCCGCGACACGGGACCGCTCGCGGTTCTCCGGAAACAGGTCCACGAGCCAAGCCAGCTTGGTCGGCGGGACGTCGGGCGCCGAACCCAACTCCGCGAGCCGTGTGACCGCGCGCTCGGCGATCGGCGAGCCGCGGTGGTCGCGGGCGATCCGGGCGTAGATCTGCTTCGCGGCGCCGTACTGCTCGGTGTTGTCGTAGTAGAGCGCCAGCCGCAGGTCCCGTTGCTCGATCGCCAGCTGCACCTGCGCCTGCGACTGCCGCAGGCGCTCCTTCTCGTCGTCCGTTAGCCGGCCGGCGAACTGCGTGCGGATCTGCTTGACCAGGACCTTCGCCTCTTCGAGCGGCGTTCCGTCGTAGTCGGGGCCCTGGTACTTGCTTAGCTTGCTCTGCAGGCCAAGGATATGCGCCTCGAACTGGTGGTCGCTCCGGGGGTACTCTTGCCGGAGCAGCGTGTAGTGATGGTCGGCGTCGTGGAACTGCTGGCGGCGGAAGTAGATGCCGGCGGTCGCCATGATGGCGTCGTCAGCCCGGGGACCGGTGGGGTCGTTCAGCCGGATCGTTTCGTACACCCGGATCGCGTGGCCCACGGTGTCGAGCGTCGGGCGGGTCTTGTCGAAGAAGTTGGGTCGCAACGCCGACTCCGGCTTGTAGTCGAAGTGGTGCGCCTCCCAGTACTGCCCGATTTGCCAGAGGTGCTCAATCACGGTGTCCAGCTGCCGCGTGTTGGGCTGGTCGGCGATCAGCACTTCGTACGCGTCCCGCGCGTCGGCGTAGCGGTCTTGAAAGTAGTAGGCGGAGCCCAAGAAGAACTGCGCCCGGTTCGCGACCGCCGAGTCCGGCAGCCGGTCGATCGCCTTCTTGAACTGCTTCTCCGCGTCGGTGTAGCGCCGCTGGGACATCAACTGCTCGCCCTCGGTGAGAGCCTGCCGAGCAATCTGCTCGTCGGGGCCGTAGCCCGCGGCGACCTTCGCTCGGCGGTACGAAACCTTGGGGTCGAGCCCCGGCAGCAGCCCCGCCTGTTTGTCGTCCCCGCCCGAAAACTGCTCGAAGACCTCGTCGACCGGCGCGTTGATCGGTCGCCCCGCTTGGTCAAAGTAGCCATCAACCCCGGGCACACGGTACCCCTCGCCGGGCACGAGTTCGGCCTTGTCCTTGTTGGCCTCCCACCAGCCCGGCGTGCCCGGTTCGGCGCGCGGCGTGGTGAACGGACGTGTGAGCCACGCCACCGGGCCTTGGGCGACGGTCGGCGAAGCGCTGAGCAAGAGCAGCAAAACCGTCGGGGCTGTCGACGCGGCGGGGCGAAAAAAGCGCAGACGAAGGCAGTTCATAACGCACCATCGGCGAAGGGTTTGCTAGCCGCGCTCGGGGCGCGGGTGGCGGACGCTAGAAGAACGGGAAGAACCCCGCAAGCCCAACCGCAACCCATCCTGGCCGGCGCCGGCGCGCATCACCCCGGGCGGGCCCGCGCCGCTACGCGCTCTCGCGGGGGGTCGCCGCCTCAACCCGCTCGATCGTGACGCGCTCGACCCGGCGTTTGCTCACCTCGACGACGGTGATCCGAACCGCCCCTTCCCAGTCAACCTCTTCTCCGGCGCTGGGAACGCGGCCCAGCTCGCTGAAGACAAAACCACCGATGGTGTCGTAGTCGCCGTCCTCGGGCAGCGCAACGCCGAGCGCCTCGTTGATCTCGTCGATGTGGGCCCGGCCGAGGGCCTCGCACCTGTCGGCGTCGACGAGGCGGATCTCGTCTTCTACCTCGGCGTCGTACTCGTCGACGATCTCGCCGACGATCTCCTCCAGCACGTCCTCGATGGTCACGAGACCAGCGACGCCGCCGTATTCATCGAGCACCATCGCGATGTGGGTCCGCGTCTGCTGGAACATCTGCAAGAGCTCGTTCACCGCCTTCGTCTCAGGGACAAAGACAGGCTTGCGGACCAGCTCGCGGAGGCTCTGGCGGGGCTCCGCCGGTGGCTTGGCCAGCTCGGGCAGCAGGTCTTTGACGTACAGCACCCCGACCAGGTCGTCCCGGTTGCCGTCGAATACCGGTATCCGCGTGTGCCCGGCGGTGATGACGTCGTCCAGCATCTCGGTCCAGGGGGTGTCGGCCTGGAGCATGTGCATGTCTGTGCGCGGCGTCATGATGTGGTCGACGTCGACGTCGCCCAGCTCCATGACGCCCTCGATCATTTCGCGGGCGTCCTCTTCCAGGAGGCCCTCGCGGTGGCCCTCGGAGACGATCGTCCGGATCTCTTCTTCGAGCGACTCCTCGTCCATCGGCGCCGGCGTTCGGCCCGCGAGGCGGTGCAGCACGGCGTCGAGGACGCTGGCCCCGACCACCAACGGGGCGAGCAGCATCGCGAGCGCCCGCCACAGCCACCAAGAGTGGTACAGGAAAGGCGCAGCCCAGAGGCGGCAAACCGACCACGGGACCCACGTCTTGAGCGTCGCCAGCACGAGCCCGAGCGCCACGGCGCCACCGGCAATCGCCAGCCAGCCCGGCGGCCGAGCCAGCCCCTGCCGCTCAAGCAGCCCCGCGCCGACCGCCGCGATGAACGTCGCGGAACCGAGCACGACGAGCATCTCGATCGCGAGCGCGACGCGGTCGTGACCGTGCAAGATCTGGCTGAAGCGGGCGAGCTGGTCGCGCTTCTCGCAGATCTCCTGGAGGTCGTGCCGAGAGAACTCACGCAGCGAGCGGGCGCCGATCGCCGCGATGGAAGTGAACACCGCCGAACCAAGGCCGAGCCAGAGCAGGTCGTTCACGACGGTTGCGCCCCTTCCTGCTTCGAGGCAGGTGAAGGGAGCGTGACGCCCAGTGCCGCCAGGCTCCGTTGTTCCGCGACGCGCATCTCCGACGCGTCGGCGTCGGACTTGTCGCGGTAGCCGACCAAGTGCAGCACCCCGTGGACGACGTACAAGAGCAGCTCGTCCGCGGCGGTCCAGCCGTACTCCGCCGCGTTGGCGATCGCCGTCTGTGCGCTGACGATCACCTCGCCCTCGAGCCGCTCGCCGTCGTCTTCGAGCGCGAAGCTGAGGACATCCGTGGCGTAGTCGTGCCGGAGAAACTCAGCATTCAGCCGGTGAATCGTCGGGTCGTCGACGACAGCGATGCTAAGCGTGCCCCGGCGACCCGCCTCGTGCAGAACGCCGCGCGCGGCGGACGCGAGACGCGTCGTGTCGACTGGGAGGAGGTTCTGCTCGTTGGTGACCGAGATGTCCATCTTGACCGGGGGGGCGTGGCGGCGGCCGCTTCCGTGGCCTGAGCCGGGTTGGCCCTGCTAGGCGGTCTCCTGGTCGGGGTACTTCACGCGGCCGTGGTAAACGGCGGTCAGCGATTTTATCAGGCTGTCGCCGATTTTCCGCACCTCTTCCAGCGTCAGCCCGCATTCGTCAAACTGGCCGTCCGCCAGCCGCTTTTGGCTGATTTCTTCGACGAGGTTCTCGATCCTCGCGGGCGTTGGCTCGACGAGCACTCGGCTGGCGCTCTCCACCGCGTCGGCCAGCATGAGCACGCCCGCCTCCTTCGACTGTGGCTTCGGTCCCGGGTAACGGAAGGAACTCTCGTCGACTTCCGCGGCGTCGGGGTCGGCGTCTCGCTTGACGGTTTCTTGACGGTAGAAGTACTCCACCAGCGTTGTGCCGTGGTGCTGCTGGATAAAATCGATGATGCATTCAGGCAGCTTCCTCTGGCGGGCGAGGTCGGCCCCGTCCTTGACGTGGGCGATGATCACCAGCGTGCTCATGGCGGGGGCCAGCGTGTCGTGGCGGTTGCCGCCCTGCCCCTGGTTCTCGATGAAGTAACCCGGCTTGAGCATCTTGCCAATGTCGTGGAAGTACGCCCCGACGCGGACGAGCAGGCTGCGGCCGCCGATGGCCTCCGCCGCCGCCTCGGCTAGCGAAGCGACCGTGATCGAGTGGTTGTAGGTCCCCGGCGCGCGGCGGATGAGCTCTTGCAGCAGCGGGTGCGACGGGTCGCCGAGTTCGAGCAGGCTGAGGTCGGTTTGCACGCCGAACACACGCTCAACGAGCGGCAGCAACACGGTCATTAACGACCCGGCGATAACCGACCACAAGGCCAGCGTCAGGGCGAGCCGAACGGTCGGCACGAGCGGCTGCCCCATCAGTGTTTGGACGCCAATGCTGGTGAGGAAAGCCACGACCGCCGCTACCGAACCGACCACCAGCAGCTTGCTGCGGTTGCGGACCGAGTCGAGCACGAGGATGGCGCCGGTCGTCGCGGCTAGCAGCACCACGGCGTCACCCAGATCGCCCCCGACGGCCACGACGCTCACCAGCGTTATCGCCGCTGAGAGGAGCAAGGCCGTCTCCTGCCCGGCCGCAACGGCGATCGTCATGCCGAACAGCAGCAGCGGGATGACCTCGGCCTGCGTGTGGTAGCCGTGGGTCACCAGGACGCAAGCGGTGGTGGCCAAGATGGTGACAAGAACGGTCACCAGCCGCGGGAGCTGCCGGACGAGGTCGGGTTCGAGGCGGTAGGCGAAGAATCCACCGACGGTGAACAACGCGGCATACATGCCGAGGACCGCCATCGAACGCCGCGCGCGCTGATCAAGCGTGCGCGCCGCCAGCTCCTGCTGGAACTCGAGCTCAAATAGTTCCAGTTCGGGCTCGCCCAACGGCTGGCCGGCGTCCGCCAACTTCACGCCGGGCTCGAAGCGTTTGGGGTCGGCCTTGGCCTCGGCGGCGGCCTGGTCCTGGCGGGATCGGGTCTCGCGCATGTTGAGCCGGAGCGTTACTGGCAGGCGGGGCCGCAGCCAAGCGAACACCCGGTCGGCCACGTCGATCGAAGGCAGCTTTTGCGTCAGCGACCGCTGCAAACCGTTCGCAACGCTGTCTATCAACACATCGCCAACGGCGACCGTTAACTCGAAGTCCGTGCTGCCGAGCGGACGGACATCGAGCCGCTCGGTATTGGCGTCGTGTTCGGTTGGCAACCCATCAAGGATGCCCTGGTTGATGGGCGCGGCGAAGACCTCGTCGAGGGTTTGCTTCAGTTTCTCTTGGGCGCCCTCGGCGGTCACGGCAGAGCGGAAACGCCCGTACTGCTCCTGTTGCTCGTCCGCGGTCGGCTTTGGGGTCCCCTCGGCGAGCGGCGGGGAGAAGTCCCGCCAAAGGGACTGGTCCACGGCGGTGAACTCCTCCGCGGCGATCAGCCGGCTCAAGTCGTTCAGCAGCTCGGCCTGGAGCTGGAGCAACGCCGCCGCGTTGTGGTCATAAACCGCGATCGCTAGCCGCCTTGCCTCGCGTTGGGCTTCCTGCAACGCCTCGTCATCGGGCTGCTCGAAGTAGGTCCGCACGACGACGTCACGCGAAGGGATACGGTCGGGTCGGAAGCCGCGTGGCGGGTTCCAACCCCGCGTGATCGCCCACAGGGCAAGGGCGGTTGCGAGACAGAGCGCCAGGCGCAGCACGACGCCGCCCCGCTTGAGGTTGGCAAGCAGCGCCGCCCACCTGCCGGGCGGGAGCTCGAAGGCCACGCGTCGGCCGCGGGGTCGCTTCTGGCTGCCGGTAGACATAGGCAAACGTCAGTTGCTCTCGTAAGCGTCAACGATGCGTTGCACCAGCGGGTGCCGCACGATGTCCGCCCCGGTGAGGCGGACCTGCGCGGCGCCCTCGACGCCACGTAGCCGTTTCATTGCGTCGATCAGCCCGCTACGGGTGTGGCCCGGCAGGTCGACCTGTGTGGCGTCTCCCGAGACGACCAGCTTTGCCCCCTCGCCCATTCGGGTGAGGAACATCTTCATCTGAGCGACCGTTGTGTTCTGCGCTTCGTCCATGATAACGAACGCGTTGTTCAGGGTCCGTCCACGCATGTAGGCGAGCGGCGCCACCTCGATCACGTCTTCACTCATGAAGCGCTTGAGCTGGTCGAAGTCGAGCATCTCGCCGATGGCGTCGAGCAGCGGGCGGAGGTACGGGTTGATCTTTGCTTGCAGGTCGCCCGGCAGGTAGCCGAGGCTCTCGCCCGCCTCAACCGCGGGGCGGACCAGCACGATCCGTCGGATGGCGCCCTGCTTGAGCGCCTCGACGGCGGTCGCAACCGCCAAGTACGTCTTGCCGGTGCCGGCGGGGCCGACGCAGAACACCAGCTCGTGGTCGCGGATCGCCTCGACGTAGTCGGCCTGGCCCTTCGTGCGGGGGCGGACGGCAACGCCCGCCCGCTGCACCTCGATCTTTGCCGGCCGGGTGTCGCCCGACCCGCCGCCGGTGATCTCGGCGATGATGTCCGAAACGACCTCCTTGCCGACGGCGCCCTCGCGGCCGATTGCCGACTTCATCTGCTCGAAGATCGACGTCGCCTGCATCACCGCGTCTTCCTCTCCCGAGACGTGGATCTTGCCGCCGCGAGTGGCGATCTTCGCCGGCACCGAACGCCGGATTTGGCGGAGGTGCTGGTCCGACGTGCCGAACAGCAGGATAAGCTGCTCGGGACTGCTGACCGGTATCGACGCTTCGATCATTCAAGGGTCTCGGATGGTCGAGGAGTCGGCGCCGTGCGGCGCGGACCCTTTGTGGCGTGTCGACAAATATACCTGACCGTTGGAATCCGACACCAGCACGCGTCGGCCCGAGCCGCGCAAGTGCTTGACATGCGTCGGTTTGCGACGAATGCGCCGAATGGCGGGGCGGAAGACACGGCGGGTACTCCGCAGACAGTGCCGACCGAAGAGATTGTCGGCGGCTTAGCCGGCCGGTCCCACCACACCGGCAACCCAGAACAGGTAGGCGATCGGCGCCGCGAAAAGAATAGAATCGAGCACGTCGAGCACGCCGCCAAAGCCCGGCATCCACGTGCTGGAGTTCTTCAGCCGCGAATCCCGTTTGAGCAACGAGATTGTGAGATCGCCGAGCACCCCCGCCGCGCCGACAACCAACCCGTAAGCCACGGCGCCGAGCGCCCAAGCCGGGTTCGCCATGGCTGGGCTGCACCGCAGGTAGTCGGCGAGCGGGCCGAGGCAAATCGCGGCGGCGGCCACCGAGAAGAGGGCCCCACTGACGAACCCCTCCCAAGTCTTCCCGGGGCTTAGTCGTGGCGTCATCGGGTGCTTGCCAAAGACCCGGCCGGCGGCGTAGGCGCCGGTGTCGTTGGCCTTGACCACGGCGATCAGGGAAAGCAAGGCGAGCATCCCCCACCGGCCGTCATCCCCCCATTGCCCGCCGCCAAGCAGGCGGAGCTGCGCCGCGAAGCCCATGAGCCCGCCGCAGTAGGCAATCGCCAGCACCGCTTGGGCGAGGCGTATCGTGGCGACGCCCGGTTGCTGGAAGCGGGCGAGTTCCACGGCGACCGCCAGCAGTACGCCGGCTGCCAAACCGATCGCAACCCAGCCCGCGCGGCCAACGGGGCAGTCGGCGGGGTACGTCGCCCACAAAGCGGGCGCGAAGCTGATGAGCATCGTCAGCGTGGCGCCGGTGACAACGACGTAACGCGACGGCGCCAGCCGCTCCCCAGGCGGCGTGTCGGTTGTCGCGGCGGTCGCGGCGTTCTCCTCGAACAACCGCACCAGCTCGCCGGCGCCGAGCCAAACGCTCAGCACGCCGAGCGGCGCCAGGTACACCCCGGGGCGCCAGGCGTGGAAGTCAAGCCACGCGACGCCGACCATCAACGCGACAAGGAAGAACCCAAGGATTAACCGCGAGGAGAGCACGTCTAAGCCGGGCCTTCTTCAGCAGATCTCGCGGAGGGCGACGCGGCGGGTCTCGCCCGCGAGTCGGTCATTGGTGGAGGCCGCCGAAGCGACGGCGTCGGCACGCGTAATCGCGGACCGCCTGGTGCAGCGTCGCCTCGTCGAACTCGGGCCAGCATTGGTCGGTGACCCAGATCTCGGAGTAGCTCACCTGCCAGAGCAAGAAGTTGCTGATGCGCAGCTCCCCGGCCGTGCGGATGAGCAAGTCGGGGTCCGGCACGCCCGACGTGTAGAGGCGGTCGGAGATGTCCGCCTCGGTGATCGCGTCGGGGTCGATCGCGCCGTCGCGGGCGGACCGGGCGATGGCCCGCGTGGCGTCGACGATCTCCGCCCGGCCGCCGTAGTTGATCGCCAAGTTCAGCCGCATGCCCGCGTTGGCCTGGCTCATCGCGATGGTCTGGTCGAGCTCGGCCAGCACACCCTCCGGGATGCCGTCTCGCCGGCCGAGCATGCGGACGCGGAGGTCGTTGTCCATGATCCGCGACCGCTCCTCG
>JBCCZD010000088.1:0-14694 GCA_039188275.1 Planctomycetota bacterium
CCCGTACTTGGCAGCCCACGTGGCAACACCAAGCCCTACCTGGGCCGTCACGACCAAGCCTAGCAGCACGCCGATGACGCGGACGGCCCGCTGAGGGCTCCGCGAGCGGACGGTTCGAACCATAACCCACAGCGTCTGCACCGCCACGACCGCGGCGAGGAACAGGTGGAACTTCACCAGGACGCCGAACGCCCACGGGCCGGTCGCGGCGTCGACGTGCCGCAGCGAAGCGCCGAGCACCAGTTGGCAGTAAGCCAACGCCGCGGTCAGCAGGGCTAGCCGTGAAAGACCGCCGTCGTCCGACGCCGCTGCCGCGGCGGGGCGACCGGCTCCGTACGGACGGCGTAGCGTGAGGACCACGATCACGCACGTCAGAGCAAAGAAGAGTGGCCCCGTGCTGCCGTGGGCCATCGCCAGCAGCCTCTCGTTGGCGACCACGCGGAGCCCTCCCAGCACGCCTTGGAAAATCACCAACGCGAGCGCCGCCAACGCGAGGCTGCGCATCCAACGCCGGCGGTCGCTCCGCCAAACCACGACGAGCAAGCCAATCGCCAGGAGCCCAACCAGCGAGGCAAGCAACCGGTGCCCGTGTTCGATGAACAAGTCCCACGGCCCAAACATCCAGGTCTGCCAAGGGTACGCGAACATGTTGTAGCCATACGTGTTCGGCCAGTCGGGCACCGCCATGCCGGCGTCGGTGGTAGTAATCAAGCCACCGACCCACAGCAGGGGAAACGTCGTGCCGCAGAGCAGCAGCGCCCACCGGTGTGGCCAGGGCGAGAAGTCATCGATGATCGCATGATTGCTCACGGCGCCGCGGCGACCTCCGTTGCCAGCGGCGCGGCGCTCGGCGGCGCCGGTGGCGTGGCCAGCGGCTTCACCAGCGAGCGGACGTAGGCAACCAGGTCCCACATCTCGCTTTCGCTTAGCGCTGCAGCGACGCCCGGCATGGGCGTGCCGGCGATGTCCTGATGGATGAGCCGATAGACATCGGCCGGCTCGCAACCGCCGCGCAGAACGCCGCCGGCGAGCACACGAGCCTCGGCGGGCGACGGCGGCAGGAGCGTGGCCGCCACCTCTCGCCTTGCGCGCAGCGTCGCCTGCTCGTCGGCAAGCCAACCCGCGAGTTGCTCTCGCCCCGGCCCGCTGCCGGCGGCTCGCCAACGCTCACGCAGCGACGCCGTCCGGGCGGCGGCCGATTCGGTCGCGTCGAGGAAAGCCCGGCGGCGCTTGTTCCAGTCGTCGAACTCTTTGAGCGCGACGCCGCCGGACCCGTTCACGCCGTGGCACTTCGCGCAGTTCGCCCGCCTCTCGTCGTGAAACAACGCCCGTCCGGCGGCGATGCGTTCCTCCGTTTCGAGGCCCGAAGGCGACGCTGCCGCGACGACCCGGCGACTCGCTTGGTTCCACTTGCGGGCGATCTCTTCGAGGACGTCGGCGACGACCGCCCGGGTCTCCGCCGATTCCAGGATGAACTCGCCGCTGGGCCCCACTTCGCCGCTCGTCGGGTTGAAGTCGAGTTCTTCGGCGACGTAGTCGATGAGGGCCCGTTCAGTTTGACCCCGCATAGCGAGGAACTTGACGTACTGCACCAGCGCCACACGTTCCGAGGGCTTCACTAACGCGAACGACGGCATCGCCGTGCCGGCCGCTCCGCGGAGTAGCGTGGCGTGCAGGTCGGCGTCGGTCGGCGGAGCCCCTCGCTCGGTCGACTTGTACTTAAAAATGCCCCGACGGAAGTCGCGGGGGTACGGGTGCTGATACAGGGCCGTCGGCCCACGGCCGTTGCCCGTAACGCCGTGGCAACGGGCGCAGTGCCGCTGGAACAGCCCCTGGGTCTCGCCCGGCGTGTGGCTCACCACCGGGCCGGCCGCTTGCCGCAGCAGGGCTAGGTCGAACCCCTCGGCGAGCGGCTCGGGTAGTCGCGGGTGATCAGGGTCCCCAAAAAGAGTGACCAGGACCGTATCGACTTGAGCCCGGTGCGTCGCGACGATCTGCCGGTCGGTCAGCCTTGGGGCGTCGGGCTCGAAACGAGTCGGCCCGCCACACCCATGCGCGACCAGCAGTAACGCAAACGCCGCTGGGTTGTGCCAGTTGAATCGCATGACGTGCACGCAGCCGACGCTGACGTCAGCGCCCGCCTGTTTTGTCGTCGGAAGAAAATGGCGGGATGTACAGTCCCGCCATATTGACTCTAACCAGGCGGACTGCGTCGGGCAGAGGGGAGGTCCCGCGACCTTTTGTCGCGGAGCCGGCAACCGCAGGCGAGGTGACCTCGGCTAGCCGCGATCTCAAGGCGCCAACCCTTCCGCGGCCACCCGCACATCCCCGAGATCGAGCGCCCCGTCTGCGGGAACCGCAAGCCGGACACGGCCCCGGCGGTCGGCCACTCCGCCCGCGAAGCTCGCAGCTTTGAGGTAGCCCGTTTCGTGCCAGAACTGGAACTGGTGCTCACCGGCCGGCAAGTTGGTGATCTCAAACCGCCCGTCCGCACCAGATACCGCCATGTACGGGTCGCTGCGGATGAGGACATACCCCCGCATAAACGGGTGGATGTTGCACGAAACCGGCAGCGGCAGCGACTCGGCTTCGCTGAACTTCGTCGTTAGGCTCTTCTCGGCGGCGATCACGCTGTTGAGCGCGTCGTTCCTCAGCAGGTCGAACTTCGTGTTGTGGGCCGTCGGGTCGGCGTTCTTGACCACGAGTTCCTGACCGGTCAACAGCAGCGTCACGCGGGGCGAAAACCGGCACCGCTCGTTGGTGAGGGCAATCGGCTCGGCCGCCGCGGCGGCGTAGTCGGGGTGGACGTCGAGCGTCTGGTCCCGCTTGACGCGGACGTACACCACCGCATTCCGCAGGCCCCCCTCGGCGCCGACCAGGACGGTCTCGTTGACAGGCCGGCAGCGCTCGCAAAACGGGTCTTTCTCGGGCACGATCGCCTCGAGTGCGGGTGGTTTACCTTCAACGACAAACCGACCGCGGATCGTGCCCCATTCGGACGCGACCGCCGCGTTTGGGGGCAGCAAAGCGAGCAGCAAGACCGGCGTCGCGTACAGAATTCGCATCACCCCATGGTATTCCGACCGGGCCGCCGGCTGCTAGGGGAACCGCGGCGAAACGGGCGGGCAACGCTCGCCGACGCGGGCCGCCCGCTTGCTTCCAAGCCGACATGCCGAGCCCTAGAATGCCGGCTTGGCAATCCAGGGCGGTAGGGGGACAAGAGTCATGGGCGGAGCGATGAAGGTCATGGTCGTCGGCGGCGGGGGCCGCGAGCACGCCCTCGCCTGGAAGATCGGCCAGAGCCCCCGGGTCGAGACCGTGTTTGTCGCCCCCGGCAACGCGGGCACCGGCGCCGAGACCGATGTCGCCTGCGAGAACGTCGACATCTCGGCGACCGACATCGCGCGGGTCACGGCGTTCGCCAAGGACAACGCCATCGACCTGACCGTCGTCGGCCCCGAGGCGCCGCTCACCGCGGGCATGGTCGACGCATTGCATGACGAGGGCCTCCGCGCGTTCGGGCCCACCAAGGCGGCCGCTGAGCTTGAGGGCAGCAAGGTCTTCTGCAAAGACCTGCTCCGCCACGCCGACGTGGCGACCGCCGACTACCGCACCTTCCGCGACGGCGACTCCGCCAAGAAGTACCTTGAGGAACGCGAGGACGTGCCGATCGTCGTCAAGGCGGACGGCCTCGCGGCGGGCAAGGGGGTGATCGTCTGCGGCAGCAAAGAGGAGGCCCTCGACGCGGTCGACAGGATCGCCGCCCAGCGGGAGTTCGGCGAAGCGGGCGCCCGGCTGGTCATTGAGGAACGCCTCGCGGGGCACGAGGCGAGCGTCCTCGCGATCACCGACGGGCGGACAATCCTCACGCTGCCCGCCGCCCAGGACCACAAGCCGGCCCACGACGGCGACACCGGCCCCAACACCGGCGGCATGGGCGCCTACTGCCCGACGCCGCTGGTCGACGACAAGCTCATGGCCGAGGTTGAGGAAACGGTCCTCGTCCCCACCGTCCACCACATGAAGCGGGGCCGCCGACCCTTCCGCGGCGTCCTGTACGCCGGGCTGATGCTCACCAAGAAGCAGCCGAAGGTGCTGGAGTACAACGTCCGCTTCGGCGACCCCGAGTGCCAGCCGCTGCTGATGCGACTCCAAACGGACTTGGTCGACCTCCTCGAAGCGACCGTCGATGGCCGCCTGGACGAAGTCGGCCCGCTGGAGTGGGACCCGCGACCGGCAGTCTGCGTCGTGATGGCGAGCGAAGGCTACCCCGGCGGCTACGAGAAGGGCTTCCCGATCCGCGGCCTCGACGACGCCGCCAAGCTGCCCGACACCAAGGTCTTCCACGCCGGCACGGCGTCGATCGACGGCCAGATCGTCAACACTGGCGGCCGCGTGCTAGGAGTAACGGCCATTGGCGACACCATCAGCCAAGCCAAACTCGCCGCCTACAAAGCAGTCAAATGCATCCGCTGGCAAGGCGCGTGGTGCCGGAAAGACATCTCGGACAAGGCGATGGGTTACGAGAGCTGAGTGTTGGGTGGCGTTTCGGTAGGGAGATGTGGGGATGAAGGGTGATATCAACTTGGCTAAGCAAAGCCTGCACGCCTAGTCACCCAAATTGACCGTGTCGCCGCTGAATGCATCCACAACGTCCCATCCCGTGATTTCGTGGATGCGGCCGAGGAAAGACCACACAGGATGCGCAGGGTCTTCGTGAGGATCGCCTGCATTTAGGTGAACGCTAAGCGTCAATGACTCAATCGCTTGTTTGTAACCTATGAATGAGACTTCGTACTCGAAAGATGGATCAATGGCGACTTCGGTTGGACCCTTCCGCTGAACTTCCAATCCGGTAATGCTCTCACAAGCTGCAACGAACTCCTCCCTGACTTGGCCCTTAGTGCCTAGGCTCTTGCTACTGGACTTGAAGATGACATCCCAACTCATAGTTTCATCTGTTCTCAAGGCTTTTGGGCTAGCTAGACAAGATACTTAGCAAGCGGATCGCAAATCTTTCAACCGCCATCCCCCTCATCTCCCAACGTCATCCCCACATCCCCCTACCCAACCGTCACCCCAGAATATCCCGCCGCCGCGAGACGTAGTCCCACACGACGTAGCGGTCGAGGTCCGTGCCGGCGGTGAAGAAGACGCGGCCCTGGGTCGACTCGGCCAGGCGGTAGGCGAAGCGGACGTCCTCTTCCGATTGGTTCCAGCTCGGCAGCAAGAAGAGGTTGATCGTGATCCCCTCGCGGTGGCAGAGCAGGCCTTCTCTCAGGGTGGCCGACTCGGTCTGCGGGTCGGGCGGGTAGAGCAGGTAGAGCGTCTCGCCCTCGAAGTGGGCGGTCGGCAGCCCGTCGGTGATGAGCACGATCTGCCGGTTGGGCGTGTCCTGCACCGACAGCTGCCGGCGGGCGAGCGACAGCCCGTGCTGGATATTCGTAAAGTGCGGCGGCACCTGCTGCTCGCTGACGTCGTCGCGGCTCATGTCCGCCTTGAGCCGCACCACCGGGTTGGTGATGGTCACCGGCTTGGGCATCAGGTTCACGACCCTGCCCGGCTCGACCGGCTTGGCGAACGAGTAGCACTCGATGAAAGACAAAAAGTCGCCCGGATACTCACTCCGCAGCAGCCCCTGGAGCGCGAGCGCCATCCGCTTGACGTTGATGTACTGCCCGTCGTAGCGCATCGAGCCGCTCATATCCATCACGACCGACGTCGCCGCCTTGGGCATGTTGCGGGTCTTGTGGATGAGGATGTCGTCCGAATGAAGGCGGATTGCGGATTGCGGATTGCGGAATGACGCGCTGTCGCGGTCGCCTTCAAGTGCTTCCGCATTCCGCATTCCCAATTCCACATCGGCCGCCTGTTGCTCTCCCGCCTGCCTTATTAGGGCATTTGTAAAGGTGGAGACTAAGTCTATGTTCGCGATCGAGTCGCCGAACTCGAACGGCTTGGTCGCCTGGGTCTCGACAGCGCCCTCGCCCGTGATGTCGCCCTCGTGCCGGCCGGTGCGCGAGGCTTCGATGTCGGAGAAGAGCCGCTCGAGCAGCTTGCTCTGGAAGACGCGGTACGCCTGCGGCGTGAGCCGGAACGCCCCGCCCTGCTTGCCCTGGTCGAGCCCCTGCCGCTCCGCCTGCTCGCGGAGGTAGTCCTGCACCTGCTGCTGCAGCGACGAGAGTTGATCAACGTCGCCCGGCTCGGCGAACTCGCTGAGCATCTCCATGTCGATCACGCCGATCTGGGCGGTCTCGGCGGCTTCTTCGAGCTGCTTGAGCAGCTCGTCGATCTTCTCGAGCTCTCCCTTGACTGCGAGCGCCTCGGGCACGGTCATCGTCTCGCGGCCCGTGAAGTCGTACTTGGCCTCCAGCTCGTCGACCTGGTACTTGTCGCCGAGCCGTTCGATGAGCCCAACGAGCGCCCGGGCGAATGGCGAGTTGTCGTCGCCGGTGGCGTACCACAGCCGTTCGAGGTCGCGGATCTGCTCCTGCGACGCCGCCCGCTCAAAACGCTGGCGGTGCTCCTTCGGCGGGTCGATCGATTGAACGCCCGAGCGGAAGGCCTTGGCCGCCCGCTTGCGGGCCTTGCGGGTCTCGTACCGTTCGAGGATCTTCCGCTTCCGCTCCTCAAGCATCGCGCGGAGGGCGTCGATCGACGGCCCCAGGCCCTGGATCTGGCTCGGGTCGAGGCGGATCGCGCGGGCGAGCTCCTCTTCGGTCAGCTCTCGCCGCTCGCCAAACATGAGCATGTGCTCAAACGCGGCGGAGACCATGTCGGGCGGCGGCTCGGTGGGGCTTGGGAACCGCACCGGGTCGTACTTCTGGTACGTGTGGATAACGCCGCCAAGCGTCGTGCGTTTGGCCATGCGATCGGGCGGGGTCGGGACTCGAAACCTGAGGCTGACGGCCGATTGCCGCCGCCTGATCGTAGACCCTCCACCCGGCGGGGCAAGGCTGCCGGGCGGACCAGCTTGCCTGCGCCGGGGCATCCCCGCCGGCGAGCCTCAGCGCGGCGCCATCGACCGCAAGCCCAGCGCCTCAACGAGTTTCTGCTGCATCTGCTCGGCGGCCAGGCGGCGGCGCATCGCCTCGGAGTCGCTCCAGTGCTTGCGGATTGTCTTGCAAGCTCTCTTGACTGTCTTCTTAGCGGTTTGGACAGGCATCGTTCCCCTCCTCTTGTGGGTGAACCTTACGGGCGCCGGCAACCGCCGGCGCCTCGCGACTTTGTCTCTGCCCCCTTTGCTCAGCGCGCCTCGACTCTCACGCTTATGCCCAAATTAACCGGGCGACCGAAATCACCCGCTAGGCATGAGCATTATACGCTGGGGCTACCGATTGAGTTCGCCTTCGGCGCAGCAATTGTTCCCGTTGTCGGCTCGTTCGCCGCAAAGCCCTACGCCATCGGGGCTTCCGCTACCGTGCCGGGGCTTACGATCCTATGATGAAGGGAACCGGCGGTAAGCGGCGCCGCCGGAGTAGCGCGGTGTGTTGCGTCGGTGCGCCGCAGACTGATACACGTGGATCGATACGCCACGCGCCCTACGAAGGATTCGCCGCGTCGGTGTCGATCTTGCTCGGGAAACGAACGCCATGAAAGTGCTGCTGGCCAACCCCCGCGGTTTCTGCGCGGGCGTCAATATGGCGATCGACTCGCTCGAGCTCGCGCTGGGAGAGTTCGGCCCGCCGATCTACGTGTACCACGAGATCGTCCACAACAAGTACGTCGTGAGCGACTTCGAGAAGCGTGGCGTCGTCTTCGTTGACGAGCTGACCGACGCCCCGGTGGGCGCCACGCTGCTGTTTTCTGCCCACGGTGTCTCGCCCGAAGTCCGCCGCGTTGCGCGGGAGCGGCAACTCCACGCGATCGACGCCACGTGCCCGCTGGTGACCAAGGTGCACCTTGAAGCGGTGAAGTACGCCAAGCAGGGGCGGACGATCGTGCTCATCGGGCACGAGGGCCACGACGAGGTCATCGGGACCATGGGCGAAGCGCCCGAGGCGATCGTCTTGGTTGAGTCGCCGGAGGACGTCGACCAGCTTAAAGTCGCCGACGCCGAGAACCTCGCCTACCTAACGCAAACCACGCTCAGCGTCGACGACACAAGCCGGATCATCGCCCGGCTGAAGCAGCGATTCCCGGCGATCGAAGGCCCCGCGAAGGCCGACATCTGCTACGCGACCCAAAACCGTCAAGAGGCGGTGTCGATCCTCTCCGCCGACGCCGACCTGACCCTCGTCCTCGGCAGCCAAAACAGCTCCAACAGCCAGCGGCTCGCCGAGCTCTCGCGTGAGCGAGGCAAGCCGGCCCACCTTATCGACGGAGCGGCGGACATCGACCCGGCGTGGTTCGCGGGCGTCGCTACCGTGCTTGTCACCGCTGGCGCCAGTGCGCCGGAGGTCGTCGTCGAAGAGGTGCTCGATTACCTGCGAGGAGCCTTTTCTGCGGAGATTGAACTCCGCAGCATCCGCGAAGAGGCGGTCTCTTTCCCGCTGCCACGAGAGCTGCGTCCGCTAGCGGCGGGCAAGCAATAGCGGCCGAGATGACGGCGCCGCCCCCACACTTCGCGGCGCCGACTCCCCGCAGGCTCTGAGACCGGGCTAATTCTACCCAACCAGAACCGCCGATAACCGACGATGGCTGCCGGCCGCAACACGCTGGCCCCTGCTCGTCAACAATGGCCGTCTGCGCCTAACGCCGATGCTGCTTTCCTACTCGCACCGGTTCCTCTTCTTCCACGTCCCGAAGACCGCCGGAGTGAGCGTCGCCGAGCGGTTCGAACCCTACGCGCACCGGCCCGAACGGCTGGCCATGAACCGGCTGCTCGAGCGGGTGGGTATCCGCGTCAACTTGTTGCTCGGGCCGCACCGGTGGAAGCGGTTCCGCTGCCACACCACCGCGGCGACCGTCCGCTACGCGTTGCCGCCCGACCTGTTTGGCTCGCTCTTCAAGTTCGCGTTCGTCCGCAACCCGTGGGACTGGCTCGTCTCGCGGTACCACTACATCTTGCAGGCGCAGCACCACGGCCAGCGACGCCGGGTGATCCGCCTGGACGGGTTCGCCGACTACGTGCGGTGGCAAGGCTCGCGGCGGCGACGCGGCCAGGTTGAGATGCTGGTCGACGGGCGCGGCGAGCTGCTGGTCGACTACGTTGGCCGCTACGAGACCCTGAAGTACGACTACGCCCTGATCGCCCAGCGCATCGGCATCTCGACCCGACCGCTCGGTCAGCTGAATACGTCAAAGCGGGGCGACTACCGCGACTACTACGACCGCCGCACGCGCGAGTACGTCCTGGACCGCTGGCGCCGGGACATCGAAGAACTCTGCTACGAGTTCGACGGCCCGGAACGCACGGTGCTGCCGGCGGCGTAGCTGGCACCGACGGCCGCGGCATTCATCGCTTGACCGAGTCACCGCCAGCTAGCTGCTCGCCGAGCGGTAGCTCTCCAGCGCTTGGCGGAAGACCCAGCGGCTGCCGTAGAGGCTGGCGGCCGTGGCGGCGGCGGCGAACACGACCAGGCCGGCGTGCTCCGGCGAGAGCGGCTTGGCCATGATCCGCGCGGGCACGTTGATCACGACCAGGATCGGGATTACGAACGTGAACACTCCGCGGAGCGCCTCGCCGAGAAACGACCCCCCGTAGATCTCCATCGGGTAGCGGCTGAAGTTCGTGATGTAGAACCAGAAGTCGTACAGCGACTGGTTCCGGCCTAGCCAGATGCTGGTCGCCGCGAGGCTGACCATCACGCTGTAGAGGATCAGCACGCCCGAGACGACGTACAACGGGTAGAGCACGGCCGCCCACAGCGAGGGGCCTTGCCCCTCCAGCCTCGACAGCGAGTAGGCAAGCAGCAGGCACGCGACGCCGAAGTTGCCGAGCGAGCTCCAACTGATCTTCCGCAGCGAGATGAGGAACTGCGTGTCGATCGGCTTGAGCAGCGCAAAGTCGAGGCCGCCGGTCCGCACCAGTTCGCTCAGCTCCTGCATGTTCGGCATGAACATCGCCTGCACCAGGCTGTTGATAAACATCGTCGTTGCTATGAAGACAAAGAACTGGTGCTGCTGCCACTCCGCGATGTTGCCCGTGTACTGGAAGATCAGCGTATAAAATCCGAGGTTCATCACCATCCACGACATGCTGCTGAGCACCTCGATGATGAAGTTCGACCGGAACGTCATGTCCCGGATCAGGCTGTTGCGGGCAAACGTGTAGAGCAGCCGCGCGTAGCGGGGGACGGGTGATCGGTGATCGACGGTTGCGGGCGGGCTTTCCATGGTGCTTCAATCGACGCCCACAAGGAGCGTCACTGGTCGTGAGTCAGGAGTCGTAAGTCGCCAATCGCGTTAGCCGCCGTAACCGCTGTAGCGGCGGTACCCCATCCGCATCACCACGCGGCTGGCGACGATGAAGAAGACGACCCAAAAGGCCTCGATCACGAGGCCGGTCACTAGTTCGTCGCCTTCGATCTTCCCCAGGTAAACCGCCGCCGGGAAGTAGGCGAAGTACGCGACGGGGTTGTAGGTGACGAGCGTCATCATCCAGTCGGGCAGCACGGCGCTGAGGAAGTCGAGCGGGAACATGTGGCCCGAGAAGAAGAACGTGAACAGCATGTAGACGAACAGCAGCGAGCTGACCTCCAGCAGCCAGAAGCCGATCATGCCGATCGTCGCCTCGAGGAAGAACCCGAGCGTAAAGCCCATGACCAGGCTCGCCAGGAACGCGGCTACCGTCGACGCGCTGGGCCACGCGGGAAAGAAGTCGCCGCACAGCCAAAAAACGAGCGCAAACGGCGCCGTCGCCACGGCGTAGTAGACCAGCTTGTGGGCGATCCGCGCCAGCAGCAGGAAGCTGAGCAGGTCGATCGGCTGGAGCAGGAACTTCTTGATCTCCCCGTCGCGGATCTGCCGGGCGATGCCGCTCGCCAAGCCCGGCATGCTGCTAAACGCCCGGGCGATCATCGTCATCAGGTAGTACGCGATGACGTCTTCCCGCGTGAACCCCTGGATCGCCCCCGACTCGGCGGTCGCGTAGACGGCGGTCCAGAGGAAGACCTGCGTCAGGATCGGCAAGAACCGCATCAGCGTGCCGAGCGCGAAGTCGCCCCGGTACACGAGGCGTTCCTCAACGCAGATGCGGAGGATCGTCCACCAGGTTGTGGCGCGCGCGTACATGCTTTCCTAACGCCAATCAAGGCACGTGTCGTTCTCAACACCGTGGTCCTCGCGGACGACGCCGAAGAGCTCGTGCCCTCCTGCGATTGCGCCCATTACACCACCACAGGTTCGGCCTTCGCCTCTTCGTCGCTCACACTGAACATCTCGGCGATGACCTCTTCCAGCGGCGGGTCTTCGACGCTGACGTCTTCGACCGAGTACTTGTCCAGGGCGCCCGCCAGCACGTCGGCGATGACGGTCCGCTCGACCTTCAGCTTGACCTTCGGCGGCTGGAAGTCGAGCACCTCGCCGAAGCGGGCGATGTCGGCCGGCGCCTCGCCGCCGGGCAGGTCGGCCTCGGCTAGTTGCAGCGTCAGCACCTTGTGGCCGCTGAAGCGGTCGATGATCCCCTCCAGCGAGCCGTCGTACATGATCTGCCCCTGCGCGATGATCACTACCCGCCGGCAGAGCGCCGCGACGTCTTTCATGTAGTGGCTGGTCAGCAGGATCGTTGTCTCTCGGCGCTGCTGGTACTCCTTGAGGAACTGCTGGATGTTGTGCTGCGCGACAACGTCCAAGCCGATCGTCGGCTCGTCGAGGAACAGCACCTCCGGCGAGTGCAGCAGGGCGGCGGTTAGCTCCATCTTCATCCGCTCGCCGAGTGACAGCTCGCGGACCGGCTGGTTGAGCAGCCGCTTCACGTCGAGCAGCTCACCGAGCTCGTCGACGGTGCGGTCGAAGTCGGCGATCGGGATGCGGTAGATCTGCTGGTGCAGCCGGAACGACTCCGCCGCGGGCAGGTCCCACCAGAGCTGGTTCTTCTGGCCCATCACCAGGGCGAACCGCCGGCGGTAATCGTCGGCCCGGTCCCACGGGGTGAAGCCCATCACCGAGGCGTCGCCCGCCGTGGGGCTGATGACGCCCGACAGCAGTTTGAGCGTGGTGGTCTTGCCCGCGCCGTTGGGGCCGAGGAAGGCGACGAACTCACCCGCCTCGACGTCGAGGTCGATGCCCCGCACCGCGTCGACGTTGCGGTACTCGCGGTGAAACAGCCCCCGCACGGAGGCCATTAAGCCCTCTTGCTTCTGGTAGACGCGGTAGGACTTCTTCAGCCCGCGGATTGCGATGACGCTCATGCGGCCCGATTATAGGTTGCCGGCGCCGCGGCGGCGAGCAAGGGCGCCGGCCAGGCGGACGGGGCGCCCGGCCGATGGACGCAGAACGAGAGACGGAGCACCCGGGCCGCCGAACGACGGGTTGCTGAACGGCGGCTAGCTCATGGCGCCGGGGACGCGTCGATCGCGTGACGCCCACGGGCCGGCATTGGTGCTTTCGCCTTCCCGCGGCCCCCGCTTCGAAGTATCTTCGGAGTTGCTAGCCTCGTCTCGAACCGAACAGGAAACACCGCCGTGCCGCTGCCCAGCATCAAGACTTCGTTGCCGATCCTTGTTGTCGCCTGGCTGGTGGGGGCGTGGCTCGCCGGGATGGGGCCCCTGCTGCTGTACCCGGCGATGTGGCTCGGCGTGGCCGGGCTGCTGTACGCGGCGAACCTGGCCAGCGGCGACGCGAAGCCCCCCGGTGCGGAACCAATTGACGGACCGACCGCCGACCCGGTCGGCGCCGACAACTGAGCGCCCACCGCGTCCGCGAGCCGCACCGCCAACAAGCCCCCAGCCGCCGCGCCCGCCGCGCGAATACCCGCCGCCCATGTCGCTGCTCGACCGGCTAGAGAAGCGTTTCGGCCGGTACGCGCTGGAGAACTCGCTGCTGATCCTCATCGGCGGGCAGGTCTTGGTGTTCTTCGCGCAGTACGCGCAGCCGGAGGGGGCGGTCGACCTCTACCTACGCCTGGCGCTCTCCCCCTCGAAGGTCTACGCGGGCGAGGTGTGGCGGCTGGTCACCTTCGTGTTCTTGGCGCCGCTGGCGCAGTTTCCGCTCTTCGTCATTTTTTTCTGGTACCTGCTGTACCTCATGGGGGCGGCGCTCGAGCAGGCCTGGAGCGTCTTCAAGTTCAACGTCTACTGCGGCCTGCTGTACACGGCGACGATCGCCGCCGCGTTCATCGCCGACGCGATCGCCCCCGGCCTCGGCGACGGCGTCCCGGTCTATTTGTACGGCAGCATCTTCTTCGCTTTTGCCCGTCTCTATCCCGACTTCACCTTCAACCTGTTCTTCGTGCTCCCCGTTAAGGTGAAGTGGTTGGCGGCGCTGCAGTGGTTCTTGCTTGGCGCCGGTTTTTTTAGCGCGGCAACCCGCGGCGACTGGTTCACGATGCTGACCATCGTCGCGGCGGTGCTCAACTTCTTCGTCTTCTTCGGTCACGACCTCTGGCACGGCGTGAAGCAGGGCCAACGCCGGCGCTCGTATCAGCGGAAGGTGCAGCGGGCCAAGCGGGTCGAGCACCGGTGCCGCGTGTGCGGGCTGACGCGTGACGAGGCGCCGCGCGTGGCGTTCCGCTACTGCAGCAAGTGCGCGGGCCAGTGCTGCTACTGCCCGGAGCACCTCCACAACCACGAGTGCGTCGTGGACGAGGAGGCGGAGGAGTCCGGGGTCGGCGATCGGGGATCGGAGAAACGCTAGGCGCTGCGCTTCGCCGGTCGGGGCGTCGCCTCCCCAAGCAGTTTGAGGAGCGTGTCGACGGTTCGCTCGGTTGCCCCGAGCTGGGTCGCGACGAGTCGGCTTGCCCGGCCGCCGAGGTCTTCGGCGACGCCCCGGTCAACCAGGCAACGCCGCACGAAGGCTTCCAGTTCCGCCTCGTCGTTGACCGTCCGCGCGGCGTCGGCGGACTCGAGCGCGGCGACGATGTCGCGGAAGTTCCGTGTGTTGGGCCCGAAGCAGGTCGCCACGCCGTACGCGGCCGGCTCGATCATGTTTTGCCCGCCGCGGTCGCCGAAGCTGCCGCCGACAAAGCCGATGTCGGCCAGGCCCCACCAGGCGCCGAGCTCGCCAACCGAGTCGACGAGAAGGACTTCTGACTGCTGATTGCTGATTGCTGATTGGCCGACGTGTGAACGCCGCCGCCAGGTCAGGTCACTCGCCGTGAGCAGCCCGGCGACCTCGTCAAAGCGTTCGGGGTGGCGAGGGACGAGGATCAGCCGCAGGTGGGGAAAGTCAGCGCTGAGCCGATCGAAAACCCGCAAGCAGATCGCTTCCTCCGGCGCTTGGGTGCTGCCCGCGAGCCAGACGGTCGGCGTCCCGTCGTCGGTCGCGACCTCTTCGCCGCCAGCCGGACCGCCACGCGGTCCGCAAAAACCGGCCAACGCCGCCAACGCCCTTGTTCGCTCGTTGGCGCGATCGGTCTCGGCCCCGTCGTACTTCAGCGATCCGGTGACCACGACGTTGCGGGCCCCCAGCGAGCGGAACCGCCGGGCGGTTGCCTCGTCCTGCGCGGCGACGAGGTCAACGCCGCCCAGCACCCGCCGCACCAGCGAGCCGAGCCGGCGGTAGCCGCGTTGGCTGCCTTCGCTGAGCCGGCCATTGACGATGGCGACCCGGGCGCCGGAAGCCTTGGCCGAGGCAATAAGGTTGGGCCACAGC
>JBCCZD010000089.1:0-14694 GCA_039188275.1 Planctomycetota bacterium
GGCACGCTCGTGATCGACGACTTCGGCCGCCAGCGGATGACGACCGACGAGCTGCTCAACCGCTGGATCGTGCCGCTCGAGAAACGCTACGACTTCTTGAATCTCTCCAGCGGCAAGAAGATCCAGGTGCCGTTCGACCAGCTGATCGTGTTCAGCACCAACCTTGAGCCGAAGGACCTGGTGGACGACGCGTTCCTCCGCCGAATCCCCTACAAGATTGAGGTCAAGGACCCGGAAGAGGGGGCCTTCCGCGAGCTGTTCAAGATCATGGCGCCGATCTTGAAAGTCGAGTATGACCAGCAGGCGCTCGAGTACGTCATCGCCAAGCACTACAAGGCCGTCAGCCGGCCGATGCGTTGCTGCCAGCCCCGCGACCTGCTGCTGCAGATCCGCAACTACTGCCGCTACGTCAAGCAGCCCGCGCGGATGACGCCGCCCAACTTCGACTTCGCCGTCGAGAACTACTTCGCGGTGATGTAGCCCTAGCGCCGCCCCGGCCTTTCTGTGGCGGATGGCTGGACTGCTTTATGTCGCAACCATGATGGTCTGCCGGTCGGCAACGCCCGCTAAACACCGCGACCGGCGGCGCCGAACTCCAGCGGCATCTGCGGGTCGTCGTCCTGGTGGTGCAGCTCCTCGTAGAGCAGGCTCGGCTGGATGTCGCGGTTGTGCTGGTACTTGCTGGCGTACTCGGTGATCTCGCCGGTCAGCTCGTGGTAGAAGATTTGGCAGATCGGCACGCCCGGGTAGATGCGGACCGGCTGCACGGCGAACATCTCGAGCGTCCAGTAGCCGGCGAACCCGACGTCCCCGAAGCCGGCCGTGACGTGGACGAACAGGCCCAACCGGCCGACCGACGACCGGCCCTCGATCTGCGGCACCAAGTTGTGCGTCACGGTCTTCTCAACAGTCCGTCCGAGGTAGAGCTGGTTGGGGCTCAGCACCAGCCCCTCGGGTGGGATCTCTACCCGGCGGACCCGGTTTTCCTTCGCCATGTCGAGCACAACCTCCTCGTAGACGAGCAGCTCGTCGTGGAGCGCCAGGTTGTAGCTGTTGGGGTTGAGCCGCGACGCTTCGAAGGGGTCGATGACGATGTCGCCACCGATCCGACTCCTGATTTCATCACCCGAGAGGATCATCGATTAGGGCTGCTGGGGGTGCTTGTTGGCGAGCCACGGGCTTCGGCGACAGGAACACGGGGCCCTCAACCGACGCCTTCGCGAGGGCAAAACTTCCGCATTGAGCACGCGCCGCACTGCGGCTTGCGGGCGCCGCACACCCGCCGCCCGTGATAGATCATGCGGTGAGAAAAGTCGACCCACTCTTTCTTCGGGAGCAGCGATATCAAGTCGCGTTCGACCTTCACGGGGTCCGTTTCTGTGGTCAGACCCGTCCGCCGGCTAAGGCGGCCGACGTGGGTGTCGACCACGACGCCCGTCGCCATGCCGAACGAAACCCCCAGCACCACGTTGGCGGTCTTGCGTCCGACGCCGGCGAGTTGCACGAGGGCGTCAAGGTCCCGCGGGACAAGGCCGCCGTGCTTCTCCACCAGTTCCGCGCAGCACGCCTTGATGTTTTTCGCCTTGTTGCGATAGAACCCCGCGCTCTTGACGAGCTTTTCCAGGCTGCGGATCGGCGCCGTGGCCAGGTCGTGGGGGGTGGGATACTTTGCGAAGAGCCCAGCGGTAACCAGGTTCACCCTGGCGTCGGTGCACTGGGCTGAGAGGATCGTGGCGACCAGCAGCTGCTCGGGCGAATCGTGCCGCAGGGCGCACTCGGCGACCGGGAAATCTGCCTTGAGGCGCCGAAGCACCTTGCCCGCCTGACGTTTTATGGCGGGGTCGACGGGGGACTTCTTCGCCATGCGGCCTCGGGGTAGCAAACGGTCGCCGGCCAGGCTGGGCGGGGTAATCCACCCTGCAGACGGCCTCATTCTTGGGCGTTTCCCGCGGCGTGTAAACGGGCCAGAAATCCTTGGGAAGCCTGCCCGCGGCCGGCCGTAGAATCTTGACCTAAAGAACCGTCAAACCTACAGTTGCACAGCGGAGGAAGAGGCTCCGCTGTGTGGCGAGCCCGAGTCTGGATCGGCACTCCGCATCCGCGGCGCCGACAATCGTCCCGTTGGAGAAACACGATGAGCCAGGGTGACTACCAATCGGCCAACCCGTACGCCAGCTTCGGGGCGACCGTCGCCGATTCACCGGCCGACGAGCGGACCTCGTTCATCCGCAAGACGTATACGCACCTCGCAGTGGCGATTTACGCTTTCGCCGCACTGGAGTGGTTTTACTTCACCGCCTTCGACCTCGATGCGGTGTTGCCGCAGGTCTTCGGCGTGACGCCCTGGATGCCGTTGATCATTTTTGGCGGCTTTATGGTGGTCTCTTGGGTCGCTAACTCGTGGGCGCAGTCGAGCACGTCAGTGACGATGCAGTACGCCGGCTTGTCCCTGTACGTTGTCGCCGAGTCGATCTTCTTCGTGCCGCTGCTCTGGATCGCGGAGCAGCAGGCGGGTCTCCGCTTGGGGGACGGGGTTTCGATCGGCATTATCCCCGCGGCGGGCGTCATCACGCTCGCGGTCTTTGGTGGGCTCACGGCGTTCGTGTGGCTGAGCGGCAAAGACTTTTCGTTCTTGGGCGCAGGTCTCGGCATCGCCAGCTTCGCCATCCTCGGAATCATCATCGCCAGCATGGTGTTTGGCATGAGCCTGGGCATCTGGTTCAGCGCCGCGATGATCCTGTTCGCCAGCTTGTACATCTTGTACGACACCTCGAACGTCATGCACCGCTACCGCCCGGGGCAGCATGTTGCGGCTTCACTGGCGTTGTTCGCGTCGGTTGCCCTCCTTTTCTGGTACGTGCTACGCGTCCTAATCGAACTGAATCGCGACTGAGCCCTTCCTCACCCGCCGAGCCGGCCCCGATTGCGGGGCCGGCTCGTCGCCTTGCTCACTAGCGAAGGTTCCCGTGGCTGTTCGCTCCAGCCGCGTGGGCTACAGTTGCACAATGGTCTCGCGGCGCCGGTTGGCTCGGCTCGCAACCACGTGCGCCTACTTTGAGCGAGAGGCAGAAACGGATGAGCGACTGGCGACCCGATCAGCTGCCTTTTGACGAGGACGATTTCTCCGGCATCGCTCGGCTGTTTCCCGTACCCGACTTGGTGCTCTTCCCAAACGTCATGCAGACGCTCCACATTTTCGAGGAGCGGTACCGTGCCCTGATGGAAGACGCGATCGCCGGGGACGAGCTGATTGCCATGGCCTTGTTCGAGCCGGGCTGGGAGACCGATTACGCCGGCCGCCCGCCCCTGGCGCCGGTTGCTTGCCTGGGGCGCGTGCTCACGCACCACCGCTTCGCTGACGGGCGTTTCAATCTGATGCTGCTGGGCGTCAGGCGATTAAGGCTTATTGAGGAGATCGACCCGCCGCAGGCGTTCCGCCGGGCCCGCGTCGAGGTCCTGCCCGAGCGGACGCCGAGCGACGCCCCGGCACGGCGGGCGAAGCTGCTCGATGCGTTGCGGCGCCGGTTGCCGGCTTCCCTCTTGAGCTCCGAGCAGATGCACGACGTGTTGTCGCGGGACCTGCCGCTGGGCGTGCTGACCGACCTGCTCGGCTTCACACTGCCCGCGCCTTCGAGCGTCAAGCGTACGCTCTTGGCCGAGCCCGATGCCGGCGTCCGCTCAACGACGCTGATCGATGCGCTCGAGGCCGGCGATTTGGCCTGCGCCGCTGAGCAACCATGGTCGCCCCCGGCGTTCAGCGAGAACTGATCCCATCAGCCGGCAACGGGGCCCATCGGCCGACAACTGAGCTCATCGGTCGGCAAATGGGGCCAGCAACTGGGCGTATCGACCAGCAACGGCGCCCCAGGCGGACAACGGCGCCCCAGGGTCGACAATTGGGCCACTCGGTCGACAGATGGGCCCCCGGTCGACACCTGGGCCCCTCCACCAGCGCCGCGGCATCCCGCCGGGACCGCGGTTGCTCGCCGCCGACCGCCACGCCGCCCCCCGTCGCACACCGGGCCGTCCGTGCGTAAGCTGGAGAAGCGGGCACGCCGGCCCGTGGTTTCTTCCATCGCAACGGCGTTTTGATGCCTAAAGACTATCTGCACGAAAACGGTTCGCTCGACGGCGAATTGCACGACGACCAACGCCACACCGTCGCCCCGCCGGCCCGGGACGTCGATCTCCCGCGGATCGAGGCCGCGGTGCGCGAGATCCTCGCCGCGGTTGGCGAAGACCCCGACCGCGAAGGCCTGCTCGAAACGCCGGCGCGGGTGGGCCGCATGTACGCCGAGATGTTCAGCGGCCTACGCGAAGACCCCTCGGAGCACACCAAGAAGTTCTTCACCGAGCGGTGCGACGAGGTGGTGTTGGTCAAGGACATCCACTTCACCAGCATGTGCGAGCATCACCTGCTGCCGTTCACCGGCAAGGCCCACATCGGTTACCTGCCGAACGGCAAGGTAATCGGCCTGAGCAAGCTGGCCCGTGTAGTCGACTCGATCGCCCGCCGGCCGCAGGTTCAAGAACGGATGACCGACACGATCGCCAAGCTCTTGCTGGAGGACCTCGACGTGAAGGGGGTTGCCGTGGTGGTCGAGGCGAGCCACTCCTGCATGACGATCCGAGGCGTCCGCAAACCGGGCAGCCTGTGCGTGACTTCTTCGATGAAAGGCTTGTTCCGGACCAACCAAGCGAGCCGATCCGAAGTCATGACCCTGATCTACGGCGGCCGATGACACGGCGCGCCGCCCCCCACTCCTCGCCGAACCCGAGCACGGCGCCCGCCGCCTGGTGTTCGCCAACGCCTTCCACGTCGTATGGACCCTGAGCGGCAGCGAATCGCCGAGGACCTGCGGGGCCTGATCGCCGGCGAGGTGCTGGCGGACGATCTATCGCTGCGGCTCTACTCGACCGACGCCAGCTCGTACGAGGTCAGGCCGCAGGCCGTGGTACGCCCGCGCGTCACGGCCGACGTCGTGGCGACCGTCCGCTACGCGGGCGACAGCGGCATCGCCATCCACGCCCGCGGGGCGGGGTCGGGGCTGGCCGGCGGGGCGTTGGGGCGGGGCATCGTGATCGACTTCTCGCGGTTCATGCGGCGGGTGATTTCCGTCGGTGATTCGACCGCCAGGGTGCAGGCGGGCGTCGTCCACGCCGACCTCAACCGGACGCTGGCCAGGCACGGGCGGCTGTTCGGCCCCGACCCGGCGATGTCGCAAGTCACCACCATGGGCGGCGTGCTGGCCGTCGACGCCAGCGGCAGCCACTTCCCGTGGTACGGCTCGGCCCGGCGGCACGTCTGCCGGATGAAGGTCGTCCTCGCGGACGGTGAGGTCGTGCAGCTCGACAGCCCGTTGGCCGCCTCGCGGGCCGAGGCGCCGAAACTCGCCGTCGGCGGTGGCGAGCGGGTACAACGCCTGGCGACCGCCGTGTCGGAACTGGTCCGCCGCCGCCGCGATGTGATCGAGGCGCACCGCACGCTCGCCCCGGTCGACTCGAGCGGCTACGCGCTGAAGCAGGCGGCCCGCGGCGATGAGGTCGACCTTGCCCGGCTGATGGTTGGCAGCGAGGGGACGCTGGGCCTGATCACCGAGGCGGTGGTGACAACGCAGCCGACGCCGCCGTCGCGCGGCACGCTGCTGCTTATCTTCGACAGCCTGGACAAGGCCGCCCGGTCGCTCGAGGCGTTGCTGCCGCTAATGCCCAGCGCTTGCGACCTGATGGACCGCCGCCACCTGAGCCTGGCCCGCGAGACCGACGTCCGCTACGAATTGATCATCCCCGCCGCCGCCGAAGCGGTGCTGCTGGTGGAGCACTTCGCCGAGGACGACGACGAGCTCCGGGCGAAGATCGACCGCACCGTGACGGTCGTCCGCGACGAGCAGGGGCTGGCTGCCGGCGCCTACGTGGCCGACGAGCCGGACGACGCCGACCTGCTGTGGAACCTCGCCCGGCGGTTTGTGCCGACGCTGCACCGTTTGAAGGGGGCACGCCGGGCGGTGCCGGGCATCGAAGACATCGCCGTTCCGCCGGCCGCGCTGCCGGTCTTTTTCCGCCACTTGCAGGACACGCTCAAGCGGCAGGAGGTCACCGCCTCGCTGTTCGGCCACGCCGGGCACGGGCAGCTGCACATCCGGCCGCTGCTGAACCTCGCCAGCAGCGACGACGTCCGGCGGCTGGAGCTGTTAACCGCCGAGCTTTACGAGAAGGTCTGGCTGCTGGGGGGCACCGTCAGCGGCGAACACGGCGACGGGCTGAGCCGGACGCCGTTTCTGTCACGGCAGCACGGGCCGCTGCTCAACGTCTTCCGCGAGCTCAAACGGGTGTTTGACCCCGCCGGGGTCCTCAACCCGGGGAAGATCGTGCCGGATGCCGGCGCGCGGATGAACCGCGACATGCGGCGCGTGGTTGCCCCCGACCCGGCGCCGGGCACGGGCGGGGTCGGACCTACCCCGCCCGTCGACTTGGTCGAACTCCAGCTTGATTGGCGGCCAGACGAGATGGCCCACGCGGCGCGGGCGTGCAACGGGTGCGCCGCGTGCCGGACTCGATCGGAAGAGGTCCGCATGTGTCCGATCTTCCACTTCGCGCCGCGCGAGGAGTCGTCGCCCAGGGCGAAGGCGAACCTGGCGCGGGCGGTGCTCACCGGCCTGCTGCCCGCCGACACCCTCACGCGCGACGCCGCACGCGACGTGGCCGACTTGTGCGTGCACTGCCACATGTGCCGGGTCGATTGCCCGGCGAACGTCGACATCCCGAAGCTGATGCTCGAAGCCAAAGCGGCACACGTCGACGCCAACGGCCTGGCGCCGCACGATTGGTGGCTGAGCCGGATCGACGCCGTCAGCCGCTGGGCGAGCCGGGCGCCGGGCGTAGCGAATTGGCTGCTCGCGAACCGGCAGTCCCGCTGGTTTATGGAGAAGGTGTTCGGGCTTGCCCAGGGCCGTCGGATGCCGCGGCTGGCGGGCCGCCCGTTCCTGCAGCGGGCCACGGCGCGGCGGTGGCGAAAGCCCGACCGCCAGTCGGGCGAGAAGGTCATCTACTTCGTCGACACCTTCGCCAACTACTACGACGCCGACCTCGCCGAGGCGTTGGTCGGCGTGCTCACGCACAACGGCGTCGGCGTGTATATCCCGCCCGCCCAAGAGCACTCGGCGATGCCTATGATCACGCAGGGCGCCCTCGAACCCGCCCGGCGGATCGCTAGCCGCAACGTCGAGCTGCTCGCCGAGGGCGTTCGGCAAGGGTACACGATCGTCGCCAGCGAGCCGTCGGCGGTCCTCGCGCTCACGCACGAGTACCCGCTCATCCTCGGCGAGGACGAGGACGTCCGTCTGGTCGCCGACAACACCCGCGAGGCGGCCCATTACTTGTGGGGCCTGCACCAGCGGGGCGGATTGCGACTGGATTTCCAGTCGCTCCCCGCCCGCGTCGCGCACCACACGCCGTGCCACGTACGCGCCCTCGGCTTCGGAGCGCCGGCAACGAACCTGCTGCGGCTGATCCCGGAGCTCCGTGTCGTTCCCGTTGACAAAGGTTGCAGCGGCATGGCCGGCGTCTACGGCTTGAAACACGCCAACTACCGAAGCAGCCTGCGGGCCGGGCTGCCGCTGCTGGCCGAGTTGCGGACCGGCGGCTATTCGCTCGGTTCCACCGAGTGCAGCACGTGCAAGATTCAGATGGAGCAGTCGGCGCCGCAGGCCACCCTGCACCCGGTGAAGCTACTCGCGATGAGCTACGGCCTGCCCACCGGTACGACCAAAGGCCTTGCCGCGGCGGGCGCGGCGGAGACAATAAGCGGGGGGAGCGCGTGACCGTCTCGGTGCAACTGTTCGCCGGCGCCCGCGAGGCGGCAGGCGTTGACGCGCTTGTCGTCGAGCTCTCAGCGGACGCGACTTATCGAGACTTGTCGCGGGCGATCGCCGCCAGCCACCCAGCCCTTGAGCGGCTGGTTGCGGCCTCGCGGTTCGCCGCGGGAACGTCTTATGCCTCAGCAGGTGACTTAGTTGACCCGTCCGTCGAGATCAGCCTGATCCCGCCGGTAAGCGGGGGGTAGCCGCCGCCAATGCCGACCGCCGATTACCGCTCTTGATCGAGATCACCGACCGACCGATCGACGCCGCGAAGATGCTCGCCGCGGCGCAGCAGCCGTCCGCTGGCGCGGTCGTGCTGTTTCTGGGGATCACGCGAGAATTCACCGGCGTCGGCGACGCGCTCCGTCAAACCGATCGGCTGACGTACGAAGCGCACCGCCCGATGGCGGAGGCTGAGCTTGCGCGGCTCGAAGCGGCGGCCCGGGAACGCTGGCCGCTGGTCGCGTGCCACGTCGTGCACCGGTTGGGCGAGGTTCCACTGGCCGAGGCGAGTGTGGCGATCGTCGCCAGCTCGCCCCACCGGGCCGGGGCGTTCGAAGCTGGGCGTTGGCTGATCGACGAGTTGAAGCGATCGGCGCCGATCTGGAAACGGGAGCACTTCGCCGACGGGTCGACCGAGTGGGTCCACCCATCGCCGACCACCCCGCCGCGCGCGGAGTCGCCAGCACGATGAAGCCCCGCCGCCCCGCACCCAAGGCGTTCCCGCCGCTCGTCGACGCCTTCGGTCGCCAGCACACCAGCGTGCGGCTGAGCGTGACCGACCGCTGCAACATCCGCTGCACCTACTGCATGCCGGCCGGCGCAGTCAAGTTCTTGCCGCGTGATCAGGTCCTGACGTTCGAAGAGATCGAGCGGATGGTCCGCGTCTTCGCCGCACTCGGCGTCAACCGGCTACGCCTCACCGGTGGCGAACCGCTGGTGCGGTCTGAGCTCCCCTCGCTTATCCGAAAGCTGGCCGCCGTCGACGGCATCCGCGAGGTTTCCGTCACCACGAACGGCATCTTGCTCGCCGACCAGGCGGCTGAGCTGCGCAAAGCCGGGCTCAGCCGGCTGAACATCAGCCTCGACAGCCTGCGGGAAGCAACCTTCCGAGAGGTGGCGCGCCGGGACGGCCTCGACCGCGTGCTGACCGGCATCGCGGCGGCCCAGGCGGTCGGCTTTGAGACAGTCAGGCTCAACGCGATCGCCATGCGGGGGCTGACCGAGTCCGAGGCGCCCGATCTCGCCCGCTTTGCGCGGGAGCGCGGGCTCGAGCTGCGGTTCATCGAGTACATGCCGCTCGACGCCGAAGGGGGCTGGCGCCGCCACGACGTGCTGTCGGGCGGAGCGGTCCGCGAGTTGATCGAAGCCGAGCACGGCCCGCTGCGCCCGGCGCCGAGGCCCGACCGCAGCCAGCCCGCCACGGACTACGAGTTCGTCGATGGCGGCGGGCGGGTCGGATTCATCAACCCGGTTACCCAACCGTTTTGCGGCGACTGCAACCGGCTGAGGTTGACCGCCGAGGGCCAGGTCCGCAACTGCTTGTTCTCGACCGCCGAGTGGGACGCCCGCCGGCTGCTGCGGTCGGGCGCAAGCGACGACGAACTCGAACGCTTAATCCGCGACAGCGTTGCGGCGAAGAAGCCGGGCCACGGGATCGACGCCCCCGGCTTTCTCCGCCCCCAACGCGCGATGTACCAGATCGGCGGCTAGGGCCGGCGCCGACGACGCCCACGCGGGGAGGCCGGACCATGCCACGCATCTACCTGGACAACGCCGCCACAAGCTGGCCGAAGCCACCAGTCGTGTACGAGGCGATCGATCGCTACCAGCGGGAGATCGGCGCCACGGCCGGTCGCGGGGCGTACGACTCGGCCGGCGACGCGCAGCGTGTCCTCTCGCGTGCCCGCGCAGCGGTGGCGCGCCTCGTGGGGGCGAACGACCCGGCGCAGGTCGTCTTTACTGCGGGCGGCACCGAGTCGCTAAATCTGGCGATCTTCGGTTCCCTGGAGCCCGGCGATCACGTCGTAACAACCGTCTGCGAGCACAACTCGGTGCTCAGGCCGCTCGCCGCGCTACGCTCCACGCACGGCGTGCAAGTCGACTACGCCGACGGGGACGCGGGCGGCCGTGTCGCATCGGATTCGGTCCTGAAACTCATTCGGCCGACGACGCGGCTGGTCGTCATGTCCTCCGCGTCGAACGTCACCGGCGCAATTCAGCCGGTCCGCGAAGTCGGCCTGGCGTGTCGCGATCTGGGCGTAGGGCTGCTGGTTGACGCCGCCCAGTCGCTGGGCCACGAAGCAATCGGGCACGCAGCGATTGACCTACAAGCCGACGGCGTGAGCATGCTCGCCGCGCCGGGGCACAAGGGCCTGCTCGGGCCGCTTGGCGTCGGGGTGCTGGTGTTGGCGACCGAGTGGACCCAACGGTTGCGGCCGCTGCACTTCGGCGGGTCCGGCAGCAACAGCGACGAGGAAACGCCGCCGTTGAACGCCCCCGATCGCTACGAGGCGGGCAACCTGAATGTGCCTGCGCTGGCCGGCTTGGCGGCGGGACTCGACTGGCTTTCGGGCGACGAATCCAGCGATCACTCCACCTCGGCGACGCGTACCCTATTAGCAGGACTCCACGAACTGCCTGCCGCTACGGTCTATGGCCCGACGCCGCCGGCCCCGCGGGCGCCGGTTGTGAGCTTCAATATCGATGGCTACGATCCGCAAGAAGTCGCGGCGATCCTCGCCAGCGCGGGTGTCGAGGCCCGCGCCGGTCTGCATTGCTCGCCACGCATGCACCGGTCGCTGGGGACGTTCACTGGCGGAGGCACAGTACGCCTCAGCCCCGGATTTCAAACAACCGACGCCGATATCGAGACAGCACTCGAACTTATCCGTCAGATCGCCATCACCTGTTGAGAAGCGTCAACTCCCAAAGGAGTGCAACCTTGGCCAAGAAGGCAAAGAAAACCGGCGCCCCGGCGCCGGCTGACGCGTTGAGTGAGCATGTCGCCGACGCGAAGTGGTACGCGGGCGGGTTGCGGTTCACTTGCACCGGGTGCGGCGACTGCTGCACGGGGGCGCCAGGATACGTGTGGCTTAACAAAGCCGATATCGCGGCGCTCGCCGATGTCACCGGGCTGACGGTCGCCGAGTTTGAGCGGCGCCACGTCCGCAGCGTCGGCGTGCGCAAGAGCCTCAAGGAGTACGCCAACGGCGATTGCGTCTTCTTTGAAAACCGCTCGCGAAAGTGTGGCGTCTACGCAGCCCGGCCACGGCAATGCCGAACATGGCCATTCTGGGACTCGAACTTGCGGTCGCCCGAGGCGTGGGCCGACACGTGTGAGGCCTGCCCCGGGAGCGGCAAAGGAAGGCTCCATCAGCTCGAGCAGATTGAAGAGCAGCGGGCCGAGATCCGCGTCTGATCATGCCGATTTGGCAAACGGTAACGATTGGCTCAAGTCTGCCGATTGCGACGTCGATGCTTTGACTAGGGCGAGAAGGCTGCGCTCTGCCGGGCGCCGTTCGATCGTGATAAACCTTTGTGGCAAATAGGTTTGTGACGCAGCCCGGTTGAATTCGCGGGTTGGCCCCACCGCGCTGCGTCGTAAGTTCTTTGAAAATAAATCTTTGCGAGAATCTATCAGCCTCGGAGCTGTTGGACTCTGGGCGCGCAATGCCGCCACGCGGGTCGACGGCGCCAAGGCACTTGTGTTGACACTACTTGTTGCCACGTTTACAGTTGGGTCATGACAGCAGGCCGCGAGGGCAGCGTTTTTTCGCCGTAGCGTCGCCCCATGCGAGACAGCACGGGGCAGGCCTCTTCCGTTCCGAACGGGGAGCTTGTCGTGACCAAAAAAGAGATCGTCAAAACCATCTCGGAAGAGATCGGTCTGACGCAACTCAAGACGAAGGAAATCGTCCAAAAGACGTTCGACGCGATCGTCGAGACGCTGGTCGAGGACCGACGGATCGAGCTCCGGAACTTCGGAGTCTTCGAGGTCAAAAAGCGTGCTGCCCGCAAAGCACGCAACCCGCGGACGGGCGAGAAAGTGTCCGTGCCCGAGAAGTATGTGGTGACCTTCAAGCCGGGCAAAGAGATGGAAGAACGCGTGCGCGAGCTAGAGCGGCAGGCCGCCGCCGAGCTTGCCCAGCGCGAGGCCGCCGCCAGAGAGGCCGCGCAATCTGGCCCCCCAGAGCCCGATCCGAGCAGCTCGAATGGAGCTCCCGCGGCGGCGGAAAGCCCAACAACGGTAAGCGGTTACGGCGCTGATTCGCCGTCTGAGCTGGGGCCCGGCCAGCAGAGCTAGGCCGACGTACAGGCACGGTTGTCTTCAAAGGCAAACGTCTTGCGGCGAAGACGGCCCTGCTTCCGTGCGGACCGCTTGAACTCCCGATCAGCCGCCGGTTGAGTTCACCCCAAAGGCGGCTAGCAGGATTCGCGATCTGCCTAGACGGCCAAGCTGGCGGGTTGTACGGTCCCGCGCCCAACGGGCGATGAATCATTGGAATCACAAGCGCCCTGCCGGTCTGAAAAACGCCGCGGATCGGCGCCACCGGGAGTGCCGGCAATCACGACGAACAAGCGTCGCAAAGTTTTACACAGGAACGACTTGCAGCCACGCCTCGGCCGGACTCGAGCGAGTTCAGCGGCGCCGGGAGTGGGTACTCATGGAGGAGAGGGTTGTCATGCGCAAGTGGATGCTGGCCGCGATCGCGGCCGCCACGCTGAGCACCAACGTGGGCTGCCTGCTGCCGATGTACTCGGCGGACCCAGCCCGGCGTGCGCAGCAGTTGATTTACACGTCGGAGGACCTACGGACGTTCCTCGATGAATGGGAGCGGATCTGGTTTCTCGATCAGCCGAGCCACCTGAAGCCGTACCGCACAAACGGCCTGGTGATCTAGAACGGCGTTCCGCGGCAGTTCCGGCCGGATCGGCCCGCCGGCGGCCTCGGAACCGCGTGCGCGGTCGATTGCCGCCAGGGGTGGGAGATCGGTACGATCGGTGCCCGGCAACGCGCCGACCGATCTCATGGCCGACTGACCTACCGCGCCGCATCGATGGATACTGCTGCGAGCACTCCCAAGCCGACGATCGACCTGACGACCCGCCTTGGCCGGCTGACGCTGCCCAATCCAGTGCTAGTCGCTTCGGGCACGTTTGGCTACGCGCGGGAGATGGAAGCGTTCGTTGACCTCGCGCAGCTCGGCGGAGTCCTACCGAAGACGATCACGCAGGCGCCGCGTCCCGGCAATGCGCCCTGGCGCACCGTCGAGACCGCGTCCGGCATGCTCAACGCCATCGGCCTCGACAACGACGGCATCGAGGCGTTCCTCGAGCACCACCTGCCGTACCTGCGGTCGCTCGGCACGCCGATCATCGTCAGCATCGCCGGCAGCACGCACGAAGAGTTCGTCGCCATGTGCCGGCGGCTCAGCGAAGTCGCATCCGATTCTGACGGGGCGCTCGCGGCGATCGAACTCAACATCTCCTGCCCAAATGTCTCGCACGGCGTCGACTTCGGCGTCGATCCTGTGCGGTGCGAGAAGCTGGTCGCCGATTGCCGCGCAGCGACACCGCTGCCGGTGATCGCCAAGCTGACGCCCAACGTCACCAGCATCGCCGACATGGCGAAGGCCGCCGAAGCAGGCGGCGCCGACGCCTTGAGCCTGATCAACACGGTCCTCGGCATGGCGGTCGACTGGCGAAAGCGCAAGCCGATGCTGGCCAATATCGTCGGCGGCCTCAGCGGCCCGGCGATCAAGCCGATCGCCCTGCGGTGCGTCTGGCAGGCGAGCCGAGCGGTCGACACCCCGATCATCGGCGTCGGCGGCATCCAGACGATCGACGACGTGATGGAGTTTTTGGTTGCCGGCGCGAGCGCCGTGCAACTCGGCACCGTGAACTTCTATCGGCCGACGGTGAGCATGGAGGTGCTCGATACGTTGCCGGGGGCGTTGGCGGAGTTGGGGGTAGGCAGCGTTTGCGAACTCGTGGGTTCGTTGAGAGCTGGATGAATGGCTTTTGAGAATGATTTCACGGAATGGCTGGCGGAGGGATTAGCACAACCAATCCCTAAATCCGTCTGTGCCTTTGCCTTTAATCTGTTCGAGCCTGCCGGTGAAAGCGGCGTTCGATTTGGAATTGAGTTAGTCGGAGCTTCTAGCTCCGACAAAGACGACCCCGACTGGGCCTGTGAAGAAGTCTGGGCGCCGGCTAATCGGAGACTATCCATACCAGAGCAATATTCTGGGTCGGATTGGCAGGCATGTCTCAAGAAAATGAAGTCCTTAGTCCAAGAGCTTCTAGAAGTCGACACTCAAGTCGCTCAACGCCTTAAGCGCTACTCAGGTGTGGGGATTGGTTTCGTGGACGGTGATCTCGAGATAACTTGGCCCAATGCAAACAGCTAGTCCCCCTCCCCGGCAGGGGGAGGGGTTAGGGGAGGGGGTAAACCACCAGTGAGCGACGCAGAACGCAAGCGCGTAACCAATCAGCTCCGTTCCAACGCGCAACAACTACGTCGCGACGCTACCTCTCCTGAGCATCTACTCTGGTCCATCTTGCGAGCGAAACAAATCGGCGGGTTTAAGTTTCGCAGGCAAGTACCAATCGACTCATATGTTGTCGACTTCTACTGCCCTCGGGCGCAGCTTGTAGTCGAAGTCGATGGTGAGAGCCATGAAGGCAAGGAAGCGTACGACGCAGCGAGACAACATCGGCTTGAAGAGCTTGGTCTGCGCGTGTTTCGTTGCAACAACGATGATGTTTTGACGAACTTGGACGGCGTGGCGGAAGCGGTCTTGATGGCATGCCGACAGGGCGGGGCAACCCC
>JBCCZD010000090.1:0-14507 GCA_039188275.1 Planctomycetota bacterium
CACCGGCACCCGGATCGACAGGTCGGGGAGCGCTTGTCCGCACGATTCGCAGTCGTCGGCGCCCTCGATGATCTCGGCGCCGCAGTAGGGGCAGATGAGCATGGGAGGAGCTAAGGGGTTGGGGGCTCGGGGCTAGGGAGAGCGCGAGCGAGAAACGCCTCGCTCTCGCCCCACGGCCCCTGGGTCCACTTACTCCACGGTCCACGTGTCGCCGGCGGTGAACAGGGCGTCGAGGTCGCCGATGCCCTTCTTCTGGGTCGCGACGTTGATCTGGTCGTTGATCAGCTCATCGTACATCGGCGCCGCCACGCTGCGGAAGACGCCGATCGGCTCGGGGAAGCCGTCCTCGTGCCGCATCCGGCTCAGCAGATACGCGAGGCTCGGCTCGGGCGACTTCTCATCGTGGAACAGGAGGTCGTCCTCGGTGATGCCCTTGCCCAGCTCGACGACCTCCGGCTCGAGCCCGTTGAGGCGGATGCCCTTGTCGCGGTCCTTGCCGAAGATCAGGGGCTTGCCGTGCTCGAGCTCGAGCGTCGTGTCGAACTTGGTGTTGCGGTCCTTGGCGTAGTCCCAGGCGCCGTCGTTAAAGACGTTGCAGTTTTGGTAGACCTCGACAAAGGCGGTGCCGCGGTGCTCGCTGGCCCGCTTCAGGGTCGACGCCAGGTGCTTGATGTTGGTGTCGATGCTCCGTGCGCAGAAGGTCGCCTCGGCCCCGATGGCGATCGAGAGCGGGTGCAGCGGGTTGTCGATGGCGCCCATCGGCGTGCTCTTGGTCTTCTGCCCGAGCGGCGAGGTGGGCGAGTACTGGCCCTTCGTCAGGCCATAGATGCGGTTGTTGAACAGGACGATATTCAGGTCCATGTTCCGGCGGATGGCGTGCATCAGGTGGTTGCCACCGATCGAGAGCCCGTCGCCGTCGCCGGTGATCACCCAAACATGCAGGTCGGGCCGGCAGGTCTTGAGGCCCGTCGCCACGGCCGGCGCCCGCCCGTGGATGCTGTGCATGCCGTACGTGTTCATGTAGTACGGGAACCGGCTGCTGCACCCGATGCCGGAAATGAACACGATCTTCTCCCGCGGCAGCCCGAGGGTCGGCATGACCTTCTTCATCTGCGCGAGGATCGAGTAGTCGCCGCAACCGGGGCACCAGCGGACGTCTTGGTCACTGGCGAAATCGGTCGGCTTCAAGACGGGTAGCGAGAGGTCAACGGACATGGCTGGGGGCTTGTCGCGGGTGGTGGTAGGGCGGGCAGGGCCGGGGAGCGGGCCCCGACGCGGGCGGATCTGGTTAAGCCGTCGCCTGGGGGGAGGGCTTCGTGCAATAATAGACATCGCCCGCGTGTTTGGTCGATACGCCGAGCCGCGTGAGGTCGGACTCGGAGACGATGTCCTTGGGTTTGTAGACCCGGACGTCGAAACCGACCTCCCGGATCCGGTCCGGGTAGTCCGGGCCGCACCGCCGGACGTGGTCCGACTGGCCGAACACGCGGAGCCGCTCCTTGGGGTCGGTCACCTCCGGGTCCTCAAAGGTCTTGTCGCCCATGATCGGCACGTTCAGGATCGCCCAGCCACCGGGCTTCAGCACCCGCAGGAACTCGGCGATCGCCCGGCGGTCGTCGGGGACGTGCTCCAGCACGTGGCTGCAGTAAATCACGTCGAATGTGTTGTCGTCGTGGCGGATGTCGCAGATGTCCATCTTCTCCATCGCCCGCGGGTGGAACAAGTCGCCGGAATGGTAGCCGTCGCCAACCGCCCGGCGGAAGAGCGACTCGAGCGACTCCTCCGGCGCTACGTGCAACAGCCGCTTCGGCCTGCCGTCGTGGAGGTCGGTCTTCTCCTCGAAGAAGCGGAACACCAAGCGGTGCCGTTCCAGGGTGAAGCACCGTGGGCAACGGGCGTCGGGCCGTTTGGCGGTGCCGGCCGCTCCGTACGGGGCGAATGAGCTGAAACGCCCGGCGCAGATGGGGCAAAACCTCCCGCCGCCGCGGTACATCAGCGGGTACAGGACGCGGGCGACCGGCTTGATCACCGGGTAGACTCGGCTGGCAAGGCTACTCATCGGGCAGGTCTCAACGGTGCGAACGACCGCTTACGCGGCCGACAAGCGGCGGGTCACCCGGTTTGCTTGCGGCAGTAAAACACTTCGCCCGCCCCCACCCCGGCGAGGCCGAATCGGGCCAGTTGTTCCGCGGGCGCCACTTCCGAAGGCCGGATCACTTCCACGTCGAATCCCGCTTCGGTCAGGCGGTCGACGTAATCCGGCCCGTAGCGGCGGACGTGGTCGTGCTGGCCGAAGAGCCGCTCACGCTCCTTGGGGTCTTCGATGGTCGGGTCTTCGAACGTTTTGTCGGCGGTAATCGGGACGTTCAGCACCGCCCAGCCGTCGGGCCTCAGCACGCGGCTGAACTCACGCATCGCCTTGCGGTCGTCGGGGACGTGCTCCAGCACGTGGCTGCAGTAGACAACGTCAAAGCTGTTGTCTGCGTGTTGGATATCGGTGATATCCATCTTCTCCATGGCGAGTTCCTCGTTCAGGTCGCCCGAGAGGTATCCATCCCCCACGGCCTCCCTGAGTATCCGCTCGATCTGCATCTCTGGCGCGATGTGAAGCACTCGTTTGGGAGCGCCGTCGAACAGGTTGGTCCTCTCACGCAAGAACGTCACCGTAAGGCGGTGACGCTCAAGCGCATTGCACCAGGGGCAGCGCGCGTCGGGCCGGGGCACCAGGCCGAAGGACATGAACTTGCGTGCGCTCCGATCGCACACCGAGCACCAGCGTGCTCCGCCGGTGTACAGCACCCGCTTCGTAACCTTGCGGAGCAGCGGGTACTTCACGCGCGGGTTTTGGTCGTACGGCGTCATCCGCGGCTTTCCTAGGCGAGCATTTCATTGATCTTCGCTAGCACCTCGCCCACGGCGAACGGCTTGCCCTGCACCTTGTTGAGCCCCACCATGTCGACGAGGTACTTGTCTCGGAGGATCATCCGCAACTGGCCGAGGTTCAGCTCGGGGACCAGCACCTGCTTGAAGCGGCTGATGATGTCGCCCAATTCTTTCGGCAGCGGGTTGATGTAGCGGAGCTGGACGTGGCTGACCTTTTTGCCCGCGGCCTGGGCCTGGTGGACCGCCGTGGCGCAGGCGCCGTACGGGCCCCCCCAGCTGATGACGAGCAGGTCGCCGCTGTCGGGGCCGTCGACCTTCTGCGGCGGGAGCCGGTCGGCCACGACCTCGACCTTCCGCGCCCGCGTCCGGATCATGTTCTCGTGGTTCTCCGGGTCGTAGCTGACGTTGCCGCTGCCGTCGGCCTTCTCCAAGCCGCCGATCCGGTGCTCAAGCGTCGCGGTGCCGGGCACGGCCACGGGCGGGCGAGCTTCTCGTCACGCTCGTACGGGTAGAACTTCTCGTCGCCAGAGAGGGGTTCGGGGTGGGCGACGCGCGTCGGCTTTAACTCGGAGGTCGATGGGACCCGCCACGGCTCCGACCCGTTGGCGATGTATCCGTCGGTGAGGAAGAGGACGGGCGTCATGTACTCCGCCGCGATCCGCCAAGCTTCTTGGATCGCGTCGAAGCAGTCGCTGGGGCTGCTAGCCGAAACCACCGGCATAGGGCACTCACCGTTGCGGCCGAACATCGCCTGGTAGAGGTCGGACTGCTCGGTCTTGGTTGGCAGACCGGTTGAGGGGCCGCCGCGCTGCACGCTGATGATGATCATCGGCAGCTCGGTCATGACGGCCAGGCCCATGCCCTCGCCCTTGAGGGCGATGCCCGGGCCGCTGCTGGCGGTCACCGCCATCTCGCCCGCGAACGCGGCGCCGATGGTCGACGTCATCGCGGCGATCTCGTCCTCGGCTTGGAAAGTAAGCACGTCGAAATTCTTGTGCTTCGCCAGTTCGTGCAGGATGTCGCTAGCCGGGGTGATGGGGTAGGCGCCCAGGAATAGCCGCTTGTGCGACAGCCGGGCGGCGGCCAGCAGCCCCCACGCCAGGGCCGTGTTGCCCATAATGTTGCGGTAAGTGCCCGCCGGCAGCTCGGCCTTGGCGACGTGGTACTGGGTGGGCAAAGCCTCGAGCGTGTCGCCGAAGTTGTGGCCCGCTTTGAGCGCCGCGTTGTTGGCCTTCGCGACTTCGGGCTTCTTGCCGAACTTCGCCTCGATGAACCGCTGCGTCGGCTCGAGCGAGCGGTCGTAGATGTAGAAGACCAGACCCATCGCGAAGAAGTTCCGGCAGCGGTCGGCCTCCTTCTGGCTAAGCCCCAGCCCCGACACCGCCTCGCGGGTCATCTTGGTCATGTCGACTTTGAACAGCTTGTAGGCGTCGAGGCTCTCGTTATCGAGCGGGTTCTCCTCGTAGCCCGCCTGTTCTAGGCCCTTGTCGTCGAACGCGTCGGTGTTGCAGACCAGGATCCCGCCCGGGCGGAGGTCCTCCAGGTTGGTGATCAGCGCGGCGGGGTTCATCGCGACCAACGCGTCGACCGTATCGCCAGGCGTGAAGATCTCTTTGCTGGAGAAGTGGATCTGGAAGCCGGAGACCCCCGCTTTGGTGCCACGCGGCGCCCGGATCTCCGCGGGGAAGTCGGGGAACGTCGCGACGTCGTTGCCGGCCAAGGCCGAGGTGTTGGTGAACTGTGTCCCCGCCAGCTGCATGCCGTCGCCCGAGTCGCCGCAGAAGCGGACGGTCGCGGCGTCGACGTCTTGGACAGGCTTGGGGTCGGCGGTTTGCTCGGCTACGGCCATGACGGGATACGACTTGCGTTACACGGTGGAAGGGATGGTTCCGCGGAGCCGACCAGACGGCCCCGCGTGCGGCGGGCGCGGGTCACGCCCCCTCGCGTTCGGTCGGTGGGCCCGCCGTGTGGGGCGGCAGGTTGTAGATCGTTTCCGGGAAGTGGTCGACCAGGTAGTGAACGATCCCCGGCGCCTGGACGACGCCGACCGGCGTGCCGGCGCCGTCGACAATCGGCAGGTGCCGGTAGCCGCCGCTCGCCATCAGTTCGATGGCTTCGCCAACCGTCGTACCCGGCGAGACGTTCATCGTGTTGGACGTCATCGCTGTGCTTACGGGCTGGCTCAGGTCGCTGCTGTCGGCCATCAGCCGCATGGCGTCCCGCTCGGTAAAGATGCCCACGAGCCGGTCGCCCTCGCACACCAGCACCGCGCCGGTTTTCTGCGCGCGGAGCAGCCGCATCACGTCGGCGATGGCGGTGTCCGGCGTCGCGGCGAGGGGCTCGTCGGGGTAGGCCGCCCGAACCGTTTCGCTCTGCAAGCTGAGCTCGAAATCCACGGGGTCTCTAAGTCTTGGGGGCTCTAGATCCGCGGGGATTCAAGACGACGGGGCCTGCACTCTGCGGGGCCTGCACTCTGCGGGGCCAGTCAAGTCTCCGGAGAGTCCGACTAGCTTGCCACGCCCGGTAGCGTCGGGCGTCGCCCCGCAATCCGGCCCGAACGGCAAACCGGCAGTGACGCAGGGGAAACTCAATGAACTCTTCGAGTCTAACATGCGGCAAATATCCATAAAACCGGAGCGGGGTCGAAAACCGCAACGCTAGCCGTGCCCCGAGCGGCGATCGCGTCAGCCGCTGGCGGACCGGCTTAACCAACCAACTTGGCATTTACTCCGACTGCGGGCCATAGAACTTGGTCAGGTCGATCCCGCCTCGCTGCTCTTCCTCTAACAGCTTCATCCGCTTCTCGATCTGCTCCACCCTCCGGGCGAGTTGGGGCAGCAGGGCTTCTTCCTCGTCCACCTGCTCGGTCCGCGGCGGGGCGGTGTAGCCCAGATGACGGTGGAACGCATTAAACAGCACAAGCGGGTCTTTTCGGCGGTTGGCCAGGGCGATCCGGCCCTCACGCTCGCCGAAGAGGACAACCGTTGCCTCGGCGCCCGCCGGCTGCTTGGCCCGCCGGAGCCGCGAGTGGTAGTGCTCACTAGATACGTAGATCAGGTCCGCCAAGTCGACCATGCCCACCTGCCGCCGGAGAGCGCTAATCCAAGCTTGCCAATCGGAGTCGAACGACGGGTCGGCCGCCATGGCTCCGAGCCCCCGGTCGTAGCTCAGCCGGTTTCGGCAGACGGCCTCGAACTCGAACAGGAAGAGCCCCTGCCGGTTGGGCATTGGCCCGCCGCCGGGCAAGCCGGTGACGGGGGGGCCGGCACGAAACTCGGCCTCGCGGCGGAGGATTTCGAGGCCGACACGCATGTCGAACCGCCCGCGTTCGTCTTCGCCCGCTTGCACAAGGTACGCTTGCAGCGGCGAAAAATAGTGCGGCAGCTTGGCCATCGCGGCGCCCATGGCGCCCGTGTGCCGGAGCTCGGCCAGCAGGAAGTCGATCGCTAGCGGCAGCTTCGTGGTCGCTAGCACCTCTTCGCGGACGCTCTCAAGCACCTCCTGCATCGGCACGTTCTCGCGCAGCCGTTGGCCGAGCGAACGGAAGAAGTGTGCCTGCTCGACGTACTCCTCGCGGCCTAGAGGGGCGATCGGGTTGGCGCCATCGGCGGGCGCTTGTTCATCACCGGCAGGCTCGGGAGGCTGGCTCATGAGTCGACGCCGGGCGCCGGCGAGGTTGTTCCTTCGGCTTCCGACGTTCCTCCGACGACCGGCGGCAGGTGCTCGCTGAAGAAGGCGACCATCTTGGCGAGCGACTCTGGCCGCCAAGCGGGCGCCCCGTGGCCGCCCCCTTCGAGCACCAGCAGTTCCGACGGAACGCCCTTCGCCTGGAGGAGCCGGAACATTCCACGCGGGTTGGCGACCGGCACCAGCCGGTCTTTGCTGCCGTGGATCAACAGCACCGGGGGGTCGTCAGGCGAAACAAACGACGCGGGCGACGCGTCGCGGTAGCGGTCGGGCTGCTCGGCGCGGGTCCCGCCGAGCCAGTAGGCGAGGCCCGGTTCGTCCCTCGGCAGCGAGCGGAAATCGCACGGCGCCGCGAGCCCGACGGCCATCTTCAGCCGGGCCGGCGCCTCGCCCGTGTCGCCGTCGCCCACGGCCGGGTTGGTCGCCAGCAGGGTCACCAGGTGCCCGCCCGCCGAGACCCCGAGCCCGCCGATGCGCGTCGTGTCCAGTTTCAGCTTCGCTTGCTTGGCTTGCATCCAAACCAGCGCGGCCCGGCAGTCTTCCAGCTGTGCGGGGAACTTGTGCTTCGGCGCCAAGCGGTAGTCGATCGTCACCGCCGTGTAGCCCCGCGAGGCGATCCGCTCGGCGAAGCCGGCCATCGCCTGCCGCCGGCCCTGCGTCCAGGCGCCGCCGTGCACCAGCAGCACCCCCGGCCGCTTGCCCTCGCCACGCGGCACGTAGGCGTCGGCCCGGAGCGTCTCCCCGGCGACGCCGGCGTATACCAGGCCGTCGAGGCGCTCGTAGTCGTCCGATGCCGCGACACACGGCGTAACCGCCAAGTGGCCGGCCACCCCCGCTCCAACGGCCGCGGCAAAGAGGCAAGCAAGCTTGGGCAAACGGCGATGCATTGAGATCCTCGCGGGAAAGCGCCTCGTCGGCTGGGATGCCCACGCCTGTTGAAACGACGCGGCCGGGCTAGAATGATACCGCCGGGCGGCGTCGCCGCCCACGCGGAACTCAACCCACAGGCTTTCCGAAGCGATGCCAAGCCGCTTTTCTACCATCGAACAAGCCGTCGAGGCGATCAAGCTTGGCCGGGTCATCATCGTCGTCGACGCGGAAGACCGGGAGAACGAGGGAGACTTTATCTGCGCCGCCGAGAAGGTGACGCCCGAGACCGTCAACTTCATGATTACCCACGGCCGCGGGCAGCTCTGTATGCCCCTCCTGCCCGAGGTGAGCGACCGGCTGGGGCTGGCGCCGATGGTGGACGACAACACGGCCCCGCTGGGGACCAACTACACGGTGCCGGTCGACCACCGCTCCGCCCGGACCGGCATCACCGCCGGCGAGCGGGCGACCACCATCCGCGCCCTGTGCGACCCCAAGAGCGAACCGGCCGACTTCGTCCGACCGGGGCACCTCTTCCCGCTCGTGGCGAAGGAGGGCGGCGTCCTCCGCCGGGCGGGCCACACCGAGGCCGCCGTCGACCTCGCCCGCATGGCGGGGCTAACCCCCGCCGGCTGCATCTGCGAGGTCCTCGCCGAGTCGGGCGACCGCGCAACGCGGGACCAACTCGTGGCGCTATCCGAGCAGTTCGAACTGCCGATCATCTCGATCGAGCAGCTCATCGCCTACCGCCGGGTCCGCGAGAAGCTGGTCTACCGCAAGGCGGAGGCCGAACTGCCGACGAAGTACGGCGCCGGCCGCATCATCGCCTACGGCGTCGAGTACGAGTCGCAGGAGCCGGTCGTCTTCGTCATCGGCGATCCGACCGCGATGACCCGCGAAGGGGCGCCCGCGCCGCTGGTCCGGCTGCATTCGTCCTGCTTTACGGGCGACCTGCTCGGCTCGCTCCGCTGCGACTGCGGCGACCAACTCCACATGGCCCTCGACATGATCCGCCGCGAGGGCGCCGGCGTGCTGGTCTACCTGCCGCAAGAAGGCCGCGGCATCGGCCTGGTCGGGAAGATCAACGCGTACGCCTTGCAGGACGAAGGCCTCGACACGGTCGAGGCGAACCTCGCCCTCGGCTTCAAGGCCGACTCACGGGACTACGGCGTCGGCATCCAGCTGCTCAAAGACCTCGGCCTCCGCAAGATCCGCCTGCTGACCAACAACCCCAAGAAGACCGACGCTTTCGTCTACGGGGGCTACGACCTGGAGGTGGTCGACCAGATCCCAATCGTCCCGCCCATCAACGAGCACAACGCCGCGTACATGGCGACGAAACGCGACAAGATGGGCCACGAGCTGCCTGAGGGGTGAGCCGCGGGCGCGACTACACGGTGAGGTTTACTCCGCGTCGAAGACCCGCCGCAGGTAGCCCGTCACCCTTTGCGGGCTGACGATTCCGCGGATCTTTTCGTCGCGGTCGACCACCGGCACGTAGCGGTAGCCGCTGACCGCCATCACGGTTAACGCAGCGGCGAGCGAGTCCGTCTGATAGACGAAGACCGGGTCGCGGGTCATCACGCCGCCGACGGTCCGGCCCCGCAGGTCATCGTACTCGAGCGCGATCTTGTCCAGCACGTCACGGTCGGTGACAACGCCGACGAGCCTGTCGTCTTTCTCCACCAGCAGGCAGCCGCCGTGCAGGTTGGCGAGAACCTCGACCGCCTCGCCGACGGGCGTGTCCGGCGTGGTCGTGGCGAACGGTATCGACTGGATGACCGAGACCTTCTCCTCTGCAAGGGCGCGCTCCAGTTCGTCGTCGTAGGTATCGGCGTCGTAGTTCTCGAGCGGGTCTTGAAAGTCGCCCGGGTCGCTGCTGAGCGGCATGGTCAGGCTCCTTCGCGTTCTTGCGGGGGCCGGCTGCCGACGCGCTGCACCAGCACCTGCTGCGGGAAGTGGTCCGCGATGTACTCCATCAGGCCCTTCTGCCCGGTGAGCCCCGTGACGCGGCCCTCGCCGTCGACCACGGCCAGGAACCGTGTGTTCTCGACCTGCATCGATTGGAGCACCCGAGAAACAAGATCCGTCTCGCGGACCACGGGGCAGTGGGAAGACATCCGCGTCGCCAGCTTGTCGGCCACGCCGGCCGGGTCGGTGATGAGCAACTGGGTAAGCATGCTCTCCGTGAAAATGCCAACCGGCTTGCGGTCGGAGTCGATCACAATCACGCAGCCGAGCTTGCGGGCGCGCATCTTGCCGATCGCCGCCTTGACGGTCTCGTCGGCCGACGCCAGCACCGGCTCGCGGAGGGCGAGCTGCTTCACGTCCTCGGTCGCCATGCTTTCATAGAGCTTCATGGTCGCGCCGCTGCCTCCCATTGTGGTCGCTTGCCGCTGCGGTTGTGCTATGGGACCACTCACGGCGGCGCCGATCAAGAGCGACCGATTGCCGCAGCATTCCGCCGACGGCGGGCGCCACTCACCACGGCGCCGGCAACGGCGAGCCCGAAGCCGGTGGTCGGTTCCGGCGCCCCGATCGCCGGCAACGGGAACGAGCCGCCAAACATCAGGCCGAAATTCGCCCGCCAGGTTTGGTAGTCGGCGACCGTGTAGTCGTCGCCCAGCCCGTCCCGCCAGACGGTGTAGTCCGCGGCGTTCACCACGCCGTCGCCGTTGAAGTCGCCGCCGAGCTGGCCGTCGATGGTCAGGAGGAGTTCGTAGGGGAAGTCATCCTCGTTGTGAAACCCTTCGAAGGAAAAATCTCCGAACCCGGTCACCGCGAGCGTGATTTCTCCGCTGGCAGGCACGACGCCTTCGAGCTTGGAGAGGAAGTTGGCGCCGCCGTCGTCGTTGGAGGCGATCTCACTGCCCGAGTCGTCAAACCAGCCGAGGTAGGTATCGACGCCCGATTCCTCCGGATCGAAAGCCTCCGCGGCGAAGCTGGCGCCGGCGGGCAGTCCGGTGAAGGTGTAGAAATCGACGTCGCTCAGCACGTTGTCGAGCTGAACCTCAAAGGCGCCGCCCTCCGGGCCGGCGAGCCGGAACTCGTCAACTACGCCCGGCTCCAGAAAAGAGAAGAACAAGCCGCCGTTGACGATCGTGCCTAACGAATCGAAGACGAAGAGCGTCCCCGAGTAGCTGCCCGACTCGCTGTGGTCACCCGTGAAATCATCGTCGCCGAAGCCGGTGACGTTGAACGCAACTTCGCCGTTTACGATAGGGACATTGGACAGAGCCGAAGCAAAGCCGTCGCCGAAAAAGCTGCCGTCGTCGTCAATCTGGTCAATGGCCCCGCTGGCGTCGAGCGATCCCAGGAGCGTGTCGGGCCCCACTTCTCGCGGCGTGAGATCGCCCATGACCCGCTGCACGCCCGGCGCCAGGACGGTTGCTTCTTCGAAGAAGTCGTTTGGCTCTTCGGCGCTGGCGCCCGTGACAAGGGCGAGCGTGGCAGCGACAACTATGCCGCGGTTCGGTAAATCGGCGTGCATCCGGGAAGACTCCTGACAACGGGGGCTCGCCTGTCTTCCGCCTGGCGCAAGCGTACCCGGCCGGGGCGCCGCGCACACCCCGAGATCCGGTGAAGACCTCGGCGGCTCATTCGATCGATTGGCCGATCGCGTACACCTCCGCCGCGTCGAGCACGGCGTCGTTGCTCTCGAAGAGCCGGCAGAGGGCCGCCTTGTGGATCTTCATCTTCGTGCCGCCAACGCCGATGGCGCCGTAGTGGACTTGCCCGCCGCGGCCGACCCCCTTGTCCGTGACGCCGATCCCCCCAACCCCTAACGGCGGGACGGCATTCAGGTCGATCGCCACCCGCAGATCGGCGGCGGCGCGGGTCGCCTCGTCGAGCACCTCGACGCCCGCCGGCCCCGCGGCGATCAGCACTTGGGCGCCGGCGAGCAGCTCGGTAGCGGGCGTCTCGTCGGCCCCGATTGGCGTTAGTCGATCCCGGTCGACGACTCGAGCGAGCGACTCGCAGGCCTCGTTGGCGCGGGCGAGCGTGCGCGATGCCAGCCGAACCGAGACCCCCTGGCCCGCGAGCATCTGCGCCGCCCGCAGGCCGACCGGTCCGGCGCCAATGACCGCCGCGTCCGCGCCCCCGTTGAGATCGACATGCCGGCCGGCGGCGATGACTGCGGCGGCGGCCGTTGTGTTCGAGCCGCCGGCGTCCAGCAGCACCGACACCCGCATCGGCCCGAAGAAGCAGGCGGTGGTCCGTGCAAGCAAAGCCTCCGCCGCCGCGACGTCCGAGCCGCCGACAAAGACGGCGGTGTTCCTGAGGTCGGCCGGGCCGCGGGTGAACATCGCCCCGTGGACGAGCGCCTCCACCTGCTCGGGCGCCACGCCGCTGTGGCGGAAGAGTTGATCAACGCCGGCGTCGAGGGCGACCACCGAGTCGAAGACGCTGGCCTGTGGGTCGGTGTCCAGGCAGACGAGGATTTTCTGCATCGACTCTCCGCCGTCCGGGGAGGGCATGAAAAAGCCACGCGCCGCTGCCGAGCGACGCGTGGCTCCGATTCGAATCCGCCGCAACTGCGCGGCTCAGAAGCCGCGGAACGGGTGGGCGGCCTCGTCCTTGCCGGCGATCATCTCGTCGGCGGTCGGCTTGCCGGTCATCGCGTTGGAGACCGCCATTTTGGTCGCCTCGTAGTTGTACTCGTAGATCTTTTTGTCGTCGTCCGCTTCCGGGTGGATAAAGACGCCGCAGACGCACACCAGCCCCTCGGCCTGCTCCTTCGGGATCACCCCGTCGGCAACCGAGTCGGCAACCGCCTTGGCGACGGCGGCCTGGGCGGGGCCGAACATCTGCACCGCTTGCTTCATCCCCTTGATCGTCACCTTGGTGACCATCACCGTCGCCGGCTTGACCGCCAAGTTCGGCGTCAGCACCGCCAGCAGGTTGTTGTGCCCCTCGCTCTGGGTCGCGAGGGCGTTGGCGAACGCAACTCCAACCGGGCCGTCCTTGCTGCCGATCAGAAGGTCGATGTGAGCGATCTCGTTGCCGTCGCCGGCGAGAGCCTCACCGATGTGCATGGACATCTGTTAAGTCGTCTCCGAGTAGCTTGGTCGAAAACTCCGGGCGGCGCCCGGCGGGCCGACAGGCCTTGGAACCGTGATCTTCGCTCGGCGATACCCTGGCCGCTCTAGGCGGCAGTTGCCCGAGCCCCGCACGCGTGGCCGAGCATAACAGCGGGCCACGGGCAGACAAGTCCCCGGCAATAAGCCCGGTTGCGCGGCGCGAAAGCATTCAACGCAGGCGTGAATAGTGGACAGATTTGGCCGCTTCGGCCACAATACAAAAGGGTTGAGGCTGCACCGAACCGCCGGCTCCCTTCGCCGGTTGCATGAGCGGTGTCGGCCGACCTCAGTGGGCGTCAGGCGAACCGCACCCACTCCTCTGCCAGCAGCCGAGGGCCCGACCGCCCGGAACCGGTCGTGCCTTGGGCTCGATTCGCGGCGTGCCGGGCGCCGTGTTGGCGGAATGAATACCAAGGAGAAAGAGAATGAGGCGCTCTTCCCACCGCGGCCACCGCCGCCAGCGCACCGGTTTCACTCTGGTGGAATTGCTGGTCGTGATCGCGATCATCGGCACCCTGGTCGCCCTGCTGCTGCCGGCGGTCCAGTCCGCCCGCGAATCGGCACGCAACAACCAGTGCAAGAACAACCTGAAGCAGTGGTTCACCGCGATGACGCTGTACGACACCGCGCAGCGGAAGCTGCCCGGCTACGTCAACGAGCTGCGGAACCCCAACCAGCAGAGCAACCCCAACGACGGCGCCGACGACGAGGGGCGCCGGGCGAGCTGGGTCGTCATGATGTTCCCGTACATGGAGAATGGCGCGTTGTGGGAGAGCTGGTCCCGCACGCTCCCCAACGGCGTTCCTGTTAACGCCGACTACGTCGAGGCCCAATGGAACGCGATTCCGAACACCAGCGGCAACGCGCCGGAGTTGCCGATCGCCCAGTGCCCGAGCGACCCGCCCGAGGGGCCGGGGTCGCCGTGGCTCTCTTACGTCGTGAACGCCGGGCAAGCGTTCGACGACACCACGCGACCGGACGCGATGGAGCACCTGGCCAACGGGGTCTTCTTCGACCTGGCGAAGAACCTCGACATCCTGCCGAGCAATGCGGCCGCCGACGGGCGGGAGGCGCAGCAGAAGCTGCAGTCCTCGATTGACTACGTGCAAACCAACGACGGCACCAGCAAGACCTTCATGCTCAGCGAGAACATCAACGCCGTTTACTGGGCGTACGACGGCAGCGCCGGCTCGGGGGCCCTCGACCTGTCGGCCGTGCCCGACGCCAAGCAACACTTTGGGTTCGTCTGGCACAGCGAGCTGACGTCGTCCGCCGCGACGCCGGAGAAACGCCGCGTGAACGGCAGCAGCATCGACCTGCCGCCCGAGAACATGACCGAGCTCGGTTCGAATGAAGTGTACGGCTACCCCAACAGCGCTCACCCGGGCGGCGTGAACGTCGCGTTTGTCGACGGGCACATCATCTTTGTCCCCGAGCAGGTCGACCAGCAGGTCTACGCTCAGCTCATGACATCCAACCGGAAGCGTTCGAAGCTGGTCTTCAACGGCACGCCCGACCGGAAGCTGCCGCAGCCTTCAGACGCCGACTTGAACTAGTTGGTAGAGCTGAGCGGCGAACGGCGACGGGTCGCCCCGAGTTGGCGCCGCGGCGTCGAGGCAAGAAAAGCCGCGGCGATTCGAATCGCCGCGGCTTCTTGCTATTGGAGCGTACTACCGTTAAGCGCAGCGGCGCCCGCAATGGGCGGAGTAGTTCCGAGTCGGGTTTCGTCGAAGCGGTCGAAGCCCCCTCCGCAGGGTTTGACGGGGCCGTCTTGGGTGCGCCAGCCGCGGTCGCGGAAGGTGAACGTCTCCCCGCCCCGCCGGCCACGGGGCGTCTTCTCGATCAGCCGCGAGCGTTTTTCGCTGCGGCCGCGGGTCCGCGTCGGGTTGGTCTTCGCCCAAGTCACGTCGAGGAAGACCACGCGATCGGGGTCGATGGCTCCTGGCGACGCGACCCCTTGCCGACGCTTCAAGGCGACGTCTTCGC
>JBCCZD010000091.1:0-14411 GCA_039188275.1 Planctomycetota bacterium
ATCCGCTTCACCTGGGCCGCGTTGGAAATGGGCAGCAGGCCCGGGACGATCGGCACGCCGATGCCGGCCTGATGGCAGTCTTCGCGGAAGCGGAAGAAGTCGTCGTTGTCGTAAAAGAGCTGCGTGATCACCGCGTCGGCGCCGGCGTCGACCTTCCGCTTGAGGTGCTGCAGGTCGGCCTCTCGGCTGGTCGCTTCGGTGTGGACCTCGGGGTAACCGCCGACAGCGATCTCCATCGTTGGGAAGTCGCTGCGGATCATCTCGACCAACTCGTTGGCGTAGCGGAAGCCGCCCGGCACGGGGCGGAACTCCGTCTCGCCCCGGGGCGGGTCGCCGCGCAGCGCCACGACGTTCTCAACGCCCTCGGCCAACGCGCGGCGGAGGTAATCCCGGATTTCGCCCGGAGTGCGACCGACGCAGGTCAGGTGCGTCGCCACCGGCAGGGCGAACTCGCGCCGCACCCGGGCGGCGATCGCCAGCGTCTTGTCTTGGGTCGACCCGCCGGCCCCGTAGGTGCAGGTGATGTAGCTCGGCTGGAACGCCATCAACCGCTCGGCGTGGCGAAAAAGGGCCGCCTCGCCCGCTTCGGTCTTCGGGGGGAACAGCTCGAAAGACAAGCCGAAATGGCCTTCGCCATACGCCGTGGAAATGCCCATCTGCGGTCGTGCTCGGGGGAACTCGGGGGAAAGCACAGACGGCACTCGCCGTCGACAGCGTAAGAAGGTCGACACACACGACGCCGCATAACTGTTCCAGTTTAACAGAGCCGCGACGTGCCGGACACGCCGGCCTGTCGCCCCAAGCGAAGCGGGGCTGAAACCGCTGGCGTAACCGGTACGGGTCGTTCGAGCGTGCGGTATTCGTGTCGCAGCGGCGACACGGAAACCCGCGGGGAGCGGGCTCTCCGCACACCCGGTAGTAAGCTTCACCGACACGAGATCGCTAGCCAAGCGTCGCGGCCCGTAGCTGCCGCCTCCGACCACCCGCCTCCGCCCGCAACTCCGCTACGACCCGCATGTCCGCATTTCAGTCCATCGTAACCGCCGGCATCGCGTTGGGCGTCCTTCAACTCGGCGCCGGCGCTGCCCTTGGCTACTGGCTCGCCGCCCGGCGCGCGCCACGCGGCCACCGATTGAACGGCAACAACCGGGGCGACGACTACGACGAGCAGCGCGCCTCGAGGCTCGCCGCCGATCTTCGGGGACTAACCGACTCGGTCGCCCACTCGGTGCGGCGGCACAACGCGGCGATCGAGTCGATCGACCACCGGCTCCGGGAGGAGACGCGCGGCGTGGCGCCGGAGCAGGCCGCCAACCCGCTGACCAACCTCGTGGTTGGCGTAGTCGGCCAAATGTTGGGGGCAAACCAGCGTTTGCAGCAAGAACTTGGCGAGGCCGAAGACAGCCTCCGGCGGCAGACGGACGAGCTCGATCAGTACCGCCGCGACGCCTTTACCGACACCCTTACTGGCTGTCCCAACCGCCGGGCGCTCGAAGACCACCTGCGGACGCGGCTCGACGGCTGGCGGAAGCACCGGGCGCCGTTCTCGGTGCTGATGCTCGACATCGACCACTTCAAGCGCTTCAACGACACGCACGGGCATCAAGCGGGCGACGCCGTGCTGCGTGCGTTTGGCGGGGCGGTCGCCGGCGCTCTGCGGAAGCAGGACGCGGTGTGCCGGTACGGCGGCGAGGAGTTCGTCGCCCTGCTGCCCCACGCCACGCTCCAAGAAGCCTGCGGCGCCTCGCATAAGGTAATGCAAGCGATAAGCAACTTACGCGTTGACGTCGGCGGCCAAACGCTTAGCGTCACCGCCAGCGGCGGACTGGCCAGCATCCTGGCGGATGAGAAGACGTCCACTCTGATAGCCCGAGCTGACCAGGCACTCTACGAAGCCAAGGCGGCCGGGCGTGACTGCGTTTTTAAGCACGACGGAGAAGTAGCCGCGCCCATGGAATCCGCCCCGCAACGCTCAACCGCTGTCGCAGGCGTTGGCGCCGTCCAGCCACCGTCTGCCGAGCCGTCGTCTGCCGAGCCGCTCGCGGAGCTGCCTGCGGAGCTCCGTGACGCTTGCGATGGCCTACGTACCGGCATGGCCGAGTTCCTGGCCTCAACCGGCGCCGAGTCCGGCGCCAGCTAGCCCCTTCGGCCGGCCGCTCTGCGGGTCGCTTTAGCCGCTTAATGGGCTATAATCCCCGCCACTCATGGCACGCCCGGTGTGGGTGTGCGTCGACAAGCGTTTAGGAAAGCCGAGCTATGAGCCAAGCCGAACTGAGCCCCCCCGCCGGTCTGGGGCGAGAAAACTGGACGGAAGTCACGCCCGATGCGCTCTACGGCAAGCTGATGACAGTGGCTCGTAACCTGTGGTGGAGCTGGCACCCCGAGGTCATTACGCTGTTCCGCGACCTCGACCCGGTCCGGTGGCGGCAGCTCGACCACAACCCGATCGCCCTGCTCCAAGAAATGACGCCCGAGCAGGTAGCCGAACGAGCCGGCGAGATGGTCATGTACACACGGATCAACCAGGCCCACCGCCGTTTAAAGGAGTACATGGCCGACACCCGCAACACGTGGGGCGCCCGCGAAGCCGGCGTGCTCGCCTCGAAGCCGGTCGTCTACTTCTCGGCGGAGTTCGGCATCCACGAGTGCGTCCCCGTCTACTCGGGCGGCTTGGGCGTGCTGTCGGGCGACCACGTTAAGAGCGCAAGCGGCCTGGGCGTGCCGCTGATCGCTATCGGCTTGTTCTACGACCAGGGCTACTTCAAGCAGCACCTGGACAGCGAGGGGATGCAGCAGCAGGAGTACCTCGACACCAAGGTCGAGCTGCTGCCGATGGAGCCGGCCCTCTGCCCCGAAGGCAAGCCGATCACCGTCGCCATCGACACGCGGGACGGGCAACTGCTGGCGAAGGTCTGGCTGATGCGCGTCGGCCGGGTAAAGCTCTACCTGCTCGACTGCGACGTCGAGGGCAACAGCCCGCAAGACCGCACGCTTACGTCTCGTCTCTACGGCGGCGACCACCGCACGCGCATCCGGCAAGAGCTCGTCCTGGGCGTCGGCGGCGTCAAGGCGATCAAGGCTCTGGGCATCGAGCCGGGCGCCTACCACTTGAACGAAGGGCACAGCGCGTTCGCCCCGCTGGAGGTCATCGCCGAGACGATGGAACGCGACGGCATGACGTTCGACGACGCGCTGCGCGAGGTCGCCCAGCACACGGTCTTCACCACGCACACCCCCGTGCCAGCCGGGCACGACCGCTTCGACGCCGGGCTGATCGAGGAGCACATCGGGCCGCTGCGCGACCGCGTCGGCATCTCGCACGAGCAGCTCATGGGCCTCGGCCGGGTCGAGCCGCAGAACGACCAGGAGACGTTCTGCATGACGGTCATCGGCCTCAAGCTCTCCCGCCGGGCGAACGCGGTCAGCTCGCTGCACGGGTACGTCTCGCGGCGGATGTGGGCGAACCTCTGGCCCTGGCGGGTGGAGGAAGAAGTGCCGATCGGGCACATCACCAACGGCGTCCACATCCCGAGCTGGCTCGCGGCGCCGATGCGGACGATGTACGACAAGCTGCTGGGGCTCGACTGGCCCAAGAAGATGGGCGACAGCGAGACCTGGCAGGGCATCTATGACGTCGACGGCGGCGAGCTGTGGGAGACGCACAACGCGCTCAAGAGCCGGCTGCTCGACTTCGTACGCCGCCGGGTCAGCCGCCAGTGTCGGCGCCGCAACGAGGACGAGGCGTCGATCGAGGCCGCCCGCGCCGCGCTCGACCCCAGCGCCCTGACGATCGGCTTCGCCCGCCGCTTCGCCACCTACAAACGGGCCGACCTGTTCCTGCACAAGATGGACGAGATCGCCGAGCTGATCAACGACGTCGACCGGCCCGTACAGTTCATCTTCGCCGGCAAGGCGCACCCCGCCGATGAAGGGGGCAAGAGCTTCATCCAGCGAATCGCCAACCTCCGGCACGACCCCCGCTTCGCCGGCCGGGTGATCTTCATCGAGGACTACGACATCAACGTCACGCGCCACATGATCCAGGGCGTGGACGTCTGGCTCAATAATCCCCGCCGGCCACTCGAGGCGTCGGGCACCAGCGGCATGAAGGTCGTGCTCAACGGCGGCCTGAACTGCTCGATCTTGGACGGCTGGTGGGCCGAGGCCTACAACGGCGCCAACGGCTTCGCCATCGGCGACGGCACCCAGCACGTCGACGACAAGGTGACCGACCTCCGCGACGCCGACCGGCTGCTGGCCGTGCTCCGCGAAGAGGTGATCCCGCTGTTCTACGAGCGCGACGCGGACGGCCTGCCCCAGGCGTGGCTCGGCTACATGATGAACTCCATCGCGACGCTCGCCGCTCGGTTCAGCGCCCACCGGATGGTGGCCGACTACGCCCGCCATTGCTATCTGCCTGCCGCGGGCGGCCTGAGCAGCGAGATGAGCGTGAAGTAACGCCCGGCGGTGCGCACGCCAACCGGCGCCGACGCCGGAGGACCGATGATCCGCGATCCCGATTCACCCGAACTCGCGGCGCTTTGCGAGGCGCTGTCTCGCCGAGCCGGCGAGAACGACGCGTCGGGGGAATGGCCGGCCGAGCAACTACGCCTGTGCGGCGACGCGGGAGTCTTCCGCTGGTTCTTGCCGCAGGAGGTTGGCGGCCTGGGTTGGGACGACGAATCGGTCGTTCGCGGCTACCTGGCCCTCAGCGCGGCGTGCTTGTCGACGACGTTTGTCATCACCCAGCGGACCGCGGCCAGCCGGCGGATCGCGCTCAGCGAGAACGAGGAACTCAAGCGGCGGCTGTTGCCCGGGCTCGCGTCCGGCGAGGCGTTCGCGACGGTCGGCATCTCCCACCTGACTACAAGCGGCCTCCACCTAGCCAATCCGCGCGTCGCCGCGGAGCGCGTTGAGGGCGGCTGGCGGGTCAGCGGCGCCGCGCCCTGGGCGACCGGCGCCGCCGCGGCCGACACGGTTGTGGTCGGGGCGGCGGTCGTCGAGCGCGGCGAAGCGACCGAGGAGCAGGTGCTGCTCGCCCTGCCAATGGCGACGCCGGGCGTCAGCGTTCCGGAGCCCTTTCACCTTGTTGGCGTCTCGGCGAGCGCCACCGGCGCGGTCGAACTCGACGGTGTTTTCGTCGCCGACGCCGACGTGGTCGCCGGGCCGGTTGAGAACGTCTTGGCCGCGCTCAGCCGCGGCGCTTCGACCGGTGGTCATGAGACTTCGACACTTGCCCTGGGCCTCGCGCGTGCCGCGCTCGACTACCTCTCTGGCGAGGCCGACAAGCGGGCCGACCTGGCCGAAGCGTCCGCCTCGCTTTCGGCCGAGCACGCCGTGCTGGTTGCCGACCTGCTGTCGGTCGCCCGCGGCGAGCCCGCCTGCACCAACGAGTCGCTCCGCACCCGGGCCAACAGCCTCGTGCTGAGGGCGACCCAAGCGGCCCTCGCGGCGGCCAAGGGCGCCGGCTACGTCTCGGGCCACCCGGTGGGCCGTTGGTGCCGCGAGGCGTTGTTCTTCATGGTGTGGAGTTGCCCCCAGCCGGTCATGGCCGCCAACCTTGGCGAGCTGGCGGGGATCGAATGCGGGGCTAGGGACCGGTCGCTAGGGACCGGTCGCTAGGGACTGGGGGCGAGAGACAAGGCCTTGCTAGACTACACCCCGGACCCCGGCCTCAAGTACCCGGCACTAGCCCCGAGCCCCGAGCCCCTTCATGTCGTCCGACCCGACCGTCGTCTGGCACGAGCAGTCTGTAACGCGCACGATGCGCGAGGCGGCTCGCCAACACCGGGGCTGCGTCGTCTGGTTTACGGGCCTCAGCGGATCAGGCAAGAGCACGGTCGCCAACGCGGTCGACTTCCAGTTGCACCAGCTCGGTGCGGCGAGCTATCTGCTCGACGGCGACAACGTCCGGCACGGGCTCAGCGCAACGCCCAAGATGCTGGCCGAGCGGCACGGGCAGGCGTTCGGCGATCGGTTCGGGCTTGGCTTCGCCGCCGAAGACCGTGAGGAGAACATCCGCCGGATCGGCTCGGTCGCGAAACTCTTCTGCGACGCCGGCCTGATCACGCTGACGGCGTTCGTGAGCCCGTATCGCTCGGACCGCCAAGCGGTGCGAGAATCGCTGGGCGGGGCGGTCGGCAACGGCGGCGACTTTGTCGAGGTGTTCGTTGACACGCCGCTCGAGGTCTGCGAGTCGCGCGACCCAAAAGGCCTGTACAAGAAAGCCCGCGCCGGCAAGATCAAGGGCTTCACCGGAATCGACGACCCCTACGAGGCGCCAGAGAATCCCGAGCTGGTGCTCGCTTCTGCCGACAAATCCCCCGATGAGCTCGCCGCCGAGACGATCTCCTTCCTCCGCGACCGCGGCGTTCTCGCCGAGAAATAGGCCGAAGAAGGCCGTTGTTCCGCGCAGAAGGCGAAGAAGATCCGCGGCGAATGTTGACGCGCCGGCTTTTCCGGCTACAAAGAAAGTTCGACGGGCAACCGCAAGCGATTGTCACTCCCCTCAGACGCCCCACCCGCGGCCCCCTGCCCTCGACACGGACGACTTTACTGCCACCCCCCTGGCAGGCGGATCGCGGTCTTGCGTTGGGTCCACAACCCAAGGCGAGGGCCGCACAAGGAGCGTACCCCGATGCCCTCGGCTTCCCGGCAACCTCTGCGCGACCGGTCTGCGACTAGCCCCTCGCCCGGAGGCGCCCCGTCGCCTGCTGCTGAGCGCACGTCGGCGCTGCCGGAGTTGATCCACGAACGGATCACGAAGCGGCTTGGATCGCGGGTGCATGCGCTGAAAGTGTCGATCAACGACAAGACGATCCTCATTGAAGGCCGCTGCTCGACTTACTACTCGAAGCAGCTCGCGCAGCACGCGGCGCTCGGCGTCGTCGAAGATGAGCAGCTCGAGAACGCGATCGAGGTGACCATCGCCCACTAGGCGTCCTTGCGAGATCGCCGAGAAGCTAGGCGACGGTTCAGGCACTCAGAGTCTTTCAGGCGGCCGGAGTCTTTCAGGCGCCCGGAGTCTTTTGGTCGGCGCCGCCCGCCAGAGCCTCTTCAATGCGGCGCTGCAGAGCCGCCTCGCCGGTCAAGAAAGCCATCTCCACGACGACCGCCAAGAGCGGTCGGCCGGCGAGTCCCTCGGCTTGCACCTTCACCAAGTCTTTGTGGGTGCACACCACGAGTTCGGCGTCGCTCTCCTCAGCGGATGCGGCGACGGATTCAATGTCGGGCGCCGTGTAGTTGTGGTGGTCGGGCAGTTCTCGCCAGGCGACGACCCGGGCGCCCGCCCCTTCGAGCGTTCGCCTGAAAGCGGCCGGGTTGCCGATGCCGCAGAACGCCGCGACGCGTCTCCCCGCGAGTTCTGTAAACGGCCGTTCGGCGCCGCTCGAGGCGAGCAGCGTTCGCGGCTGGTGAGCGACTTCGCACCAAGCGGCGCCGCCGGCTAGGGCGTCGACGCGCCGGCGGATCGCCGCGCGCTGCTCGGGGGCAATCGCGTCGGCGCGCGTCAGGCAAACGGCGCTCGCCCGCCGCAACCCATGGACCGATTCGCGGAGGATGCCCCGCGGCAACAGGTGGCCGTAGCCGAAGGGCGACGTCGCGTCGAGCAGGACGATATCGAGGTCACGGGCTAGCCTCCGGTGCTGGAAACCGTCGTCCAGCAGCAGGGCCTGTGAGTCGAGTTCGTCGATCGCCACGCGCGCCGCGGCGACCCGGTCGGGGTTCTGCAAGTGCGGCACGTCGGGCAGCGCCTGCTCGAGTTCCATCGCCTCGTCGTTCTTGGCCCCGGCCTCGGCGCCGTAGCCGCGGCTGAGGATTGCGACGCGGACGCCGCGCGCGCGGAGCTGGCGGGCGGCCCACTTCACGAGGGGTGTCTTGCCCGTGCCGCCGACGGTGAGGTTGCCGACGCTAATCACCGCGGCGTCCACGCGGGTCGCCGCGCCCGGGTTACGGTCGTACCACTGGTTGCGGAGGGCGGCCGCCGCGGCATAGGGCGGCTCGGCGCAGGCCAGCAGCGACCGCATCGCCGCGGCGCCGATCCCTCGGCGGCGGCCGCTCACCAGGTCATAGAAATCGGTGGTGTCCAGCGTACATCCTTTCTCGGCAAGCCTTTGCGCGGACCCCCAACCGCACCGGGAGAGCCGCCCCGCGGCCGGGCAGCACACCCCGTGAGGGTTCGATTATGCCACTTCTACCGCCTGGACACGACACGCCCCGGCCGCCGCGGGGGCCCCGGCAACCGGAGTGCGTCGGCGGGGCCCGCCGGCGACGCGGCGAACGGTATAATCGCACAGGTCGGCACTTGGTTCCCTACGCGATGATGTCCATGCCCCGTTCGGCCTCCGCGAGCTCCCCCGCCCACAAGACCGCCGCCGACCGCGGGCAAGCGGGACGCGCGCCCGGCGTGACGGTCGTTGAGTACGACCGCTACGTCGATGAGCAGATCCGCAAAACAGCCCGCGCGGTGAGGGCGATCGACATCAGCCGATCGGTACTGCGGCTGGTCGTCGTCGGCGTCTTGGCGCTGCTGGCGGTGGCGGTGGTCGAGCACTGGGTCGCGCCCGGCGGCCTCGGCGCCACGGGCCGATACGCCGTGTTTGCGGTCGGCTTGGCGGGCGTCAGCGGTTGGCTGACCGTGGACCTCTGGCCGCTGCTGCTGCGGAAGATCAACCCGGTCTACGCGGCGCGGACGATCGAACAGGCGAGCCCGCTTCTGAAGAACAGCCTGGTCAACCTGCTCCTTTTCCGCGCCCACCGCCGAGAGATGCCCGCGGCCGTCTACGAAGCGGTCGAGCGGCAAGCAGCGGAACGGCTTGCCGGCGCTCCGCCAGAAGAATCGATCGACGGCCGCGGCGTGATCCGCTGGGGGTACGTGCTGGTTGCGGCACTCGCGGTCGGCGCCGTCTACGCGTTGGTCTCGCCGAAGAACCCGTTCACGACCGCCGCCCGTGTCCTGATGCCGTGGGCTTCGATATCAGCGCCCACGCGGGTGCAGGTCACCGGAGTCACGCCCGGCAACGCCTCGGCGGCCCGGGGCGAAGCGGTCGTGGTGCAGGCGGCGGTGACCGGGCTCGAAACCGACGAGCAGCCAACACTCGTCATCGCAACACCCGGCGGGGAATCGGACCTCCGGCTGCCGATGACCGAGGCCGAGGGGATTGACCAGTTCGCCACCGCGTGGCTGCCGACCGCGTCGTCGGGCGAGGCGGAGCAAACCCTGCGCTACCACATCCAGGCGGGCGACGCCCGTTCGCCGGTCTTCCGCCTGACGCTGCTCACCAAACCCGCGATCGCCGTCCGCAGCATACGGTACGACTACCCGGACTACACCGGCTACGTTGACCGCACCGCCGAAGGCATCGGCGACGTCCGCGCGATTGAGGGCACGCGGGTCACCCTCTTCGCCGAGGCGAACCTGCCGATCGCTTCGGCGCAGGTCGACCTGCAGGGCGACGGCCGGCCCGACCAGTCGATGGCCGTCGACGGGGCCCGTGCCCAAGCAGCCTTCGAGCTCGCCCTGCGCGACGACCGCCGGACGCCCCGACACGCCAGCTACGTGCTCCGCTTCACCTCTACCGACGACCGGGCGAACACCGACCCGGCCAGCTACCGCATCGAAGTGCTTCCCGACCTGCCGCCCGAGGCGACGATCTTGGCGCCGACCGAGCCGGTCCGCGAAGTCCGCCTCGACGAGACAGTGGTGCTGCGGGTCGAGGCCCGCGACCCCGACTTCGCACTCGACTCGGTCCGCGTTCTCGGCGAGTCGTTGGGCGACCCCGTGTTCGACGAGCGGCTGTTGAGCGAGCGGCTTGAGGGGCGTTTCGAAGGCCAGTGGCGGTTCACGCCCGCCGAGCACAACCTCACGGTTGGCGACGTCGTCGACTACTGGTTCGAGGCTTCCGACGTCCGGCGGCCGGAGCCGCTCAAGGGGGCAACGAGACGCCAAAAACTCAAAGTCGTTGCCGCCAAGAACGGCGCCTCAGATGCGGACGACCCGAACGGCCAGCGGCAACGCGGCGGAGACCAAGGCGGCCAGCGAGGCGGCGAAGGCCAGCCAGGCGAAACCGGCGATGCGCCTCCGGACGGGCAACAACGCGGCGATGACGACTCGGCTGGCGGGCGCGGGGCGCCCGAAGGCAGCCCAGAAGCGGGCGCCGAGGGTGGCGGCCAACAATCGGGCGGCGACCAGCAGGGTGGCGAGAACCAAGCCGGTGGCCAGCAAGAGAACGCAAACCAAGGCGGCGAAGAGGGGCAGCAGCAAGGCGCCGAAGGAGGGGCCGCCAGCAACGACCCCGCCGCGCAGGGCGGCGGCGAGAGCCAGTCGGCAGGCGGACTCAGCGGCCAGCCGCCGAGCGAGGGCGGAGGGGCCGACAACGGTGGTGGCGACGAGATGCAGAGTGCTCCCGGCAACGGCAGCAACAACCAGCAAGGCGCCGCGGACCGGCCCGTCTCCGCCGAGGGGGACGACGACGCCGCGGCGATCGAGCGGATGCGCGAGCACTTCAATCGGCAACGAGATGCCCCGCAAGACAGCCAGCAGAGAGGCGGCCAGCAACAGAGCGGCCAGCAACAGGGAGACCAGCAACAGAGCGGCCGGCAGCAAGATCAACAGCAGCCGAGCCAGCCGCGTGAAAGTGAGGCGGGCGACCCCCTGGGCGATCCCGGCGCCCAGCGGCAACCGGGCGAAGGCGGCGCCGGTGCTTCGGACGGGCGTTCGGATCCGCCGTCGTCTGGGGGAGCCGAGCCGGCGGCGGATCAACCACAACGCGAGCCCGGCGGCGACGCCGGAGAGCGTTCGTCCGATCCCGGCAACGATCGCAAGCAGTCCGATTCATCTGCGAACGGCGAGTCGGGCGCCGAACTCGGCAATGAGGACAGCGCCGAGAACAGCCGGGCGCCACGCGAAGGGACCGGCGGCGAAGGGAAGAACCAAGCCGCCGACCAAGGCGGAGGCGAATCCGGCGACAGCGGCGCGGGCCAAGACTCGGGCCGGGCCGGCGACCAGCGGGCCGGCGGCAGCCAGCAAGGCAATCCGGGCGGCGGCCAACGCGGCAAAGGACAGAACCAACGCACCGGCGCCGGCGACCAACCCGGCGGCGCCGAGGACGGCAACCCGGGCGGCAACAAGAGCCCGCGGCAACAGAACGGCGAGGGCGGCGCCAACGACGCGGGGTCCTCCCAAGGAGGAGCGGACGAGCCGGGTGCGGCCGATCAGCAAGGCAACGGCGACGGAGCCGGACGGGGAGGTGACCGCGGTCCGAGCGAACGAGCGGGCAACCAAAACCCCAATATGGAAAAAGGCGCGGGCGAGAATACCGGCGACGCGCAGCCCAACTCGCAACAGGGCGAACCGAAAGGCCAGCCGGGGGAGCGGCAAGACAACAGCGACTCCCGGGGCGGCGACCCGTCCGATCGGCAATCCGGGGAACCGGCGCAGGGCAACGAGCCGCGGGACAACCCACGGCAAGGCGAACAGCCCGGCGGTGACTCAAAAGCCGGCAGCCAGCCGCAACCGGGCGGCGAGGGCCAGCAACCCGGCGCAACTCAACCGGAGCAGCGCCAGCCTGCGCAGCGCCAGCCTGCGCAGCGCCAGCCTGAGCAGCGCCAGCCTGAGCAGCGCCAGCCTGAGCAGCGCCAGCCTGCGCAGCGCCAGCCAAGCCGTCCCGGAAGCACGCCCGCCGGGGGCACGCCCAACGACCGCGGCGGCGGGGGCGGCGAAGGCGAGCACCGCGGCGGCGAACCGGGCGGTGACGCCGCGAGCCTCGACTACGCCCGCGAGCAGACCGACCTGGTGCTCGAACAGCTTGCCGACCAATTGGCGAAGAAGGATGTCGACCGCGAGCTGCTCGACAAACTCGGCTGGAGCGAGGCCGACCTCCGCCGCTTCGTCGACCGCTGGCAGAGCCGCAAGCAGGCCGCTCAGCAGCGCGGCGAGGGGGGGCAGCGGGAACTCGACGCCGCGCTCCGCAGCCTTGGCCTTAAGCCGCCATCGCTCAGCGGCCGAACCAACACCAAGCAGGACGGGCTACGCGACCTGCGCTCGGGCCGACGGTCAACCGTGCCAGCCAAGTTCCGGAACCGCCTGAAGCGCTACAACGAAGGCGTGTCACGCGAGGACTGATAGCGGGGTTGCGCCACGCTGGACAGCAAACGCCCTCGGGGTGCCGCACGGCCGGCAAGAGCTTAGACTCTGGCTGCCTCGTCGCCTCTTCTTTAGCGGGCCACCTACGGAGAATCGCCTTGTCCCGCACCCGCGTCCCGCGCTACCTCGTCCCGTTCGACCCGAAGCGGATCCCGCACCACTTCGCCGACGTGCTGATCATCGGCGGCGGGATCGCGGGCCTGCGGGCGGCGATGGCGATCGACCCGCAGCTCTCGACGCTGATCATCACCAAGGACCGCATGCGGGAGTCGAACAGCAGCTACGCCCAAGGGGGCATCGCCGGCGTGCTGTCGCCCGGCGACCGCTTCGAGGACCACGTCACCGACACGCTCGGCGCCGGCGCCAACCTTTGCGACCGCGCGACGGTCGAGATGGTCGTCCGCGAGGCGCCCGGCCACATCCGCCAGCTCATCGAGTGGGGCACCCAGTTCGACGAGCACGACGACGGCGAGCTGATGCTCGGGCGGGAAGGGGGCCACAGCCACAACCGGATCGCGCACGCGCTGGGCGACGCCACGGGCAAGGAGATCATGCGGGCGATGATCCACCGCGCCCGCAACGACCTGGGCGCCCAGGTCTGGCAAGACACGTTCACCATCGACCTGCTGACGACGGGCGGCGACGCGGGCGGCCAAGGCGAGTGCTGCGGCGCCCTGGTCTGGAACGAGCACCACGGCAAGACCTTCGTTTGGGCGAAGCAGACCATCCTCTGCACGGGCGGCTCCGGGCAGCTCTACCGCGAGACGACCAACCCGGCGGTCGCCACCGGCGACGGCCACGCCATCGCCTACCGCGCGGGCGCCGAACTCACCGACATGGAGTTCATGCAGTTCCACCCGACCGTGCTGTACATCGCCGGCAGCAGCCGGAGCCTGATCACCGAGGCGATGCGAGGCGAGGGCGCCCTGCTGCGCGACGCCACGGGCCACCGCTTCATGCCCGAGTACGACGAGCGGGCCGAGCTGGCGCCGCGCGACATCGTCAGCCGGGCGATCGTCGCCCAGATGGACAAGACCCGCCACCCGAACGTCTACCTCGACCTCGGCCACCTCGAAGCCGGCTTCGTCCGCCAACGCTTCCCCGGCATCGCCGAGAGCTGTTCGCACTTCGACATCGACATCGCGACCGACCCGATCCCGGTGCGCCCCGGCGCGCACTACATGATCGGCGGCGTGCGGGTCGACCACGAGGGCCGCACCAGCCTGCCCCGGCTGTGGGCCGCCGGCGAGGTGACCAGCACCGGCCTGCACGGGGCCAATCGATTGGCGTCGAACAGCCTGCGGGAGGGACTGGTCTACGGCGCCCGCGCCGGCGAAGCGGCGGCCGCCGCGGCCGCCGAGATGCCCGACGACTACCGCGTCATCCCGCTCCGCAACGACCCGCTGCCGACGCCGCGTGACGACCTCGATCTGACCGACATCCGCAACTCGCTCAAGAGCCTCATGTGGCGTTCGGCCGGCGTCTGGCGTGACGCCGACCTGCTCACCGACGCGCTCAAGCAAACCGATCAGTGGAGCCGGTACGTCCTCAACCGCCAGCTGAACGACCCGGCCGGGTGGGAGTTGCAGAACCTGCTGGCCGTCGCGCAGGCGGTCATCACCGCGGCCCTGCGACGCACCGAGTCCCGCGGCGTTCACCTCAGGACCGACTTCCCCAACCAGAACGCCAACTGGCGCCGGCACATCATGCTGCGGCGGAGTGCGTCCGGCGTCGCGGTCGATGTCGAGTGAATGCCAAAAAACCTCGAAGGCAGTCGAACCGCCGCGGCTGCCGCCGCGTAGCCCCTTTTACCGACGGGGCCGATCTCCGCGGACTAGACAGCCCCGGCGGGCGCCGATTACGCTTCTCGGTCGTGCCTTCCGGTCACGCCGGTCGGCGGGAGGCCGCCCCGTTTAGGGGCCCGGCAAACGGCTTGGCCGGGTGGCCCTTCGGGGGCTTACCAAGCCCCCATCGTCGCGGGGCAAGGCCGCTCCAGGGGCACGCTTGCAAAGCGGGCTCGGCCACGCCGCCGCGCCTCAACGCCGGCGGCCGTTGGGCAGCCGCCCCCCGCGAAGAGGACACCCTAGTTTGACGTGTCAAAGCGACCTATGAGCACACCGATGATCGAGGCCACCGGCCTCTCCAAGTTCTACGGCGACTTCGCCGCGACGCGGGACGTGACGTTCCAGATCAACCAGGGGGAGGTCGCGGCGTTCCTCGGCCCCAACGGCGCCGGGAAGAGCACCACGATGAAGCTCCTTACCGGCTA
>JBCCZD010000092.1:0-14270 GCA_039188275.1 Planctomycetota bacterium
CCAAGAAGTCGCCCCCCAAGAAAGCGCCGGCGAAGAAAGCCGCGCCCAAGAAGGCGGCCAAAAAAGTAGTGAAGAAGACCGTTAAGAAGAAAGCGGCGAAGAAGACGGCCAAGAAGTCTCCGGCGCCCAAGCCGGCGCCGAAGAAGAAGGCGAAAAAAGCCGCCGTGAAGAAGGTCGTCAAGAAGAAGAAGGCGGCTTCGGCGAAGCGTAAGCCGCGGTAGCCGCCCGGGCGAGAACCTCAACACGCGTCGGCTTGCACCATGATCTACGCCCCGCTGATCGCTTGTCTGCTGGCGGCCGCGCCCGCCCCGCTAGCCCCGCCGTCGATCGGAGACGCGACCCCGACGCCAAACGCCGCGGGCGATGGCCTGGGCGCCCAGCTCTCGGAGTCTGAGCAGGACAAGCTCACCGCCGCCAAGCTGGCCGCCGAGGCCGCGCGGCTCAAAGAACAAGGCGAGCCCGAGGCGGCGCTGCGCAAGTACCAGCGCGCTTGGCGGTGGGACCCCGCTTCGGCCCCCCCGCTCAAGACTATCGTGCCGCTCGCGTTCGAAACAGGCCGACTCGGCGAGGCCGTCCGCTACACCGAAACCGACATCAAGGCCACGCCGCCCGAACTGCTCCGCCGACTGGCAATCTACCAGGTCGAGCAGGGCGACTACGACGCGGCCCTCAGGTTCTACCGCGCTTGGTGGGCGCAACGCCCCGTCCCCGCGGCGGAGACGAGCGAGCAGCGGCTCGAGCGGCTGATCTCGCGTTTGCAACGCGGCCGCGTCGAGTACCTAACCGGCGACGCGGCCGCGGCTTCCAAGTCGTTCGCCGTCGTCCAACAAGCGATCGACTCCGGGCTCGGCGGGCGGGCGACTACGTCGCGGCTGGCGGCCGCGATGGGCGGGGCCTCAGGCGCGATGTGGGAGGTCTTCGGCAGGTGCCACTTGGAGGCCGGCAAACCGGCGCTCGCGCTCGAGGCATTCCGACGGCTGCGGGGGTCTCCCCTGTCGGCGCCGCGGGCCGACTACTGGCTCGCGCGGCTCGACGCCGAGCAGGGCAAGCCGCTGGTCGCGTACGAGCGGCTTATGAACTACTTCGAGGCAGGCGATATCGGTTCGACCGATCGGGGCCTCGGCGACCAACCCTACGCGTTGCTCCGCCGCCTGCTGGAGCAAGTCAACGACCGTGACGGGCTGCGGACCGACCTCGAGCGGCTCAGCGGCGCCGGCGACCCCGACACTCCACGCCGGCCGTACGCGATGGCCGCACTCGCGCGGGCAAAAGCCACCGCGGGCGACGACGCCGGCGCCGAGGCGATCCACCTTGAGCTGCTCCGGCTGGCGCCCGACATCGAAGAATCGCTCACGCAGCGATCGGCCGCCTGGCTGATCCGCAATTACGGCCTCGCCGGTCGGCTGATCGACCTCGCCGACGCCCTGCCGCTGATCGGCGGCGCTATGGATGATTTCCGCGCACTCGAAGAGACGCTCGACCTCGCGTTGGCAAACGAGCGGTCGGCGGCGCGGCTGCTCACCGCCCTCTCCCGCTGGTCGCCCGGCGAGCGCCCGGTCGGCGCCGTCGCGGCGGCGGCGTGGATCGCCCGGCGGGCGGAGCGGTTCGAACTGGCCGACAGGCTGCACACCAATACGCTCGACCGGTTGGAGGGCGAGGCCGCCGCCGAGGCGGCCCTCGCGTGGGCGGTCGAATTGGTCTACGAGATCCAGCCGAGGCGGGCCGCCAGGGCGCTGCGGCGTGGCATCGATCGTCGTTTGTGGGGCGCCGACGCCTGGGCGCCGCACTTCTACCTGGCGACGGCGCTGTCGATGACCGAGCAGCACGACGCTGCGGTCGAAGCCGCACGCGAGGCGGCACGCCGTGCGCCCGACTCCGCGGACGTCGTCGCGCGAGTCGCCTGGGTCCTCTACGGCGCCGACCGCATCGACGAGGCACGCGTCGCCTACCGCGAGCTAATCGAAACCTTCGACGACAACCCCGACCCCGACACACGCATCGAGCTACGCGACGCCCGGCAGACGCTCTCCTTCCTCACCCTCCAGCGGGGCGACGTCGACGCCGCGGTCGAGTGGCTCGAACAAGTCCTCGACGAGTTCCCCGACGACCCCGGCGCCTTGAACGACCTGGCGTACCTCTGGTCGGCGCGCGACCTGCACCTCGAACGCGCGCTGCGGATGGCCCGCCGGGCGGTCGAGGCGGCGCCCAACGAGTCGGCCTACCTCGACACGCTCGCCTGGGCCCAGTTCCGTAGCGGCGACGCCGGGGCGGCGCTCGCGACCGACGAGCGGGCGCTTGAGCTAGAGAGACTCGGCGGCGGCGAGCCGGACGGCGAGATCCTCGATCACTGGGGGGACATCCTCGCCTCGCTCGGCCGGCAGGACGAGGCGGCCCGCGCCTGGCGCCGCGCGGCGGCCCAGCTTGAAACCTCCAACCCGGAAGCCGCCGCCAAGGTCCGCGGCAAGCTCGCCGAGCCGCCCGCGGGCGGCGAATAACCGCCCCCGCTCTCCACGCAGCCGGACCGCCACGCGGTCCGGCTGAAGATCACGCCTCGAATTCCATCGACGCAGGGCTATACTGACGGGCTTCCGCCAACGCTTCACTCAACCCCACACCCCCCAAGTTTCCGATGGCCGGCCACTCGCACTGGGCAGGGATCAAACACAAGAAGGCGGCGATCGACGCCAAGCGCGGCAAGGTGTGGAGCAAGCTCTCGCGGGCGATCATCGTCGCCGCGAAGATGGGGGGCGCCGACCCCGACACCAACCTCAAGCTGCGCTACGCGATCAACGACGCCAAAGCGGTGTCGATGCCCAAGGACAATATCGAGCGGGCGATCAAGAAGGGCGCCGGCGACCTCGACGGCGACAACTACGAAGAGGTCCTCTACGAGGGGATGGGCCCCGCCGGCACGGCGTTCATGGTCGAGATCCTGACCGACAACCGCAACCGCACCGCCCCCGAGGTCCGCAAGATCTTCGAGGTCTGCGGCGGCAACATGGGCGTCTCCGGCTGCGCGGCGTGGATGTTCGAGCGCAAGGGGTTGGTCGTCTTGTCTGCCAATCAAGACGGGGCCGCCGAGCAAACGGGCGACGGTGGTGAGGCCAAGACCCTCGACGAGGAAACGCTCATGGAGCTCGCCCTCGAGTCGGGCGCCGACGACGTCCGGCACGTCTCGTCTGGTGAAGGGGCCGGCGCGTTCGAGGTCGTCTGCGAGGTCGAGGCGTTCAACGACGTCGTCGCCGCGGTCGACGCCGCCGGCTACAAGCCGGAGAGCCAGTCGATCACCTACCTAGCGAAGGACCCGGTCGCCGTCGGCTCGGGCGACGCCGCGAAGGTCCTCAAGCTGATGGAGAAGCTCGACGACCACGACGACGTGCAGGCGGTGTCGTCCAACTTCGCGATCGACGAGAGCGTGCTCGCGGAGATCGAGGGGTAAGACTCCTCGGGCGCGGCGACCACGAATGCTTGTCGCTGACCTTCAAGGGCCACCCCTACTCTTCAGCTTCCTCTTCATCTCGCTCCCAGCGGCTGCCGTGCTTGACGACTTGCCAGTACTCCTGGAAGTCGAAGTCGGGCGAGTTGTCCAGGTCGTGGCAGCCGAGGCAGTTGTTCACGGCTTTGCCGAGCGCCTGGCCCTCCTTGTTCCCCTCGTTCTCGCCGATCTCCAGGTGCAGCGCGGCGTACAACGCCTCGCGTTCGCTGTCGGGGACGTCGATGTCGCCGTTCTCCACCGCGGCGTGGCGGGCGCCGGGGCCGTGGCAGTTCTCGCAGCCCTGCTCGGTCAGGTGGGGCGTCGCCTCGAGGCTGACGTAGCCCGACACAAACGGGTAGTACTTCTGCGGCTCCCACCCCGTGACGTGGCAGCTCAGGCACTCCGGGTCGAAGTGCCGGGCCGGCTCAAGGTCGACGATCGTCTTGGTGCCGTGCGAGTGGGGCGTGTTCTGCCAGATCTCGTACTCTTCCTCGTGGCAGTCGGCGCAGGCGGCGCTGCCGGCGAACGTCCCGCGCGTGATCGTCGCCGACGGGTGGAGCTGCGGCTTGACGCCCAGGCCGTCGAAACCGAACGTCTTCAGCTCGTCCTGGTACTCGATGAGCATCCGCTGCATCTGGGGCGAGTCGTCAAACCGGTGGTCGAGCGGAACCTTTTGGTAGCGGAACGCGGGGTCGCCGCCGGGGTACAGGCCGATCGCCACGGCGTACATCCCTTTGTGGCCCACCTCGACGTGGTACGAGCTGGCGCCGGCGATCTTCTCGATGCGGTGCGGCGGCTCGTCGGCGCCGGCGGCCGAGACGACCCACCGGTAGGCGGGGAACTGTTTGGCGAGCCGGCGTGCCTCGTCGCCGTTGCCGTAAACCATCAACACCAGGTGGTCGCAGCCCTGCGCTTCGAGCTCGGGCGTCACCCGCTTGAGCGCCTCGGCGGCCGGCTCAGAATCGACGTCGGGGTTGTTCTCGAGGACCGCCCGCAGGCGATCGGCCAGGACCGACGTGAAGCCGATCTTCAGGCCGCCCGCCTCGGCGGTGCGCCAGCGTTGGCTCATCAGCGGGTCGAAGCCGAGCAAACCGACGTTGGCCGAAGTGAGCGGGTTGCGCGACTCCTCCAAGTTGATCGCGACGCCAAGCACCTCCATCCTCAGGTCCTTGGCGCCGAAACCGACGCCCTGGTATCCGAGCTCGATCAGGGCGTTGACCGCCCGGTTGTACTTGATCTGCGCCTGCTGGCCGTAGCGCTTGATCAGCCCGCCGGCGTCGAGGGCGACCACCGGCCAGCCGTCGTCCCGCAGCTGCTTGAGGAAGGTGTGGCGCCGCTTGAGCCCGCCCTTTTGGTTCGTCAGACCGGCGCAGCCGCACGGTTCGAGGTAGCCGTCCTGCTCGCCGGTGAAGACAAGCACGGCGGTCGGCTTCGGCCAGTCGGCCCCGTCCTTCTCCTTAAAGATCGTGCCGTTCGCTTTGACGGGGTCGGGCCGCTCCTCGTCGTAAGCACCGCCCGCGCCGAGGCCGACGACGAGCGCCGCGAGGCCCAGGACCGCGGCGGGCGCCAGCACCCCCCGGCGAGCGGCGCCGGGCTTTCGAGACTTGCGGTTAAAGCTTTGCATCGTGGGCGAGTCCGGCGACAAGCGGCGAGCCACGGGGGCGGCGAGCCAGGGGCGGCGGCGGCGAGCCGTCAAGCGGCTACCTATCGGCACACCCCACCGGCGTGCCACGCCTTGTTGGAAGGTACGCGACCCGGCGCGGGGGCCGCAACCGCGTTTCTCGACGGGTTAACGCTGCGTAAAAGCTAAGGCGAGTCGTCCTCAACGGCGAACCGCACACGCAGTTCGATTCCCGGCGTGCTGGGCAGCGTGCTCGCCAGCCGCACGCGGCCCTCCGGGAAGGCGTACGTGCCATCGCCTTTGAGGCCGTTGTTCAGGCGTACCATCGGCCGGGTCCCTTTAGGGACTTCAATCGCGAGCGGGAAGTGGACCACACCCGCACGCACGCGACGCGGCTCGCCGAGCGCAACCGCCAGTTCGGGGGGGTCGATCTCGGCGACCGACAGCTCGGCCTCCGACGCGTTGGGGCCCTTCACCGAAACGAGCAGGTTCCGCTTGTAACCGACCGAGTTCTTCACGATACCCAGCGACAGGACGCCCGTTTCCGCCGACCAACCGGCGCCGCGGATCGAGAGGTCGCCCTCGACCCGGCCGACTACAGGCACCTGGATTGTCTCGTCGCCGGTCGGCAGGTTGGTGCGCAGGGTGACCCAGTCCAGAACCCGCCCGATCGGCAGGCCGGGCCTCACGGTCAGCGTCACCCGCTTGCCGGCCGTGGCGGTCGGTTCGGGGAAGTCTTCTCTGGCGAGCGGCGTCACCGCGACGCTGTAGGCGTCGTTCGGCACCCCGTCGGGCCGCGTCGGCGGGTCCGCGACCACCTCGAGCGTTTGCTGATCGAACGCCAGCACGTCGACCACCAGCTCACGCGTCTCGTCAACGCTCATTCGATTCAACCGGAACTCTTTGGGGAACAAGCCGGATGCCTCGACGACCTGCCCTTCTACTGTCAGCACAAACTGGGGGTGGTTCGGGTCGTTGGTCGAAAGGTTCGCCGTCTGGCGGAACGGCCCGGCGAGGGACTTCGCGATCCACTCCAAATTGATCTCGACGCTCCCACCGGGCGGGACGGGGCCGTCGCCGGCGGTGAACGACGTGCACTTGCAACTGGTTTCGCCGGTCGTGAGCACCAGCGGCGAGGCGCCGTCGTTGTGCATCACAAACGTGTGCGAGCGCTTGGCGCCAAGCTGCATGACGCCGAAGTCGTGCGAGGCCGAATCGAGCCGAGCCGACGGGCCCGACCGGGGCGCCGGCTCGGGGGCCGCGACGCGGGCAATCGGCGCGGGCGCAGCGAGCTGGTCGCCGTCCAAGGGGCCGAGCGACACATAGGCCATCGCGACGCCCAAGCCGCAGCCGACCGCGGCCGCGGCGATCAAGAGTACCGTGAACTTCATAGTCCGATTCTCGCGGCCGCTGACCGACGCGTCAAACGCCGGCGGAGGGGTTCGGTAGCGACTGGGAAGCGTCGGAGACGTCCCGCAAGCCGTGATTTGACAACGCGGGCCGATATGTGTATTTTTGTACACTAACTCGTTCGCCGCGGGCGCAACACGCCCGCCCAGACGCCAACGCCCCCCCTCCGAGGACCCCGCCGATGCCGGTTTCTCTGCTATCGTTCGCAGCCGCCGGCCCGCCCGCCGGAGACGAGACGGCCCGCTTCGTACTCCGCAACGACCCGCCCCGCCAGGCACGCCTGCCGCTCGCGGAGCGGTACCGCCGAGCCCTCGAGCGGCGGGACGTCGTCTTCAGTAGCGACCACGGGCGTTGTCTGATTGATACCGTCGTCGATCGGCAGGCGCGAGACGCCTACCGCTGCTTCGGCGTCGCAGCCGATCAGAAGCGCCTGTTGGCGCTGGTCGCGTGGGACGATCGGCGGAGCCCGGTAGACGTCCGCGCGGCGATCCGATCGGCGGTCACGCGAGCGATGAACCGAGAATTCGGCCGGCAGGCGTGGATCGGCGAAGACAACCCCACCGACGGCCTCGACCGCGACGGGCAGGGCAGCGGCGCCAAGCGGGTCCGCAACCGGACGCAATTCGACTACCTGGTCGACCGCTACCTCCCGGCACAGACCGGCCAGGTGTGGACCGTCACCCGCGGCTTCGTCAACCACGCCCCGCAACCGGCGTAGCCAACCTGTAAAGCTGCCAGCCTTCACTCCCCAGCCGGACCGCCACGCGATCCGCCCGAACACCATGCCGGTCTACCTCTTCACCTACCACGCCTACGGCTCCTGGCTCCCCGACCGCCGGCAGGGATACGTGAAGCGCAAGCGTGGGATTCTGCCGAGCGATCAGGAAGAAGCGGCTCGCTACAGGAACGCGATGTTGGAAGAGGAGGTAACCTTGAGGCCCGAGCACCAGCGGCTGTTGCTCGTAACGCTGCTTGAGTCACAAGAAAAGCAACGCTTCTTCACGCACGGCGTGGCAACCGACGCAACCCACCTGCACACACTGGTGTCGTGGGCGGACGACCGACGGGTTGTTCCCGTGCGCTCCCGTGTAAAGTCGTCGCTGAGCCGAGCGATGAACGGCGAGTTTGGCAAACGCGAGTGGCTCAGCGAAGGCGGCAGCCGCCGGCGGGTGCGCGAGCAGACGCACTTCGATCACTTGCTTGCGCGGTACTTGCCCAAGCACTCGGGTTTGGTTTGGATTGAGGGCAAGGGTTCGCTCTGAAGCGTTCGGGCCGCGTGGCGGTCCGGCTAGGGAATCGCGGCAGGCCCGCCCCCAGCCGGACCGCCACGCGGTCCGTCCGGCGCACGAAAACGCGAGGTCATCAATACGCCCGCGCGAAGACCGCTCGTCGCTCGCTCCCCGCGCCGGTGAACAGGCACTCGCCCGGCTCGGCTTCGCCGCCTAGCGGGACGCAGCGGGGCGTCACCTTGAGTTGCTTGCACTTGGCTTCCATCTCCGACCCGTCGTTGAAGTGGCAGTACGCCAAGCCGCCGGGCTGGTCCTCGGCGAAGAACGCCTCGAAGTCAGCCAGCGAGTCGATCGTCACGGTCGCCTCGTCGCGGGCGCTGGCGGCGCGGTCGAAGAGCGTCTGTTGGACCTCGGCGAGCGTCGCGCCGATGCCGGCAACCAGCGCCGCACGCGACAGCCCCTTCTCGAACTTGACGCCGTCGCGGCGGGCAACGAACGGCGCGTCGGCCTCGACGTCGCGCATGCCGATCTCCGCCCGCACGGGGACGCCACGCTTGACCCACTGCCACTTCTTCTCGCCGCCGCGGAGGTCGCGGTCGTCAACCCGCACGCGGACCGGCTCGCCGTCGTACGACTGGGCCTCGAGCTCCGCCTTGAGCGTATTGACGTACGCCAAAACCTTCGGCCGCTCCTCGTCGTTCTTGTAGATCGGCAGCAGCACCACGTGGGCCGGCGCCAGCGTGGGCGGCAGGACCAGCCCGTCGTCGTCGGCGTGCGTCATGATGAGCCCGCCGACGAGCCGGGTCGACACGCCCCAGCTGGTGGTCCACGCGTACTCGAGCCCGCCCGCTTGGCTCTGGAACTTAATCTCCTGCGCCTTGGCGAAGTTCTGACCGAGGAAGTGGCTGGTCCCCGCCTGCAACGCCTTGCGGTCCTGCATCATCGCCTCGATGGAGTAGGTCGCCACGGCGCCGGGGAAGCGCTCGCCGGCGGTCTTTTCGCCTTTGACGACCGGCATCGCCATGTGCCGCTCGGCGAAGTCGGCGTAGACGTCCAGCATCTGCCGCGTCTCGGCTTCGGCCTCCTCGCTGGTCGCGTGGACGGTGTGGCCCTCTTGCCAGAGGAACTCGGCCGTGCGGAGGAACATCCGCGTACGGAGCTCCCAGCGGACGACGTTGGCCCACTGGTTGATAAGGATCGGCAGGTCGCGGTAGCTCTGTACCCAACGCGCGAAGGTAGCGCCGATGATCGTCTCGCTGGTCGGCCGGACGATGAGCGGCTCCTCGAGCTCCGCCGAGGGCGCCGGCCGGAGGCCCCCCTCCCCGTCGGGCTCCAGGCGGTGGTGCGTGACCACGGCGCACTCCTTGGCGAATCCCTCGACGTGCTCGGCCTCCTTCTCGAGGAAGCCCATCGGGATGAACAGCGGGAAGTAGGCGTTCTCGTGCCCGGTCGCCTTGAACATGGCGTCGAGGCGCCGCTGGATGTTCTCCCAGATCGCGTAGCCCCACGGCTTGATCACCATGCAGCCGCGGACGTCGGACGTCTCGGCCAGGTCGGCCGCCTTGACGACCTGCTGGTACCACTCGGGGTAGTTGTCCGCGCGGGTGGGGACGATCGCGGTCTTGGTGGGCTTGGCCATGCGGCGAATGCGGACTTGGGATTGCGGATTGCGGAATAACGCGCTGTCGCGGGGGATTCTACGCCATCGCGTGTCCGCGCGGAATTGCATCCCGCGGCGCGGTCGCGGCGATCTGGTAAGTTCTAACTTGATCCGCCGGCTAGAGCCGCCGGCTCGCTGCCAAGCTCCGCTGGCGCGTCATTCCGCAATCCGCAATCCCAAATCCACAATGCCCGACCGCCGCTACGTCTCGCAGCTCGCCCACAACGAGCAGGTCAAAGAGGTCTTCCTCGCCAGCGACAAGCAGTTGCGGCCCAACCGCAACGGCAACCTGTACCTGCAGCTTGAGCTGTCGGACCGGTCGGGCGGGATCGCCACGCGGATGTGGAACGCGAGCGAGAACGACTACAAGGCGTTCGAGAACGGCGACTACGTGCTGGTGGAGGGCGCCACGCAGCTCTTCCAGGGCAACATGCAGATGATCGCCAACACGATCCGCAAGGCCCGGCCCGACGAGGTGGACGAGGCGGACTTCATGGTCTTGCAGACCAGCGAGGTCGACAAGATGGCCACCAGGCTGGCGGACGCCCTGCGCGGGATGACGTCGCCGCCGCTCGCCGCGCTCGCCGAGGCGTACCTCATGGACGAGCAGTTCATGAGCCGCTTCACCCGCGCGCCGGCTGGCATCAAGAACCACCACGCCTACCACGGCGGCCTGCTGGAGCACGTCGTCTCGCTGATGGAGCTGGTGCTGGTGGTCGCCCCGCGGTACCCGCAGCTCGACCGGGACAAGCTGCTTATGGGCGCGTTCCTGCACGACTCGGCGAAGATCGACGAGCTCTCCTACGAACGCGACCTGGCCTACACCGACGAGGGGCAGATGCTCGGCCACATCGTCATGGCGATCACCGAGCTCGACGCGAAAGCCAAGGAGGCCGAGCGGCTGTCGGGCGAACCGATCGACCCCACGCTGCTGATGGAGATCAAGCACCTGGTGATCAGCCACCACGGCGAGTACGCCTACGGCGCCGCGAAGCTGCCCATGACGCTCGAGGCGGTCGCCCTGCACCAGCTCGACAACCTCGACGCCAAGCTGGCCAGCTTCACCGGGCTGATCAACGAGTGCCCGAACGTCGAGAGCAACTGGACCCAGTACTACCCGAACCTCGAGCGCAAGCTCTGGAAGGGCGTTCGGCGGGGCGATTGACCGTGCGGGACGCCGGCGACGCGGGCTATAATCGGGGGCATGGGACCGCACGACGAACCACGCCTCGACCGAACCAAGCTCCGCGTCACCGAGCTGGGCGACGACTCCGCCGACCGCGAGTTCTGGTGGTCGAAGACCCCCACTTATCGGGTGCGGGAGTTGCTCAGGCTTCGGCAGGTAATGTATGGACGAGATCGAGCTACCGGCCGACTTCAAAGAGTTCTTCGAGTTGCTGAACTCGGAGAAGGTTGAGTATCTGCTCGTCGGCGGGTTCGCGGTTGCCCTGCACGGCTACGTCCGCAGCACCTCCGACATCGACGCTTGGGTCGCTGCGACCGAAGAGAACGCGCCGAAAGTCGTCACCGTCCTCCGGAGATTCGGCTTCTCGCACGATTCGGCGAAAGAGTCGATGTTCAAGCAAGAGGGGAAGGTGTTCCAGATCGGGCTGCCGCCGATGCGAATCGATCTCCTGACCAAGGTATCAGGCGTCGACTTTGCCACCGCCTACTCCCGTCGCGAAGCAAAAAGCGTCGGCAACCTCACGCTTCAAGTGATATCGCTCGAAGACCTCAGAGCGAACAAGCTCGCGAGCGGTCGCAACAAAGACCTCGCCGATCTGGATAACCTGCCCGAAGCCTGACGGACTAGCCAGAAGATCGTCACGGCAGCACAAGATGCCTCAAGCAGCCGACTCCCACCAAAGTGGCCTGAAAGCCTGGCCGCTCCGCAGCATCTTCTTCTACTTCGCGCTGTGCTCAGCCATGTTCGGCCTGTGGCGACTGGCATGGCAGTACGCCGATTCGCCGGCGGTTGATAAACAGCTCCGAAAGCGCCTGACGATTGGCATGCCCCAGGACGAGGTCCGCGCGTTGCTTGGTGCTCCCGACCGAGTGAGCCCTCGACACGCAATCGAAGGGGTTACGCGTGTTTCCTGGGTCTACGAGCGACCGCTACGGAGTCGATCGCTGGAAGTTCGATTCTCTCGCGACCGCGTCGTCGACCGCATCAAAGATGTCACTCGGGTACTCCCGGCAGAGCGATAACGACGCGCGGCGCTCCACATTACCGATTGCGGTGAACAGACAGCGCCTCAAATCTGGTACCCCGTCTCGGGCTTCAGCGCGTCGCTCTCGTCGGACTTCTCACGCAGTGCCGGCTTCTCCATCACCACCGTCGTGCCGGGCGCCACGCTGCGGGTGAGCCAGACGCTGGAGCCGATCACCGCGCCGGCGCCGATGACCGTTCGGCCGCCCAGTATCGTCGCGTTGGCGTAGACCACCACGCCGTCCTCGATCGTCGGGTGGCGTTTCTGGTCGCGGACCAGCTGGCCGTTCTCGTCGGTCGGGAAGCTGAGGGCGCCGAGGGTGACGCCCTGGTAGACCTTGACGCGGTCGCCAATCTGGCACGTCTCGCCGATCACGACGCCCGTGCCGTGGTCGATAAAGAAGTAGTCGCCGATCGTGGCGCCGGGGTGGATGTCGATGCCGGTCCGGCGGTGGGCCCACTCGCTCATCATGCGGGGGATGAAAGGGATGCCGAGCTCGTACAACTCGTGGGCCAGGCGGTAGACGGTGACCGCCTCGAGGCCCGGGTAGCAGAAGATCACCTCGGCGGCCGACTTGCACGCGGGGTCGCCGTCGTAGGCGGCCTGGACGTCGGTCGCAAGCGTCTTGCGGAGGCCGGGCAGGCGGTCGAGGAACTCGAGCGTCTTGGCCTGGCCCACCCCCTCGTAGTAGAGCTTGGGGTCCTCGTCACTCTGCTCGCAAATCGGCTCGCCGCTCTCGACGGCTTGGTGCAGCAGCGCCCGGCCGATCTGAACGGTGAGGCGGTCGTGGAGGCGGTCGATCAGGTCGCCGACGTAGTAGCGGATGTTGCCTTCGTGCAGCCCCTCCCGCCGGCGGTAGCCGGGGTAGAGGATCTCGGCGAGGTCGCCCACCGCGGCGATCACTTCTTCGTACTGCGGCAGGGGGCAGTGGTCGAGGTGGTTGAGCGCGTCGTCGGCGTCGTAGGTCGCGACGAGCCGGTCGGTGAGGTTCGGCAGGCGTTCTTTGAGTCGGAAGTCGGTCGCCATGATTGGGCTTCCCGTTGTGGGCGGCGCTTGTGATGGGCGGCGCTGTAGTGGGCGGCGCTGTGGTGAGAGCGCCGCGGCAGGGCTGCGACAATGGTGGCCAGCGGCGCTGCTAGCGATGGCAGCATCGATCGCCCGGCACGCGGCTCGGCGGGCCCTGCTTGCACGGGCCTGCTTGCACAGGCCCTGCTTGCACAGGCCCTACTGGGGGCGGACCGAACGCCGGCAACACGCCCCGATTCAGTAATCGGCGGCCGGGGCCGGGCCCGTACACACGCAGTCGGCAGAGAGAAGAATCGGTCGCATTGGCCGAATTGTAGGCGGCAGCGCGTTCGGGTGGCCATCCTCGGCCAGAAAAACCCGGCGCGTGAGCGACCGTCGGCGTCACGCCGCTCGCTTGGCGGGTTCTGAAGGTGCGGTTGCCGGCGTCGCGGCTGCCCCGGCGCCCACCGGCACCAGGTCCCAGACCAGGCCGAACCGCTTGAGCAGGCACAGCGTCGTGTAGGTGACGTCCAGCTCCCACCACTTGTGCCCGTGGGCGGCGGCCCGTTGGTCGGCGTGGTGGTTGTTGTGCCAGCCGTCGCCGTTGCTGATCAGGCCGATGAGCAGGCTGTTGCGCGAGTTGCCCCGCGTCTGGTAGTTCTTGTACCCCCAGACGTGGCCGATCGAGTTCACGCTCCAAGTGATGTGCCAGACAAGCACGGTCCGGACGAACACGCCCCACACCAGCAGGCTGAGGCCGAGCTGGACGCCCCCCAAGAACGACCCGCTGGGCAACAGCCAACCGGCGACAAAGCCGGTCAGGTAGAACGCCGCGGCGTGGGCGCCGTAGATCGCGAGCCAGTTGAGGCTCCGCTCCATCCGCAGGTAGAAGGGGTCGCGGAAGACGTCGCGGGCGTACTTGTCGTAGGTCGACGCGTTGTAGAATCCTGGGTTATCGACCAGCGCCCAGCCCATGTGCCCCCAAAACAGCTGCTGCCAGAAAGGCGTGCCGACGGGCGAGTGCGGGTCTTCTTCTTCGTCTTCGTGCTGATGATGGGCACGGTGGATGGCGACGAACTGGCCCGGCGTTTTTTCCAGGCAGCAGACGCCCAGCACCGCCAGGCCGTGCTCGAGCCAGAGCGGGCACTTGAAGCTGCGGTGCGAGAGCAGCCGGTGGTAGCCGAGGTTCACGCCGAGCGTGCCGAACACGTAGCAGCCGGCGACCGCGACCGCGACGCCTGCCCAGCTAAACAGCCAGGGGCTCAGCGCCGCCGCGGCGAGCAGGTGGACGCCCCCAACGACGCCGATCGCTAGCCAGTCGTAGGTGAGCGGCTTGCCAGTCGTGCTTGGCGTTCCCGTCGTGCTTGGCGCCGGTGCTAGCTTCGCATCCATCGAAATCGCCCCTATCCTTGGCCTATTTGAGAATCGGCATCCCATGCCGGTCGGGTTTCTAACCCATGCCGCGGTTCGGGGCGAGCCCAGCCCGCGCGATTTTGCCGTGGCGCCGTGCGGCGGCCGCCCTGTTGCCCCGCGGCGAGCCGCCCCCTAGCCGGGGGGGGGCGCGCGGCGCGCGCAAAGCGAGCCCGCCGGGCGGGGGGCGGGCGCGGGGGGGCTGGCGGGGGCGGGGGCCGCCAGGCGCGCGGGGGGAGGGGGGGGGGGG
>JBCCZD010000093.1:0-13963 GCA_039188275.1 Planctomycetota bacterium
CGGCCGCGGCGCCGCCCCACGCCCCCCCACCGAACAGCAGAATCTTCTTGGGAGCCAAGCCCTTGCGGTGCATCCTGAGGTGGGCCAGGGTCTTCTCCAACTCGGCGCCGAGCCGCTCAATCAACGGCCCCGCCACTTCACGGATAAGAGAGGCCGACGGCGCGTCGGGTCCGCACGAGGCCGCGGCCGCCATCATCTCCTCGACCTTGGCGCGATCGAGACTCAGCTCATCGGCGAGCTCTTGCTCAAGCCGCGCGAGGCCACAGTCGCGCAAGCGGCGGACGTAGGCGGGCGCCCCGTCGACGACGGTCCCGTATAGCGCGCCGGTGTGCCCCCAATCGACAAAACCGATCGGCGCACAGCTCGCTGCGGGTTCAGACATCGTGACCGCTCGTGCGAGCGCCTGAGGCATGCCGTCAATCGCGCGGCACGAGAAGCCGCACGTCAGAATGTCGCGGCAGAGTTCGTCCGCGGTGTCCTCGGCGGTTGACAGCGTGTACCAGCCGTCGCCACTGCTGGGCCGATCGGCTTGGCCGCTCGGGCGATCCGCAAGCCAATCGTCGCTGCATATGGCGGCGACCCCGGCGGGCGCCGCCGCCCCGACCGGTTGCCGCCGACCGGCGCTGAGGTCGCATGCCGACATCGAGAGGACGGCCGCGGCGGACCTGCCGTCGAATCCGCCGGCGATCGCGACCGCCGTCGCAAGCTCATGCGAGACACCGCCGCCGGTGAGGCTTGCGCCAGCTTCCAACGCCGCCGAGCGCGGCGCCACGGCGACACGATCGAGCCGTACGGCGCCGTGGCGCGACGACGCCTGCACGACTTTAAGCGTCGACGCGCCGGCGTCGATGCCGATCCAGCCCGACTTGTTTCCAAAGCGAAGCACCGCACGCCTCTTGGTTTATTGGATTCAGGCGCCGCCCTTGGCGACGGTTGCGAGGTCGAACACCGGCAGCATGACGGCCAGCACGACGACGGCGACGATCACGCCCATCACGACAGTGATGAGCGGCTCGAGGGCGCTGACGACGCTGCGCGCGGACGCCTCGCCTTCCTCCTCGAAGTAGGCGCCGATCATCCGCATCACCTCGCCGAGCTTGCCGCTCCGCTCGGCGGTGCCGATCATCTCGGTCGCCGCCGCCGGGAAGACCGGCGAGTTGCTCAGCGTTGCGGTCATGCCCTGCCCGTTCAGCACGGCTTCTTCTAGTTCGTCGACCAAGTCGCGGTAGACGCTATTCCGAGTCGAGAGCCCGACGAGTTGCAGCGCTTCGAGGAGCGGAACGCCACTCTCAATCATGAGCCCCATCAGCCGGCACATCCGCCCGACGATGAGCTTCTGGCTGACCTTGCCGACGCCGATGCCCTCGACCATCACGCGGTCGAAGAGCCTACGGCCCGCCTCGGTGAATCGCAGCGATATCAGTCCGGCGACCAGGAGCCCCGCCAGCGGCGCCCAGGCCCACCAACGCTCGCGGAGCTCGTTGGCCACCGCGAGCAACGCCTGGGTGATCCAGGGCAGCGGGGTGTCGTACTGCTCGAAGATGCCGGCGAACTGCGGCAGGACAAACACCACCAAAGCCGTGATGACGACGACCGAAACCACCGCCAACAACACCGGGTAAACCAGCAGCGACGCGATCGTCCGCCTGAGTCGTAATTCCGACCGCTTGAGCTCAGCCAACTGGGCAAAGATCTCGGCCATCTTGCCGGTGGCCTCGCCGGCGCCAACCGTGGCGACGTACGCGTCGTCGAAGACTTCGGGGTGTCGGCGTAGCGCCTCGGAGAAGCGGACGCCGCCCACAACGTCCTCGCGCACGTCTTCTAGCACGTCGGCCAGAGCGGGGCGCGCACACTGCGAAGCCAACGACCCCATCGCCGTTGCGATGTCGACACCGCTCTTCGTCATGATGGCTAGCTGAGCCGTGACGTCCGCGACGTCCTGGGGCCGTACACGCGGAGCAAACCACGAGCCGGCGCCGGCGCTGGAGTGCGGCTCGTCGGCCGATGCGGCTGTCAGGTTGTCCCAGGTTAAGGCGGTCATCTTTGTTGTACGGCGGCGCGATTACTCGAAGAAGGCGACGCGGGCGACCTCTTCCAGGCTGGTGAGTTCTTGCTCAGCGAGCGACAAGCCGCTGTGCAGCAGTGTCCGCTGCCCCTCGCCGTTCAGCCGGTCGCGCACGACGTTCGCCGTGGCGTCGCGGCCGATGAGTTCACGGAGCTCTTCGTCGATGCCGAGCACCTCGTACGCGCCGATCCGGCCCTTGAAACCGGTGTCGTAGCACTCACGGCACCCCTCGCCGCGCGCGAAGCCGCGGCGCTTGTCGCCCGCGTAGTGCAGAGCCTCAAGGTACTCGCGGCTTGGGTAGTGGGTGGTTCGGCAGTGTGGGCAGATTGTGCGGAGCAGCCGCTGCGCAACGACGCCAACCAGCGAAGCGGCAAGCTTGTACGGCTCGACGCCCATGTCACGCATCCGCGTCAGGGCGCCGACGCTGTCGTTGGTGTGCAGCGTGCTCATCACCAGGTGGCCGGTGAGCGCTGCCTGCACCGCGACCTGGGCGGTCTCGGCGTCTCGGATCTCGCCGACCATGATGACGTCCGGGTCCTGCCGGAGGATCGACCGCAACGCGGTCGCGAAGGCCACGTCGCGGGCCGAGTCGACCTGCACCTGGTTGACCAGATCGATCTGGTACTCGACGGGGTCTTCGACCGTGACGATGTTTCGGTGCACCGACTTGATCAGTTCGAGCGCGGAATACAGCGTGGTCGTCTTGCCGCTGCCGGTTGGGCCCGTGACGAGCATCAAACCGTAAGGCCTGGCGAGCATCCCCTTGATCGTCCCCAGTTCGCTGCCGGGGATGCCGAGTTCGTCGAGGTTGAAGGTCAGCCGCCCGCGGTCGAGGACGCGCAGCACCGCCTTCTCGCCGAGCACCGTCGGCAGCGTCGACACACGCAGGTCGACCTCTTTGCGGTCGACGACAACCTGGCAACGCCCGTCCTGCGGCTGCCGCTGCTCGGCGATGTCGAGCTTGGCCATGACCTTGATGCGCGAGATCACCGCCGGGTAGATGTCGCGGCGGGGGCGGAGCATCTCGACAAGTTGGCCGTCGATGCGGAAGCGGACGATGCCGTACTTGCGGCTGGGCTCGACGTGGATGTCGCTGGCGCCCTTCCGGATGGCTTGCAGGATCAGGTAGTTGACCAGGTTGATGACGGGGCTGCCCTCGACGAGGTCTTGCACCGACGCGGCGTCGACTTCCGCCATGTCGGACTGAAGCTCGACGGCCTGGTCGTCAAGGTCAGCGGTGACGGCGTCGACCTGAAAGTCGTCCTCGTAGCAGCGCCGGAGCATCCGGTCGATGGACGCCCGGAACGCGAACACCGGGCGCACCGCGCAGCCGGCCGCACGCTCGACCTGGTCGATCAGGTCGAGGTTCAACGGGTCGTCCATCGCGACGGTCAACGTGTCGCGGACGCGGAACATGGCCAGGACGCCGAGCCCCTCGGCCGCTTCGCGCGGGAGCGATCGGACTACCGCGGGGTCGATCAAGCCCTCGCGCAGCCGCACGGCCGGCGTCGCGAGCTGTGTGGCGACGTGCGGCAGCAGTTGCTCCTCGGTCGCGACGCCCATCTCCAGCAGTGTCTCGCCGAGCCGCTGGCCCCGTTTCGCTTGCAAGGCGAGCGCGGCGTCCAGGTCTTCCGGCGTGATCAGATCGGCGCCGACGAGCTGCTGCCCAAGCGGGCGAGACCGCGCCGCGCGGCCCGCGGTTACCGGCGGGTCCGAGGCGAGCGGCGCTGTAAGGCCCTCGATCAACGCCTCGGCTTTGTCGGCGGCAAGGCTATCGGGTGCGAGTGGTGGCGTCATCGGGCGAAGCTCCCAACGGCAGCTTTGGCGTTCTCGTACTTCTCGAAGTGTTCTCCAACGCCGGTTGCTTCCAAGATGTCAGCCACCAGGCTCGTCGCGCCGGCGAGCTTGATCAGCCCCCCGCGAGCCCGCGTCGCCTCGCGGGCGTCGAGCAATGCACCAAGGCCAAGGCTGTCAATCAGCGGGACCGCCGCCAGGTCGAGCACGACCATCGGGAGCCCCCGCTTAAGCTCGGCGTCGACTGACGCAACGAGGTCTTCGGCTCGTTCACCGACGATGGGCGTGTCGGGCGTGACAACCGTCACCGCGCCTTGCTTCTCGGTGGCGATCATACGGCGTCCCTTGCGCTACGCGGCAGCGTGACGGTGAAGGCGCTCCCCTCGCCCACGTCGCTGACCACGGTAATGTCCCCGCCGTGGAGACGGGCGATCTCACGGGCCAGTGACAAGCCGAGTCCCGTGCCAGACTCGCCGCGTACCCGCGGGTCTTCGCTACGGAAGAACTTGTCGAACACCTGCGGCAGCTCTTCCTGAGAGATGCCTACGCCGGTATCCGCGATCGTTACCGAGATCGCCGACTCGGTGGCCTCGGCCTTGAATCGGACGGCGCCCCCTTCCGGCGTGTACTTCGACGCGTTGCCCAGCAGGTTGACCAGCAGCACGGACACTTTGTCCTTGTCCAGGTGCATCTCGCCCAGTTTCGGGGGCAGCAGCACCTCAAAGGCCTGCGACTTCTTCTCGATTACGGGGCGTACCTTCTCGACCGCTTCGCGGAAGAGCCGCTGGATATCGACGTTCTGGCGGCGGATCGTCAGCGACCCGACCTCCATGCTGCTGATGTCGAGCAGGTCGTCGACGAACCGGGCGAGGCGCGTCGCCTCGGAGTTGATCGTGTTGAAGAACTCCTTCTGCTGCTCAGGGTCTTCGACGTCGCAGCCGGCCAGCGTCTCGGCGTAGGCCTTGATGTTGGCTAGCGGCGTCCGCAGCTCGTGGGTCGCCGCGTCGATGAACTGGTCGCGTGACGCCTCGGCAAGTTTCTGTTGCGTGATGTCTCGGATCGACCAGATCGCGCGGCCCCCGGCGCCGTCGACCGGTTGACGCTCGACGCGGAGCGTCCGCGCTTCGCCGTCGCCAGGCGCCTCGACCTCGGCGACGACCGGCGACGAACCGGCCGCGGCCAGGATTGGCTCGGCGCCGTTCGAAACCCCGGCGAGCTGCTCCAGCAAGGACGACTCGGCATTCCCAGAGACGCAGTCGAGGTCCAGTAGCGCGGCGACCGCCACGTTCGCGAACTCGACCCGCCCCTTGGCGTCGGTCACGGCGATCCCCTCACGGAGGGCTTGGAGCACCTCGAGCGTTTGCGTGCCCCGGCGGCGGTTCAACGCCTCTTTGATCGACACCTCGAGCGCGTGGCTGTCGTCTTCCTGGTCGATGGAAGACACCTTCTCGACGATCCGGTTCCAGCCGGCGGCCGCGACGCCGTTGTCGGCGACGGGCTCTAGCGGCAGCGGTTCGCCAAACGGGGTGCGGGCGATTTCCCGCAACCGTTGCTCGATCCCTTCAAAAGGCCCCACCATCCTGCGCAGCAAGAGGGCGCCACCAATCACGCAGCCGACTGGCAGTAAGATCGCGATCGGCGCCGCGTCCGCGACATCGGCCACGACGGTTAGGAAGTTCGGCTCGACCACCGCCAGCCGTAACTCACCGTGGCGCCGGTTGTTGACCGCCAGCGGGACGCGGTACTCGCTGAGCATCCCGTAGACGGCGTCGTCGTGGCGGATCCCGGCGACGTTGCCCCAGTGGAGCGTGCCGCCAGTCGGCTCCGCGGCGGGCGCCCCGACCAGGAGGGGATTGGTGTGAGCCAGGTAGCGGCCGTCGGCGCCGACAACTGCGCAGAAGGCGAGGCGCCCCTCGTTGCACGCCTGCTCAATCAGCCGCTGTGTCGCGGCCCCGCCGTTGCGGAGCAGGTCCAGCTCGATCGACGCGGCGACCTGCCCCAGCTTCGACAGGCAGCTGCTCGTCGCGCGGCTGCTAAGAACACTCCGGGCAGTCGTCAGCACGCCGAGGGACAACCACGTCACCGCCAGCATGCAGAAGAACAGGTAGTAGGCGACTACCCGGCGGGAGAGACCAGACTGGCGGGATCGGTTGCTCATGACCCATCATCGTTCGTGCTCGCGGCGCCCGGGGCCGCCCTCAGTCCCCGACCGTCGAGGCCAGCAGCTGGTCGACGAGGCGCGACACCTCCAAGGGGCTGAACGGCTTGCGGAGGACGTGGTGGATTGCCAACTCTTCCGCCAGTTCGTCGTGGCTCAACTCCATCGCCTTCGCGGTCAAGAGAATCACCGGCGTCTCTTTATGCGTGGGAAGTTCCCGAGCCTCGCGGACGAGGTCAACGCCGCAAAGTCGCGGCATCTGCTGGTCAGTAACGAGTAACCCGTACCGCTTCTCACGCAGCATTTCCAACGCCGCCATGCCGTCCGACGCCGATTCGACGGCGAGCCCCGCGCGCTCAAGTGAAAACTGTGTCACCTTGAGCAACGCGGGGTTGTCCTCGGCAATCAACACGGTCCTGGTCGCGGTGCTATCCATACTCGTGCCCCGGCCGGGTGGATCACAGTTCGTCGTAGTTCACCGCCGCGTCGCTTGCCGTAGCGCCGTTGAACGCGCAGATGAAGCTCCCGTCGTTGGTGCTGAACAGCCACCCGGTCGTCGGGGTGGTGGCCCCCGTCGGCAACGCGGCGGCGCTGGGCGTCACGAGGTTGTCTTGGGCCGGACCGACCGGGCACGTTGGGAACGTCCCCCGCAGGTAAGGCGACAGCAGGTCGTGGAAGTTGCCGGCGCCGGTGCCGTCGCCCGTGCAGGCGGGCAACACGCCACCGTTCTGAGCGGCGTACAGCTCGATCGCGTCGCGGACGATCGCCAGTGTCTGCCTCAAGCCGTTGTCGGTGGCTTCGCTCGAAGTGTTAAACAGCTTTGGCGCAGCGACCCCGGCGAGGATGCCGAGGATCAGAATTACCACCACCAGTTCGACGAGCGTGAAACCTGTTTGTTTCTTCATCGAAGGAACTCCTACCGTCTTCTCGTTCTGCGACTTGCCACCTGCGATCGCCTGCTGTGCGACACGAGGCGCCTACACGGTGCGGGACACGCTGGGGCAGATGATCCCCACCGGGCAAAGATAGGACACAAAAGAGCGCTTGGTGGGCAAACGCGCCCCAGTGGGCCTGGTGCAGAGGCACAACCGCGTTGAGCTGCGCAGCCGTTATGATTAGCACTAGACAGCACGGCGCTGACGGGGCCGCGGCAGAGTCGACCACTGGTATCTTGCCGAAGAAGCTGACTAGGTCAGCGTATTGACGCTCGACAGTCGGGTCGGGTCCCGGTTATCGGCAACCCAGTCTTCCCGCGTGTAGCAAACGACCGACGTGTCGGTCTCGCGGACCTCGAGCTTCGAGAGAAAGAAGCCCATGTCGGTAAGCTCGGTGAAGAGCTGGAAGGCTAGGTTCTCGACGGTTGTCGGCGCCGAGAACTTTTTCAGCCGTAGGTCTTCCCCCGTGCGTCGCATATGCCCCAGCAACGTCTCATAGAGCGGGTCGGACGTGTTGATCAGCATCGAGTGGTCGTACTGACTTTTCAGGAACGGCTCGATCTTAGCGTCGAAGTCCCCGAACAGCGTCGTCAGCGAGCCGCTCCTCTCAACTTCGAAGAAACACCGCAGCCCGTAGCGGTGCCCGTGCAGGTTGCGGCACTTGTCGCTCAGCTGCTCGTTGCGGTGGGCCGCGTAGAACTTGTAGTCTTTTTGGATTTGCATAGGTGCTTGAGGAGGCGTGCGGTGGCTGATGAAGCGTGAACGTGGGCGGGCGGCGGGTCCCGTGCGTCAGCGTCCAGCGCCGATGAGCGACATCACCTCTGCCCGGCTCGAAGCGTTGGTCTTGAAGACGCCGCGGAGGGCGCTGGTGAGCGTCTCGCTGCCGGGCTTCTTGACGCCGCGGATCGACATGCACGAGTGCTCCGCCTGGACCACGACGGCGACGCCCGCCGTGTCGAGTTCATCCTCGATGAGGTCAGCGATGCGCTGGGTCATGCGTTCCTGCACCTGCGGCTGGTGGGCGACCTCGTCGACGACACGCGCCAGCTTGCTCAGCCCTGTAACGCGGCCGTTGGGCAGGTAGCCCACGTGGGCTCGGCCGCTGAACGGCAGCAGGTGGTGCTCGCACATACTCGTGAAGGCGATGTCGCGGACTAGCACCAACTCGTCGCAGGTCTCGCTGAACGTCACCCTCAGGTGGCGTCCGGGGTCGGTGTGAAGACCCGCAAACATCTCCCGGTACATCTTGGCGACACGACGAGGCGTATCGAGCAGGCCCTCCCGGTCCGGGTCTTCGCCTACCGCCGCCAGGATCGTCCGCACGGCGCCTTCGATCGCTGAAAGATCGACGGGCGAGTCAGGGTCGACCGCCGAGCGCTCCGCTTGCCGTACGCCGTCGTATTTCTCGGCGTTGGACAGGCCGATGCGACCCTCAGCGCTAGCGGTTACGCATTCAGGAACGTCAAAGCCGGTTGCCACAGGGAGGCCTCACAGAAGGGGATAGGCGCAGCCGTCGCGCTGGCGGAAGCGAGGCGGGCTACGACCCCGCCGGTGGTAGCGAAGTTTAGGCAGCGCCACTCGAGGCGACAAGCGGCGGCTCTAGCAGGTACCAGCACCGCCAGGCACGCGCAGGAAGCATTTGACCGAAGGCGGCAGCCGTCGACGTGGAGTTGGCCTATTCGGACGCCGCAAAAAAACGCTCCCCGCCGCGGGGCGGGGAGCGCTGAGAGACTTCTGTTGGGCAACTCGGCTTCAAGCCCCGCCGGCGTACTCGGCTTCGAAGAACGACTTGCTTTCGTCGATTGTCGGCTTGATGGTCCGCTCGCCCTCCTTCCAGTTGGCCGGGCAGACCTCGCCGTTCTTTTCAAAGTACTGGAGCGCCTCGACCATGCGGAGCGCCTCGTCCACGCTGCGCCCCAGCGGGAGGTCGTTGACCACTTGGTGCCGCACGACGCCCTCCTTGTCGATCAAGAACAGGCCTCGCAGGGCAACGCCACCGTCCAGCAGGACGTCGTACGCTTCGGCGATCTTCTTGTTCAGGTCGGCCAACAGCGGGTAATGGATAGCCCCGATGCCGCCCTTGTCCCTCGGCGTCTCGCGCCACGCAAAGTGCGAGAAGTGGCTGTCAACCGAAGCGCCCAGGACCTGCACGCCGAGCGCCTCGAACTTTGCCGCCGCATCCGAGAAAGCAATAATCTCGGTCGGGCAGACGAACGTGAAGTCGAGCGGGTAGAAGAACAACAGAACGTACTTGCCCCGGTAGTCCGAAAGTTTGACCTCGGCGAACTGACCGTCGGGCATCACGGCCTGCGCGGTGAAGTCGGGGGCCGGCTGTTGAACGAGCACACTCATTTCGGGCTCCTGGTGGGTGGGTTGAAGGCGTCTTGGTTGAAGGTGTGAAGGTGTCTTGTGTGCCGGCAATTCAACCGGCGAGGTGGCGCTGCACACCGCGGAGCTTGTTGCTGGTCGACGCACGCCGACGTTATACGCTCCACTCGCGGACACGCCCAGCAGGGCATCGGCTACTCGAACAGACGACGGTCAGCTACGTTGTAGCGGGCAACGTAGTCTTTCACTCGGACCTTCCTCGCCGTGTTGTCCGAACTCATGTAGCGGATCTTGCCGTAGACCGTCCGTTCGGGTCCCCAGGCACGGTCGTATCGACCCAGGACCCAAAATATACCGCTGTAGCTGTTCGGGTCACGCCCGTCCAACGCATACTTATTATTCAGCTCAAGCATGACCCCCAACGCGTCGCGGGGCGTGGCGGACCACTCTAGTATCTTTTTTCCCCACAGCATCCGCAGGTAGTTGTGGATGCGGCCCTCGGTAGTCAACTGACGCTGTGCCGCATTCCAGAGCCGATCGTGAGTCCCGGCTTGCTCGAACTCGGCGAGCGTGTACACGTGCGCCCGTGGGTCGCCCGCGTGATCGGCGAGGGTCTGCTGCGCCCAGGCGGGCAGCGACTCGTACTTGTCGAAGTCTCGTGTCAGGGCGCAGCGGTTGAACCCCAACTCGCGCCAAGTGATCAGCTCGTCGAGGAAGGACTCGAACGGTGCGCTTCCCCCCCACCAACCCGACGAGCTGCCGGTGGCCTTCTCCGCGAGCTTGCCGGGGTCCCACCCGTCCCTCGCCGCGGCTTGCGCGAACACCTCGTGTGCCGAGACATGGCCGAAGTGCAAATAGGGAGACAAACCACTGGCTACCTCGCGCTCCGGTTGGTTCCGCTCTTCATAACTCGGCATGCGGCGATTGACGAACTCCGACAGAGCGGCCCGCGCCGCACGCGAACCGCCTTCCTGACCTGTCCAGGGAACACGGTGTGGCAGTGGAAGATCGGCCAGTAACTGCTTGGCGGAGCCGATACTCGCCGCCGGCCAGCGGCGGGCGACCTCGGCGGGCACCTCCGCTCGCTTGCCCCCTGCAGCTACGCAGTCATCCCGAGGCGACTCGATCAGGTGCGGTTGTATCGACTTCTGAAGGTGCCTGCGGAAGTCGTGCGCCCGGCTGAAAAGGCGATCGGTCGATCGCATCGGGTAAATGCCGTTCGAGTCCACGAGCTCAAAACGCACGTCAATCTGCTGACGGGCGGCACGCACGACCGCAGGCAAGAAGAAGCAGGGGTAGTCGTCGCTTACGACGACGCACGCCTGGCGAGCCAACGCCCGGAGCAGGCCAGCGCCCGCGCCCGGAGAGCGTTCGACGTACGGGTAGTAAGCGACGCCCGCATGATCGAAGTCCGCCGCGTTGCAGGCCATCCCGTCGAGGACGAACCGATGGAGCCGTTCGCTCGCCCACGGGTAGTCGCACCGCAAAGCCTCGAGTACGAGCAGCGGCTTGCCGAGTTCCGCCGCCCCATCGGCCGCCCGGTCGAGGCTGTAGTTCCAGCTGGCCCGCCGGTTGGCGGTCATCCAGTACAAGACGAAATCACCGCCGGGTCGGATGGTGCGGTCGCGGCCGGCTCCGGCCACGGGGAGGACTCGCGATTCGGGCACGCCGCCGATGAAGTCTTGTGAGTTCATGCCTTCGACAAATACACTCGCGTCGGCTCTCTGCCCTTCGGCACGGGTTGCGATCTTTCGCAACAGCGATAATGGGTGGGGAAGCCCAGCAAACGCTGCAACAAACTTGATGGTGCGTTGCCCGCGTCCTGCCCCACTACAGAGTGGTAGTCCCGCCAGCCCGCTTCGTCCAGGCCCGCTTCGTCCAGGCAGAGCCGCCGCGTTTTCCTCATCGGCGACTCCCCGGAACAAAGCGATGGCCGCCGAACACGAGACGGTTCAGCTCCGGAAGAAGCGTCAATTGCGGCGACGGAAGCGGCGGTAAATCGACCCGCGCCCGGCACAAGCCTTGACGGCGTGCGCCTTGGGGGAGCCACGAAATCGCGGGCAGCCAACACGCCGGAAGAGATCGGTCACGCCACCGAACCCCGCGAACCCATCAAGCAACTCGAGGGCCTTCTCGCCTGACGCCAACAAGATCGAATAGGCCTTCTTGGTCTGCCGCAAGCTGATGCAGTCCAGAGCAGGTGCTTCCCAGCAACGAGGCGACCGATGTCATCGCAGCACACTGCTGGGCATTCTTGCGATAGAGGACGCGGACGCCACGCAATACCGGGCAGTCATCCAGGCGACTGGCATGGGAGCCGCCACACGCCAAGACGATCGCATCGGCGCACTCGCCATGAAGACCACGCCAATGATGGGGAGAGAGCCTCGGCCATTCCGAGGCTATTTGGCTTGCGCAAGTACCCCTCGGCAGTCTTCGGCCGACTACTTTCGGCTGATACGGAAGCTGGGGATCAGGGACTTGAACCCCGACTAACGGAATCAGAATCCGTCGTGCTACCGATTACACCAATCCCCAAAGCGTTATTTATCAAGCACTTACGGCGTTGGAAAAACGCATCATTGGCACTCGACCACCATTGTCGTGATCGGACCCCCAGCGCTGGCTCCTGATACGGTGCCCGCTCAAGGTAGTCACAGCCGAGTTCCTTTCGCTGACGAACGGACTCAAGTGTTGAAGCAGGGTAACAAGGTCGGCAGCAAAACAAAACCGGAGAAGCCGTATCCGGACTTCCCGCTTTCGGCCCCCACACGAACGGCCTATGAGGCAAGAAGATCAAAGGGAAAACTCATTGTTTCGGGCCATGGGACGACTCGCAGAGGGCGTTGGTCCGGTATCTGGTCGAGCGCGATTCGATCGAGGCAATCAGCCCAACGGACCGCTGAACGCAAGATCATCTCGGCCCGTCGACCGATTCGGCTGTTGAATCGTCGAGAGTAGCGCCTATCGCCGACCTCAATAAGAAGCAGAGTCCATGCAACCTGCAGACCATTGCAGGGCGAGAGAGAGTGTGTGCCCAATTCGGCCGTTTGCCTAACGGCGCCAATGGCCGCTCTTGCCGCCCCGCTTTTCTTCGAGCTGCACCGCGCCGATCGTCATGCCGCGGTCGACCGACTTGCCCATGTCGTAGACCGTCAGCGCGGCGACGGCGACGGCGGTGAGTGCCTCCATCTCGACACCGGTTGGGCCGGTCACCTCGGCGGTCGCCTCGATGCGGAGTCGGGCGCTGCCCTCAGTCGGCGGGGCGTTCGCAAAGTCAAAGTCGATCCGAACCGCCGTCAGGGCCAGCGGGTGGCAGAGGGGGATCAACTCACCCGCCTTCTTAGCGGCCATGATGCCGGCCAACCGGGCGACTTCTAGCACATCGCCTTTGGTGTGGCCGCGCTGCTGGATAAGATCGGCCGTCGCCCGCGCCATCGTCACGAAGCCTGACGCCCGCGCCACGCGCCGCGTCGCTGGCTTGCCGCCCACGTCCACCATCCGGCTGGCGCCCTCTTCGTCAAAGTGCGTAAGGCGTTCGGGCATTGGGGGTAGTGGCTTGTTGTTGGGCGAGGGGGGCGTAGGCTCTCTCCACGGGAACTCCAGTGATTCCCAATCTACCACCCGCAAGCCGGCGACCGCGATCCGCCAACGCACGAAACGCAAGAAGCCCGGCCTGGGTAGGCCGGGCTTCTCAAGCGCTGAAACTCTGGCGGCGAGAGTCGTCCCGTCCGTGGGTCCTGGGCCCGCCGCCGGCGGCCGATTCCTTCGGCCACGCTCTTCTCTTATGTGAACCGTCTCGGAGTTGTACAGGGAGACGGGTGAACGCGATCGGCGGTTCGGTCTCTTGCCGCAGCGGCCGGAGAGCCCTCAGTTCGCCGAGACCGAAAGGAGCTCAGACCAGTTCCTTCTTGGCGCCGATCAGCGTCCGCAATCGCTCGGCCAGCAGGGCGGCGTCGAACGGCTTCTTGAACGTCTCGTTGATGGTCGAGCGGTCGAAGCTGGTCGACGACCCGTCATCCGGCAACAGGGCGATCAGGATCGTTTCGGTGAAGTCGTTGTTGCGACGCAGGTTTTGGCAGATCTGCAGCGCTTCGACGTGGCCGATCGAGAAGTCGACGATGATGCAGTCCGGGTGGAAGCTCTCGGACTGGATACCCGCCTCGAAGCCGCTGGCGGCCGTCGATGTGCGGAACGACCGCTCCGCCGGCAGTTCACGCTTGAGGTTCTCGATCAGGACTTGGTCCTGGGCGACGATCAGCACCTTGGCCATCGCTTCGTCCTCTAGGTCGCCCAGCGGCATGCCGTGCTCTTTGAGGAACTTGATCAGGTACTCGCGGGGGATGCGGCGGTCCTGGGAGCCGGGGATGCGGTACCCCTTTAGGCGCCCCGAATCAAACCACTTGCTGACCGTGCGCGGGGCCACTTTGCAGATCTTTGCGACCTGACCCGTTGTAAAGACCTTCATCGGGCTCTCCAATTCATCTTGCTGAGGTATCGAGGCTGCTCGGCCATCGCTGCGGCGAGTGGATGTCCGAGCCGCCTGCTGGGCCCCTCGTGTGTGATCTCGCTGGTCTGGCGAACGATCCCTTACGCCGGCTGTGGGCAAAACCGGGCACACACGTCTGGGTCGGGGCAGTCCTTCGTAAGTGGGTTGTGGTTCGGGTCAGGTCCTTCTGATCC
>JBCCZD010000094.1:0-13811 GCA_039188275.1 Planctomycetota bacterium
CAGTTACTCGACTGGCGGCGATCGGCACGATGCCGAGCCAAAACAACGGGCGCCGAGGCCGTTGTTTTGCGAGCCGCGAAGAGCTTGCTCTGAGCTTGGCGAGGTTGAAAAACGCCAGGACGGCGTTTTTCAACAGGCTGCTAGCCGGGCGCGGCGTCAGCCCGGCGAGTCGAGGTACGGGTCTTGGCTCATCTGACGCTGCATCTTCTGCCGCTCCTTGTCGTGGTAGAGCATCACCTTGCGGTCGCGGAAGTGCCGGCGTTCGACGCGTCGCTGCGCCCGGCGGAAGAGCGACTCGTAGCCCGGCAGCGGGCCGGTGAGCGACTTGCCGCGTTCGCCGAGCGTCTTGGCCCGCTTGGCGCCGAAGCCCATCAGCAGGATCTCATCGTCGAGCGCCAGGAACTGCCGGTAGGCGCCGGGGTCGCCCTGCCGGCCACAACGACCGATCAGCTGGCGGTCGATCCGCTGGCTCTCGTGCAGCTCGCTGCAGACGACGTACAAGCCGCCCAGCTCGTGGACGCCCTCGCCCAACCGGATGTCGGTGCCGCGGCCCGCCATGTTCGTGGCGACCGTCACCTTGCCGGGCTTGCCCGCCTCGGCGACGATCTCCGCCTCGCGCTCGGCGTGCCGGGCGTTGAGGATCGTTGACTCGATGCCCCGCTCCTTGAGCAGCCCGGCGAGCACCTCGCTCTTGTCGATCGACCGCGTGCCGACCAGCACCGGCCGGCCCGACGCGTGCTGCTGGGCGACGTCGTCGACGATCGCCAGCCACTTCTGCTCGGCCGTGCCAAAGACGAGCGAGGGGAGCTGCCGGCGGACCGGCGGGCGGTTGGTCGGGATGGGGGCGACCGTCACCGTGTAGATCTTGCTCAGCTCGCGCGCGGAGCTCATCGCCGTGCCGGTCATGCCGGCCAGGCGGGTGTAGCGGAGGAACAGGTCTTGGATGGTGATCCGCGCCGCCTGCGCGGTCTCGAACGTGATCTCGACGCCCTCCTTCGCCTCGATCGACTGGTGGATGCCGGCCCGCCACTTCCGGCCCTCGGCGAGGCGGCCGGTGAACTCGTCGACGATGACCACCTCGGTTTCGCCCTGGTCGTTGGGACGCAGCACGTAGTGCCGGTCGAGGATCATCTCGCGGCCGGTCTTGATCGCCCGCTCGATGTACTCGTAGATGCTCGACAGCGGCAGCGAGCTCATCGCCCCGGGCTTGGCGGTCTCGCGGACCCGCCGGCGGCCGGCGAGGTTAAGGTCGACCCGCTTCTCCTTGGTGTCGTAGTCGTAGTGCTCGTCTTCAACGTAGGAGGGCGCCTGCTCGGCGGCCCACTGGTATGCCTCGGCGGCGATCTCCTCGTCCTCGCCCGGCGCGGCGCTGATCACCAGCGGCGTGCGCGCCTCGTCGATCAGGATGCTGTCCGCCTCGTCGACCAGCATGAAGTGCAGGTCCCGCTGCACCGGTTTCTCGGACGCCTCGGCGGCGCCGCCGAGCATCTCGCCGAACAGGTCGCGGTGCCCCTCGCTGATCCGCCGCTTCAGCAGTCGGTCCTTCAGGAAGTCGAAACCCATCTCGTTGGCGGTGCCGTAGGTCACGTCGCAGGCGTAAGCCTTCTGGCGTTCGGGCCGGGGCTGCTGGGCCTGGATCACGCCGATCGTCATGCCCAGCGCGTTGTAAACCGGCTCCATCAGCTCCGCGTCGCGGCGGGCCAGGTAATCGTTGACGGTCGAGAGGTGGGCGCCCCGCCCGTCGAGCGCCGCCAGGTACATCGGCAGCGTGGCGGTGAGCGTCTTGCCCTCGCCGGTCTGCATCTCGATGATCGACCCGTGGTGGGCTGCCGCGCCGCCGAGCAGCTGCACGTCAAAGTGCCGCATGTTTTTGGTCCGCCGGCCCGCCTCACGCACCAACGCAAACGCCTCGACCAGCAGCCGGTTGAGCGGCTCGCCGCTGCGGGCCCGGTAGCGGAGCGACAGGCTCTCCTTCCGCAGGTCGTAGTCGCTCAGCTTCTTGAGCGGCGCCTCGCACGCCGCGATCAGCGGCAGCCAGCCCGCCCACTTGGCGAGCTTCCGGCGCACCGGCCCACCGGTGAGCGCCTGGAGCTGCCGAGCCGGGCCGGTGGGGATGGTTGCCAAGGCGAACGAAGGGGCTAGGGGCGAGCGGTTGGCGAGCCCCTCATCCTAAGCAAAGAACGCCCGGCGCGCGAGTGGCGCCGGCGCCGTTCAAAACTCTGGCCGAGCGGCTTGGCGGAAGGTCGTCCGCGGGCGGAAGCCGTCCGACGAGGCGGGCCGGCTGGTGGCTGGCGGCGCGGTCGCCGGGCCCGGCGGGAGCTCGGTGATCTGCACCCGGCCGGTCGGCGCCAAGGCGCCTTGCGGAGCGACAAACGTCTGCCGGGGCGACGGGTAGCCCGGCAGCCGGACCCGCGGCGCCGGCGCCAAGTAAGCAGCCGGCTGGACCCCGCTCGGAGCGCTCGCGGCCGATCGCGGCGCCGAGCCCGACACCCACGGCAGGTGCGAGGATGCCGCGGGCGAGAAGTCGGTCTGCTCCGGCTGCGTCACGGAAGCCAGCGTGGCGCTGGTCGTGCGAGCCCCCGTCGGCGACAGCGTCACGGGCATCGGGCGTGCCGACGCCGGCGGAGCGAACGCGGGCGAGGTAAACGTGGCCGGCGCCGCGTCGCTTCTAGTCGCGGCAAACGTGGTCGGCTGGGTCGGCGCCGAAGCGATGAATTGCTGAACCGGCGCGGCGGCGAGCGCGGTCGGCGTCGGTGTGGCCACCACTCGCGGCGCGGCAACGGCTCGCGGCGCGGCGGCGAGCCGGAGGCTCGCCCCGTCGGTCGGAACGCTGACCATGGGCTCGTTGCTCGCGAACGCCGCCTCGGCGGGCGCCGCGGGGGGCGGGCTCGATCCCTGCGGCGCAAAACCGGGCGCCGGCGCGCCGAAGCCGGGCTGCCCAAACGCGGGCGGCGCTGCCGGCTGCAACGGAACGCCACCGCCCGGCGCCGGCTGCAAGGGCTGGCCCTGGTAGTACGGCTGCGCAACCGCCCCGCCAACCGGCACGCGTGTGTCGGGCGGCGGGACACGGTCGGCCGTCGTGAACGGGTTGGAGACCCCTTGCCGATTCGCACAACCGCTCGCAGCGGCTGACAGCAACGCCACCGCCAGCAAGCGAGCCGCAGAGAATGACGAGGAGCGACGAGTTACCAGCATAGCCGGAGCCCTTAGCGGTCGGACGAGTCCCGTGGTCCGGTCTCGGCTTCCCGCCGAGACCCGCGCGAACCGTAGGCGACCCACTGTGCGCCGTCCAGGCCACTTCGAATTGCGACTCACGAGCCGCCCGGGCAACCCGCCTCGTAGGTAGCGGTAGGGGTCGCGGCCGCGATCCCCCGAGCCGTTGAGGAGGCCAAGCTTACGGACCGGGAGCAGCCGATAGGTAGGGCTCCGCCAGCTCTTCCAGCAAAGCCCGCAAGCCCGCTTGTACGGACGGGTCCGTAGCCAGGGCGGGCATCGGCTTGATGCGCCCTTCAACGATGAAGGCGCCCGGCTTGTTCTCGCGAACGGCGGACGAGACGCCCCGCAAGAGCTTCTCCGCTTGAGCGGCCGGAGACTTAAAAACGAGGGGGCGGATCAGGCGCACGAACCACGGCATGCCGTCGCTGCCGCTCGTCATCGGCGTCTTGGTCGCCCCCGGATCGACGCACACCGCCAGGACCCCCTCGCCGGACAGTTCGCTCGACGCCTGTGCGGTCGCAACCGTGAGCGCCATCTTGGTCTGCGCGTAGGCCCCCATCAGCCCGCCGGGGTTGCTCGCATCCGCCAGGCGGGCGAAGTCAAGTTTCTTGACGCTATTGACCGCCGACGACGAGAAGTTCACCACAACCGACGGGCGGTCGCTGGTTGCCCCGCCGGCGAGCGACGAGCGGAGGCCTTGCGTGAACAGAAACGGCGCAAGCGTGTTGACCACAAAGTGGCCTTCGACGCCGCGCGCGCTCTGCGTGGGGCGGTCGGTCAGCAAGCCCGCAACGTTGTAGAGCGCTGACAAGGCGGGGTGATCATCGGCGATCTCCCGCGATACGTCGACGACCTGTTGCGGGTCCAACAGATTCGCGGTGTAGCAGCGGTAGGCTTGGCCCGGGCTGCTCTTGCGGAACGCTTCCGCCTGAGCCTCCCCCTTCTCGTGGTTGCGATTGACCAGCACCAAGCCCCACCCCTGCTGGGCGAGGCGTTCGCACACTTCTTGCCCAAGGCCTCCGGTCGACCCGGTCACCACAGCGGTCTTGTTCTCGGTGCTCACACGATCTACCCGGGAAGAGGAGGCTGCGGTTGAACGTTCGACACGCCACTGGATTAGCGGCTGACAAGAAACTTACTGGTAAGCGACCTGCGTGTCTACATTCCGCTCGCGACCGGCGTTTGGTCTGCCGGCATCGCTAGCGACGGGGCGGCGGGCCCGACTCGCGGCGCCCCGTGCGTCTTGCCGATTCTCCGACGCGCCGATTGACCGACGGGCCGGGTCCATGAAACGGGCGCTCGGGGCTTACGAAGCAACCCCGCCCGCCGGGCGCCGATCCAAGAATTTCTGCGGTGGCTAAGAATCGCTCCGCTGGCCTACAAACGGCGCGCTCAAGAAGCTTGCTGGAATTTGGTTTCCGGCGCGGTAGGGTGACAATCCGACGGTTCTAACCTCTGGCCGATTTCTCCGCTCGGCCGACGCAAGTCGTTGTGCGACACGCCGCACCGGCCCTCCAGGCTGACCACCGGCGCCGAAAAAAACGTGAGGGGGCCGATCCCCAAGGGGGTCGCCGAGTTTGTTTGTGCCAAGCGCGATAAAGAAAGCGAGCCGGGCGACGCCCCAGAAGGCGCCCGGCTCGCGAGAGGTGATCGGGATGGCTCGGCGCTCTTAGTGGCTGACGTTGTAGACGTCCGCCTGCTGCTTGAAGAACGGGTTCTCGACCATTAGCGGGCCGGCGGTGGGCGGTTCGGCTGGCCGGGCTTCGTTGTTGACCTGGTTCTCTGGCTCCGGGGTCGCGGTCGTCGAACTCGGCACAAACGGGTTGTGGATCATCGCCGGCTGGATTTCGACAATCACGTCCGGCGTCTTGATGTCGCCCGGGTAGTAGAACGGGCTGTAGCCGTACGTCCGCGGCACCGGGTAGCTGTAGTAGACCGGCGGGTTGAGGGCAAAGTACGGCGGGATGGGCGTCTGGCCGGTGCGGTAGAGGTCGAAGATGTTAGTCGAGCCGAAGCCGCCGAAGCCGCCGAACTGGCCGAACAGCCGCCCGCTGCCGGCAAAGCCTTGGGCCGAAGCGGCTTGTTCGGTGAAGCCAACGAGGGCGATGGCGGCTACCATCGAGAGGAGCATGCGTTTCATCGGGAGCCTTCGGGGGTTGGCGCCGGTGGGGCGGGGGATGGGCGCCGCTGGGTCCGGCGCGTGCGGTTCGATCCCACGGGAGGGGACCGAGAGGAGTTGTCGCGGTGTGCCTCTCATTCCACGCTAATCGCCCCGCCCGCCAGCACAAGCCGATTTTCCCGCCGGTTGCCGGCGCCTGTTTCGCTACGACGCGCCCGTCTCCATGAGCCCACCAGAGTTGACCAAACGCCTGAAAACCCGGGCCGCGGGGCTCGGTTTCACGCTGTCCGGCGCGGCGCCGGCGGTCACGCCCGCGGGGGCGTCGCGGCTCGACGAGTGGTTGGCCGCCGGCTACGCGGGGCAAATGCACTACCTGGAGGACCGGCGCGACGCCTACCACGACCCGCGCCGGGTGCTCGAAGGCGCCCGCAGCGTGCTGATGCTCGGGCTCCCCTACCCGACTGCCGAGCCGGCGCTAGCCAACCCCGGGCAGGGACGCGTTTCGCGCTATGCGTGGGGCGAGCTCGACTACCACACCGTCATCCGCGACAAGCTGCACTCGCTGGCCGACGAGTTGCGGCGCCTGGCGCCCGCGGCGGCGACGCGTTGCGTTGTCGACACCGCGCCGTTGCTGGAACGCGACTTCGCCCGGCTCGCCGGCCTGGGGTGGATCGGCAAGAACACGCTGCTGATCGCAAGCCCCGCGTCGTACGACCCGGCATCGGGCGGGCCGGCCGGCAGCTACTTCTTCCTCGCCGGGTTGCTGACGGATGCCGAGCTCGCCTACGACCAGCCGACCGAAGCGGGCCACTGCGGGACCTGCACCGCGTGCCTCGACGCCTGCCCCACCGCTGCCTTCCCCGAGCCGCACGTCGTCGACGCCCGCCGGTGCATCAGCTACCTGACGATCGAGCTCCGCGACCCCATGCCCGGCGAGCTGCGCGAAGGGGTCGGCGACTGGCTTTTCGGCTGCGACGTCTGCCAACAGGTTTGCCCCTGGAACCGCAAGGCCGGCCCGAAAGGCGACTCGGCGTTCGAGCCCATCGCGGGGATGAACCCGGTGGACCTTCCGCCACTCTTCGAGATGGATGAGGACGCGTTCCGTGAGCGTTTCCGGCACACGCCGCTATGGCGGTCGCACCGCGAGGGCCTGCTGCGGAACGCGGCGATCGTCCTCGGCAACCGGCCGACGGACGAAGCGCTGCCGGCGTTGATCCGCGGTTTGGACGACCGGCACCCCGTCGTACGAGGCGCCTGCGCGTGGGCGTTGCGCCGGTACCGGGCGCCAGAGGCCGCCGCGGCGATCGCCCGCCGCGGAGCCGTCGAGACCGACCCGGCGGTCCTCGCCGAGCTGGCGGGGGACGCGGTTGACCACGCCGGCGGGCGCGGCCCAAAATAGCCCGATGCCAGAACCGCTGCCGCAGCTCCGAATCGGCCCGATCACGCTCGACTTCCCCGTCGTCCAGGCGGCGCTCTCCGGCTACAGCGACAGCCCGATGCGGCTGATCGCTCGCCGGATGGGGGCGCCCTACACGCTGTGCGAGGTGATGCTCGACAAGTTCGTCGCCGAGCTGAAGCCCCGCCGCAAGAACCGACACTTCCTGCACATCGCCGAGGGCGAAAAACCCGTCGGCGGCCAACTGATGGGCGCCGAGCCCGAGCAGTTTGGCCCGGCGGCCCAGCGGATGGCCGAGGCGGGGTTCGACGTCATCGACATCAACTTCGGCTGCCCCGTCAAGAAGGTGCTGGGTCGCTGTCGGGGTGGCTTCCACCTCAGCCAGCCGGCCGTGGCGCTGGAGATCATTTCGCGCGTCCGCGAGGCGGTCCCCGAGCCGATCCCAGTGACGGTGAAGATGCGTCGCGGCATTGATGACTCGGCGGAGAGCCGGGACAACTTCTTCGAGATCTTCGACGGCGCGTACGACCGCGGCGTGGCGGCGATCACCGTCCACGGGCGGACGGTCACGCAGCGGTACGTCGGGCCTTCGCGGTGGGAGTTCCTCCGCGAGCTGAAGCAGCACGCCGGCGACCGCGTCGTGCTGGGCAGCGGCGACCTGTTCACCGCCCAGTCTTGCCTGGACATGATCCGCTACACGGGCGTCGACGGCGTGACCGCCGCGCGGGGGGCGATCGGCAACCCGTGGCTCTTCGGGCAAGCCCGGGCGCTGGCCGAGGGCCGCCCACTGCCCACCCCGCCTAGCCTGCACCAGCAGCGGGCCGTCATCGCCGAGCACTACCGCCTGGCCGAAGCGCTCTACGGCTCACAGCGCTGCGTGCCCGACATGCGGAAGTTCGCGATCAAGTACTCACGGCTGCACCCCGATGCGGACGCCGTGCGGGCCGACTTTGTGAGCGTCAAAGAGGCGGGCGCCTGGCGGGGCGTGCTAGACAAGTGGTACGCCGAGGACCTGCCCGGCGTGCACCCGGCTGTGGAAGAGCCCAACCCGCTGGCGACCACAGCCGCCGAAGCGGGAGCCGGGGCCGAATGCGCCTCGGGCGATTCCGCGGTCACCGCGCCCGTCGCGACGCCGTGCTGAGCCAGTACCGCCGGGCCGCGTACGCCTCGACCGCCTCGGCGCCCTCCAGCCTCAACCGCTGCCGTTGGCCAGTGAGGCGGTGCGCTATGGAATCAACGTCCACGCGCAAGTACGAGCCGAGCCGCCCCCGTTCGTTGAGCGCCAGGGCGAGCGCTACCGCGACCCGGTTCTGCGGATAGACGGGGGCGCCCGTCTTGTGGAGGACCCACTCGTCCAGGCGTGCCCGCCGCCACGCCTCTCCTCCCTTGGTCGGCTCCAGCGGCAGGCTCGCCGGCAGTCGATCGGCCACGGACGCGTGGACGTAAACCTCCGTGCGCTCGCCACGCGGAGCGTACAACCCCCACGCCGGCCAACGGTCACACAGGTCGAGCGAAGCGGTCAGCGGTGAGGTCAGCGGTAGCACTACCCCGGCCGTCAAGGCGATGCGGGCGAAGACGCCGCCGGCGGGCGCCACGGTCGCAACGTCAGCGGCCGCTTCCGTTTGGTGTGCGGGCCAGAACAGCACGGCGACAAGCGTCGCACTTGCGGCGTTCCAAAGAAGCACGCCTGAGCTGTGGCCCAATCCTAAAGGGCCCAGCGCGAGCACGATCGACGCGTGCAGCAGCACCGCCGCCGCGACGCCCACGCGTCGCAGGCGGGGCCACGCCAGGAGCAGCCCAACCGCCGCTTCGCCGGTCGGCATCGCCGCTGCCCACGCCTGCCGAACCGTCGGCGAGTAGCCCGCTGGGTCGATGCCAATCAATCGAGCCAAGGCGCCAACGACCTGCTGCCCGGTGGTGTTGATAAAGACAACGTCGAGCTTCGCGATCGCCGCGTAGAGGTAGACGCTAGCGAGCAGCACGCGGAGCCACCGCCGGGCCTCGATGCTCGGCAGCCAGGCGAGCGCGGCGCCAACCAACAAGGCCTGGTACGCCCAAGGCTGCCAACGGAGTTGGTCCAGCGCCATCAGCGCCGCCAAGCAGCCCGTCGCCATGGCGACTGCGCGGCGACTCGTCGGGCGCGACAACGCCAACACGAGTGCGGCGGCGCACGCGGCTAGGCAGGCGTAGTCGAGCGCCGGCGGCAAGCCGGTCAACGCCGAGAGCGCCGGCAGGGCCGGTGGCTCGCGGTGCGGGGTCCACAATCGCCACGTCGCCGCGAGCAACGCCAGCAGGCCGACGCACCAGACCCGCACCAACAGAACGTCGGCGGACGCGGGGTCGCGATCGCCTTTGGAATTGCGGGGGGTCGCCACGCGTGACTCCCGGTTGGTGCGGCCGTGATGACGCGGCCGGGTGGGGCCTCAGAATCGCTAATCCAACGTCGCCGAGCGGGATGTCGGGGCCGCCAGCCTCAGAACCGAAGGAACGACGGCAGGTAACCGCGGAGGCGGTCGCTGAAGCCCGGCTCGTCCGCCCCGTCCGCAGGTTGATCTTGCCCAGCGGCTGGTGGGGCTGCAACCGGCGCCTTGGCCGCGACGGCTTCTTGCGTGCGTTTGCCGTCGCTTGCCGCAACGCCCGCCCGCAGCGGCGTGTACGCGCGGACGAACCGCGGCCAGTAGCCCTCGAGCAGCCGGTGGCAGTCGACGATCCGGCCCGCCTCGAGGGCGGTCTCCGCGGCGTGGATCGTCTTGAGCAGCGCCAGCCGCTGCTTGGCCGACTCGCCGCCGAGGAAGTCGAGCGGGAAAACCAAGTCGTAGAGCTGGAGGTTGTCGATGTCGAGCCGGCCGCCGCCGGTCAAGGCAAACTTGATCCGCAGCCGGCCGTCGCGGGCGAGCGGCAGGTCGTCGACCGACAGCACGTACGGCAGCCAATCGCCCCGCGCGTCGGCCAGTTGGCGGGACCCCATGAGCGTATAGCTGCGGTAGCCACCGCCCGGTTGTTCGAATGCTACTTCTAGCCGCGAGTCGCCGGCCAAATCGATCGACCGGACGCTAAAGACCACCGCGAGCTGTCCGGTCGCGGGCATCGGGAATGCCAGGCTCTGGACGCCAACCGCGGGGCCATTGCTAGCGAGCCGCACCGCCTGCTTGCCGTCGGCGGGGCTGTCGGTCGTGATTGTCACGGCGCCGGCGCCGGGCGTGGCGATGGCGCCCCAATCGGCGACCCGGCCGTCGGGCCCGATCGCTTCGAATGACGGGCTCGGACCGAGCTCGAACCGGCTGCGGGCGTTGAGGTCGCGGCCGCGCAGGTCGGCGAGGACGCGGCTGAGGTCAGCGCGGGCCTCGGACCCGACGCGCGTCCGCACACCGACGGGCTCGACGCCCGGCTGGTCGAAACGCAGCCGCTGGGCCGAGAAGGGCGCCGCGGCGATCTGCAAGACGTGCTCACCCCGGCCGTAGCGCGTGGGCGGCTTGCCGGGTTGTGATGGCTGGGCCATTGCGCATCCGGCGGGCGTGCGGATGGTGATCGCGGCGTCCGCGGCCCACGGGGAAGTGTTCGTAACCTCTAGCGTCGTCACGCTGGGTGACTGTATCGCACGAACGGTGACCGGCTGCTGGGCGACCACCCGCACGGGCTGGCCAATCGGCTCGGCGGATTGCATGCCCGCGCGTAGGCGGATCGCTCGCTCGTCGAGCATCAGCGGCGGCGCTCCCCAGCCCTCCAGCACCGTTCCCCGAAAGCCGTTCCCCCGGACCCAAGCCAAAGTGCCGAGCGTGGCGTCGCCGGTCGGGGCAATGGTCAACAGGCCGCTGGTCTGCTCGACGCCGAACGGGCTGGCGGCCTCGAAGTCGGCGAGCCGGACGCGATCGGGCGCCGCGTACACACCGCTCTTCGGGCCGGCGACGTTGTTGGCAAGCACGCCCGCGGCCTCGTTCAACAATGGTTCGAACCCAACGGCGAACCGCGGCACGCAGAGCTCAAGCTTGGGATCTGTCTCCAGCAGTTCGCGGAGCTCGTTGAGCCATGCGACCGGCGGAGCCCCGTCCAGCCGCGGCGGCTGGCGCCGGGTCGCTTCGGCGAGGTAACGATCGCCCAGTACCAGGACGCTCGGCCCCGCACCGGGACGTGCGTCCGACCCTCCGTCGGTGGTTGCCGCGTCGGGTGCGCTCACCGCTTCGGCGATAGCGCAGAGCGTCGAAACGGCTGGCGATAGGGGCCCTTCACCGCGAGGCAGGTCCGCCGCGAGCGCCGCCAGGTCGATCGCGAGCCCGCCGAACGAAGGGTGGCTGGCGTAGCGATCGCGTAGCTCTTTCGCCGCACGGGCAGCGGCCGCCGGGCCGAGTTCAAACCGAGCAACAAGCCGCAAACCGCGCCGATCGAACTCGCGGTAGAGCAGCTCCAGCAGGTCTTTTCCCGGCAGGTCGGCGACACCCGTGACCACCGGTTCGCGGTCGAGGCCAAGCGAGTCGGGCGCCGCTCGGCTCGGGAACAACGCCCCATGCTCCGAGGCGGCCGTCAGCACGGCGCCGTTGTGGCCGGCCAGCATCACGTAGTCTGCCAGCCGCGCGGCGGTCTCTCGGAAAGTCTGCCAGTCTTCGTGCTCGGGGGCGCCGCCGTACGAGGCGCCAACGGTGGCGGGCAAATCGTGAGCGTTTACTTGCAGCAACAGCGGGCGGCCATTGGCATGTGCGGGCCGCATCGCCGCGGCGCTAGCGTCGGCCCCTCGGACGCGGATGCGGCCGTACCGCGCGGGGCGGTCCGCCGAGCCGTTGCTGATAACCAGCAGGGGCGACTTCGTGCTGGGCCAGAAGACGCGACGGGCGGTCCGCATCGGGCGCTGGTCGCCCCCCCACTGCGATACGACCACCCCGGCCGACGCCCCGAGCGGGCCGGCGGCGCCGAAGCGGTCTTGATCCATCACGGTTAGCACAAGCCGTTGAGCGGCGTCGGCCGGGTAGTCCACCTCAACCACGTAAGGCTGGCCGGCGACGGGAACCGGGATTGGGTACGCCTGCCAAGGGGTGGCGGCCGCCACGGGTGGCAGCTCAAGCACCTGGTCGCCGGCCCGGCTGACGATCGTCGGCTCCGCGTTGCCGAGCGGTCCCTTCGGCAGCCAGGGCGCTCGGCGGAGCCAGACCCAATCGGGCAGCCGATCCCACCAGTGTTTGTTGGTCGGGTCGATCTCACGGAGCGTCCGCCAAGCGGTGGGGATCGCCACCGGCTTGGCGGGGTCGAAGACAACGACCTGGAACCGCCGCTCGGCGAGGCGTGTGCCCGTCGAGCCGGGCAGCCACGCTTTGACGGCGCCGCGGGGGCGGGCGACGGCGACGTGGACGGTGTAGACTCCTTCCTCGACCGGCATGGGGGCCGAGAAGCTCGCAGCGGCGAAGCCGCTGACCGGCGACTCGACGCGACTCGAACCACTCGACCAAATCGCTTCGCCCCGGCGGCCGCGGTGGAGGGCGATCGAGATATCAAGCGGCGACGCCGGCGGCAGCTCGGGCAACGCGGCGGTGATCTCCAGCGGCAGCAACTCACCAGGCGAGAGGATCAGCGACCCGACCGGCGTGCGGACGCGGACCCGGTCGGCGTCCGCACGGTGGATCAACACCGACGCGCCTTCGGCGCCCAGCCGGCGTTCGTACCGGCCGCGGGTGAGTTCGCCGACCGTCGCCTCGAAGACGCCCGGCTGCGAGCCCTCGCCGCCCGTGAGTTCGAGGCGCACGATCGATTCGCCGAGCGGCTTCTCCACGCCAGCCGAGACGGTGACGTCGAACGCCGCTTGCGGCTGGCCCGCCTGCTGGCGGATCTCGACCACGCCCGCGCTGAGCACCGCGAACGGCTGCTTGGCGGGGTCGCCGTCGAGCACCTGCAACCGCTCGAGCCGCCCGGACTCGATCGTCAACCGCCCCAACCTGTCGACGCGCGGACCGCCAACCAAGCGCACCCGCAGCCGGTAGGCTTCGGGCGCTGGATCCGCCACACCGACTGAAGGAGGCGCCGCAGGGGGCGGCGCGTCTTGCGCCGTTGCCGCCGAGACAATCGATAGCGCCAACGCCAGGGCGGCGCGCAACGAGGGTTGCCGCGGCGGGCGCGGACAAAGGCAGCGGCGGGGCGGAGGCCACCGGCGGAACCGCATCGGACATCCTTGTCCAGGCGCCGTGGCCTGTTCGCGTGGCCGCGGCGTGTCGTTGATCCGGTGTGCTGCTGGCGTGCCGTCCCGGCAGGCCGAGGCACAGGTCTGAGAGTCTAGTTGCGTGCCCCCGTCGCACCTAGGCCGGAAAACGAACACGGTCTGCTAGCACGCGGAGACATCGTCAATCGACGCCGCGAATCCGGGGCAGGAGTTCGTCGACTATGTCCGCCGCCCGGCTCGCGACGTTGTTCGCGTCCCAGCGGTCGTCCGGCTTGACGTACAGCTCTGCCGGCTCGTCGCGCGTGTGCGGGGCGATCAAGCACCAGTCGGCGGTCCGCAGTCCGGTGGCGCCGGCGCCCCGCAGCGTCAACGCTCCGCACGCCGCCGCGTCGACCGCCGCGTCGGTTGCATACGCGGCTGGCTTGGGCGGCTCGGATTCGTCGTGAGCTAGCATCGCCAGCATGTTCGGCGTAGCCGACAGGGGGACCAGCCCCTTAGCCCACCGTCTGCCCGGCGCCACCGCGGCGCCATCACGGATGAGCAGGGGGACGTGCCGGGCCTCGTTGTACGGCGCGGGCGACTCGATCCCGCAGGCGCCGTGCTCGCCCAAGGCGTATCCTCGCAGCCCGAGCAGCACGACCCGCGGGGGCGCGTCTCGCAACCGATCATCGACCGCATCGAGCCACGCCCCGAGGCACGCGTCGAGCACCGCGACCTGCGCTGCGTATCGGCACGCCGCCACGAATCGTGCGTCGGGCTCGGCAACCGGATCGATCGGTCCGTCCTTAGGCACGACCGACACCGGCGGCTCGGGGTCGTCCTCCTCAACCAGTTCGCGGATCACCGGCGTCGGGGCGTCCCAGGGCCCGCCGAATCCCCGCGTATGGAGCCACAGCAACCCGCCACCGCTCGGTTGGTCGGCCAGCTCCGCGGCCGCGTCG
>JBCCZD010000095.1:0-13782 GCA_039188275.1 Planctomycetota bacterium
CGCGTATCCTCTGGAAGTACGGCAACGACGCCCGGTCGGACCTGCTGACGCCCGCCCACGCCACCGAGGCGGTCCGCGGCGAGATCCGCGCGCGGTTAGCCGAGCGGGTCCGCGGCGCCGGGCGGGTGCGGCTTGTCGAGAAGACGCCGAGCAACTCGCTACGCGTCGGCTTCGTCGATCGGGTGCTGCCCGATTGTGTGTTCATCCATATGCTCCGTGACGGGCTCCAGTCGGTCCTCTCGATCCGCGAGTACTGGAAGAACCACGCGGCTGGCCTGCCAACGGGCAAGCTGCTGACGCGGCTGCGGGAGATCCGGCCTCGGCAGGCGCCGCACTACGCGATGGAGTTCGCCCGCCGCGTGGCGGGCAAGTGGGCGCCGGGCGCCGCGGGGGCGCCGGTCTGGGGCCCCCGCGTGCCGGGCATCGAGCAGTGGGCCCGCGACCGTGACCTGCTAGAGGTCGCCGCACTACAATGGCGGATGTGCGTCGAGCTCGCGGCCCGCGACGGCCGCCGGCTGCCGGCCGACCGCTACACCGAGTGCCGGCTTGAAGAGTTCGACGAAGCGGAGCTGAACCGCTTGATGGCGTTCTGCGGGCTCGAGCCCTCGGCGGAGGTCACCGAGGCGTTCCACGAGAGCTTCGACGCCAGCCAGCCCCGGGGCCGGTCGCAGGTGGCCGACGCCGCGGACCTGACCCGCGTGTCCGACCTGATCGCTCCGACCGTGGCGTGGCTCGACTCGCTGCCGACGGCTGATCGCCACCGCGGATCGGCGCCGCCGGACTCGGACAAGCGTTGCTAACCCCGCCCCCGGCACGCCGCGATCCCTGCCCCGGCGAGCCACGCCAGCGCGAGCGCGGAGGGTTCCGGGATCAGGCTCGCGGTGACGTCAAGCTGGTAGAGCTGCACCGTGTTGTTGCCGCCCAGGACGCGGACGAAGTAGGTGCCCGCGTCGAGCGTCATGCCGGAAACGGCCTCCGCGTCGCCCAGCCCGCCGGAGTTTTCGAACGCGAGCGGCGTCGTGCCGTCGGTGTCGAACAGGGTCAGGCTCAGGTTGCTGCGGGCTGTGAAGTCGGTGATCGGCGAGTTGAGGAAGTCGTTCGTAGCGTTGCTGTCCTGCACGCGCGAGGCGTACTGCCCGCCGACGGGCGTTAGGAGCAGGTCAACCTCCGAGAGGCCGGTGAGCGTGAAGCTGAGGTAGTCGACGTCGCTGTTGTCGTCGATGCTGATGAAGTCGACCTCGTCGGGCGTCACCTCGAAGGCGGACCCCGTCTCGCCGCCGTCGACGCCGATCGACACCGTCGTGTTCACCACGGCGCCCAGCGGCGTGGCGAAGTTGAACGAGTCGTTCCCGGCCCCGCTGTTGGACTTCTCGTAGACGTCGCCGTAGCCGCGGTGGATCGCCTGGATGTCGTCGATCTGCGGCCCCTCGAACGCGGTCGAGATGAACGGCTCCATCAGCTTGGTCCCGTTGCGTGGCTCGACGTGGGCGATGCCAAGCCCGTGGCCGTGCTCGTGCATCAAGATGTTCCGGAACGTGATGTTGTCGCTGGAGTAGGTCGACGCGTTGTCGGTGTCGAGCACCATCTCGCCGTTGGGGGGGAACCAGTTGTAGGCGACGACGCTGGCGCCGCCGCCGTCGATCGAGTGGCCGCCGATCCGGAAGTCGGCACGCACACCGCTGACGCCCCCCGGCGTGTTGCTGTCGATCCGGCTGCTAAAGTTCTGGACGCCGTTCACGACGCCGTCGTCGTTCGGCTCGTAGACGTAGCTCAAGCCCGACAGTTGGGCAAAGCGGTCGAAAGACTCCTCGAAGATCGCGAACCAGGGCCTGTCGGTAAGGTCGTCGACGCGGTCCTGCTGCGGCACGCTGAACCCGTTGTCGAGCATCGCGATCAGGCTGCTGTTGTCGGTGCTCTCGGTCGCCGGCACCCCTTGATTGCTGATCCCCGTGCCGTCCCGCACGAAGCCCCACGTCATCGTGATCGGGTCGCCAAGCGAAGTCCCGGAGCCGGTGATGGCGCTCGACGAAAACCGCCGCGAGTCGGAGAATTGGAAGAGCGCCGCTTCTGCTTCGCCGGTCCCCTCCTCCTCGCCGGTCCCCTCCCCGGGGCCCGCGGCGCCGACGTGGCTGTGGCCGGCGATGCAGTGGATGCAGGTGCAGCCGGTGGGGTGGCTCGGGGCGGCCTCGCCCGCGGCGGGCGCAAGGCTCACGGCGGCGGATTGTTTGGCGGTGAAAGCCGTCGCGATCGCAACAGCCACCGAGAGGGTCGTCGCCAGGGCGCGCGGGCGCAGACAGGAAGCGACAACCGCACACGCCCGAGCGCACGGGGGCAAACCGGTCTGTTCCAGCATTAGTTCGCCACCTGCGGCCGACGGGGGCCGAGCAAGAGATGCCTATCGCGAAGAGCCGCACACGATACTGATTTATTCAGGCTATCTGTGGTCGGCCTGACCGTCAACGAATTCACGTAAAGCTGCGGGCGACTCCTGCCGATCCGCACGCGGGGCACTCCCCCACCGGCTTGGCACGGCGGCTGACCAATAGCCCCCGGCGTCCGACGGGCGCCGGTTCGGTAAGCAGGGTCACACCGGTTACGCCGGCTCGGCCCGCTCCTCGCCCGAGCGGGCCCCGAGGTTGCCGTAGCGGTGGTAGACGTGAGTCACGCTCTGCTCCCGATAGCCCCAGAGCAGATCGATCCGGCCGGCTGAATATACCGGCTCGTCGGCCAGGTAGAGCATCGCCCCGGCGGCGGCCGACCGGACGGCCGCCGGCACCCGGTCGGCGCCGGCGTAGCGGACGCGTTCGATGTTGCTCCCGCGGAACCCGTCTGCACCGGTGGGGTCGCCGCGGAGGGATCGGGCGAGCTGCTCGTCCGACTCTTCGACAAACTCAATTGCGCCGGCCCAATCGGCGGTCAGCCGGTCGAGGTCATGCACCAGGTCAATCAGGTGCGAGGGGAGATCGAGCGACCAGCTCACCACCACCCGGCAACCGGCGACCTTGGTCGCCGCGATGCGGGCCAAGATGTCCCAGCCGCTGTCACCCGGCGCTACGCGGACGTGGACCGAGCGGAGAGGAACGTAGCGGCGGTGGTTGTCTTCGCCGATCAGGCGGAAGTGATCGTGTTCGCGGCGGAACTCTTCCGCGGCGGCCCGCTCGTAGTCGGCCACGGTCGCGGCGAGGTCGCTGAATTCGTTGTCGCCCCGCTCGGTGAGCGCGCGGCAGAGGTCGGCCAGCTGGCGGTCTTCAAGGTCATCGAAACCAACGGACTCCGGCCCCGCATTCGCGTCGCTCGTGCGGCTGAAGCGCATGAACGGCGCCACGTAGTTCGGCCCGCCCGCCTTGAGGCCCGGGCCGACGCTGCTCTTGCCAATCCCGCCGAAAGGTTGGCGGAGGACGATGGCGCCGGTCGTGGGGCGGTTGACGTACAGGTTGCCGGCGTGGATCGAGTCGCGCCACAGCTCGTGCTCGCGGTCGTCGAGGCTCTCGAGCCCCGAGGTGAGCCCGTAGCCCGTGGCGTTGACGACCTCGATCGCGTCGTGCAGGTCGCGGGCCGGCAGGACGGCAAGCACCGGGCCAAAGAACTCCGTCATGTGCGTGTACGAACCGGGGCAGACGTCCCACTTCACGCCGGGGGAGACCAAACAGGGGTTGCCCTCGGCGTGCGTCCGCGGCGCCACGAGCCACGACTCGCCGGGCGGTTCGAGTTCCTTCAGGGCGCGGTCGAGGTCTCCCGCCGGCGGGTTGATCAGCGGGCCGACCTTGGTCGACAGGTCCCATGCCGACCCGACACGCAAGCTCTCGACGGCGTCGGCCAGGGCGTCACGGAAGCCGGCGTCTTCGTAGACTTCTTGTTCGAGGACCAGCAGCGACGTCGCGGAGCACTTCTGCCCGCTGTGGTTGAAGGCCGAGTGCAGCACGTTCTTGATGGCTAGGTCGCGGTCCGCCAGGGCGGTGACGATCGTGGCGTTCTTGCCGCCGGTCTCGGCGAAGAGCCGCATCGCCGGCTTGGCGGCCAGCATCCGCTGGGCGGTTTCGGTGCCGCCGGTGAGGATCACCGAGTCAACGCCCGGGTGGGTCACCAGGCGCTGCCCCGCCGAGGCGCCGCTGCACGGGGCGAACTGCAACGCCTCGCGCGGCACGCCCGCCCGCCAGAAGCACTCGCACAACGCGTGGGCGATGGCCACGGTGGCGCTCGCCGGCTTGAGGATTACCGTGTTGCCCGCGACGAGCGCCGCCGCTATCCCGCCGCACGGGATGGCGAGCGGGAAGTTCCAAGGCGAGACGACCGCTACCACGCCCCGGCCACAATGTGAAACTCCCGGCAACGTGCCGAAGCGCCCGACTGACTCGGCGTAGTAGCGGCAGAAATCGATCGCTTCGCTCACCTCGGGGTCGGACTCGGTGAACAGCTTGCCACCCTCGGCGAGCATCAAGCCGAGCAGGTCGCCACGGGCCGCGGCGATTTCATCGGCGACGCGGCAGAGCGTGGCCCGGCGGTCGGCGACGGGTCGCCGGCGCCAGGCCGCGGGGTCTTCGTTGGCGCAGGCAACCGCGCGATCGATGTCGGCCAAGGTCGCCTGCCGGTACGTGGCGACCACGACTCCCGGCCGGGAGGGATCGGTCGATTCGCGGTGCGCGTCACCGGGCGGTTGGGCCTCGCCGGCCAGGACGGTCGGTACGGCCACCGCCCGGGGGCCGTGCCGGTCACGCCACTGGTCGAGGATCGACTCGGCCCATTCGGCGTGGTGCGGGAGCGACCAATCGGTGTCGGGCTCATTTGAGAAGGGCGAATCGGGGGCGTCTGCGATTTGTGCTGCCTCTCCGGTAGACCCCGTGGTGCGTCGGTCCTGGGTACGGCGGGGCTTGGCGCTGACCGTCTCGATCGCGTCGAACGACGCCACGAAGTGCTCCTCCAGCCGCCGCCAGTCCTCGCTGCCCGTGGTGATGTTAAACGCGTGGCGCAGGAAGTTGTCTTCGCCGGTGTTCTCGTCGAGCCGGCGGACGAGGTAGCCGATGGCGTTGACGAAGTGCTCCTGCCGGCAGGTGGGGGCGTACAGCAGCAGGTTCCGCGACAGCTCGAACAGCGCCCGGCGCTGGTGGTTGGCCATCCCCTCGAGCATCTCGAACTGCACGCGGTCCAGGGCGCCGGCCCGGTGCGCCCGAACGAGCCCGTAGGCGAGCGTGAACAGGTTGTGCGACGCCAGCCCGAGCCGAACGGCACGCGCGTTCTCCGGCTTGAGCCCCTCGTGCATCATCCGTTTGTAGTTGGCGTCGGTCTCGAGCTTGGTCTTGAAGGGCGCCTGGGGCCAGCCGCGGTGGCTCGCCTCGACGCGCTCCATCTCCATGTTGGCGCCCTTGACGATGCGGAGCGTAATCGGCGCGCCGCCCGCCGCGACCCGCTCGCGCGCCCAGGCGTTGACCCGTTGCTGCACGGCGAACGCGTCGGGGATGTACGCCTGCAAGACGATGCCGGCACAGGCGTGCTGCAAACCCGGCAGGTCGAGCGTCCGCGTGAACGCCTCGGCCGTGAGGTGCATGTCGCGGTACTCTTCCATATCGAGGTAGACGAACTTGGGGACGATCTCGCCGCCCGGCCGCTCGAAGGTCCCCTTCGCCGCGGCGCGGAAGAGGAGCTCGAGCCGGTCGACCAGGACGCCAACGGTGTGCTCGTGCGCCAGCGGCGAGACCTGCGAGTAGATGGTCGAGATCTTGACGCTGATCACCTCGACCTCGGGCCGCTGCAACGCGGCGAGGTAGCCGTCCAGCCGCCGGCGGGCTTCACGCTCGCCCAGCAACGCTTCGCCGAGTTGGTTGACGTTCATCCGGAGCCCCTCGGCCCGGCGGGCGGTCAGGTGCTTGCGCAGCACGTCGGGCTCGGCCGGCAAAACGACGTTGGCGGTCTCTTGCCGCATCTTTTCCTTGACGAGCGGCATCGCCACGCCGGGCAGGTAGCCGCCGAACGACTGGAAGCCGCGGAGCATCGCGCGGTCGAGCGGGGAGAAGAACCGCGGCACGCCTTGCACGTCGAGGACGTGGATCAGCTGGTCGGCCGACCGCGCCCACGCCCGGCTGCGGAACGCCTGGTCGGTGAGCTGCGTGAGGGTCGCCTTGTCGGCGGGGTGATGCATCATGCGGTCGAGCTCGGCTTGCTGCCGCCGCTCGGCCGGTGTTTGCAGCTCGGCGGCGCGGTCTTGCAGCTTGCGCGCGAGGTAGATCGCCTGCTGCGCCTCCTCGGGAGTCGCCGACGCGGCATCGGCGTTGAATTCCGACAGGAACTGCGCAACTCCTCGTGAGCCTCGATTGGCGGGTTCGCTCGACAGTGTCGGCATGGCGGTGGCCTGGTTGGGGCGTGGCGGCGGGGTCAAGTCGGGCAATTCTTGCAGACTCTGCGGCGTTAGCAACCGGGCGGCCGGTGGTTGCACGCCGGCCGCCCCGCGGCTGATAATCGTGACGCGCAACGCCAGCCGCTCTCCCACCCCGCGCGCCCCCGCCCCGCCCGTGATCGACCCCCCCCCTCAGCTCGACTCGCGGACCGAGGTTGTCACGCCTGAGAACATCGCGTTCGAGTACCGGGCCGCCGGCCCGATCACCCGGTTGGGCGCCTACCTGATCGACATCGGCGTGCAACTGCTCGTTGTTGCCGGCACCGTGTTGGTCGCCTTCTTGGTGCTCATGGCGTTGTTGGCGGGCGCGTTCTCGCCGGGCGTGTCGGCGATGGAGGTCTTGGGCAACCTCGGCGCCTTCTCGCTCTTCCTGCTCTGGTTCTTGATGCAGTGGTTCTACGGCGCCCTGTTCGAGTACCGCTGGAACGGCCAGACGCCCGGCAAGCGGGCGGTCGGGCTCCGCGTTCTGCAAACCGATGGCCGGCCAATCAACGCCCGCCAAGCGTTGCTGCGCAACCTTGCGCGCTGGGTCGACTCGCGGCCGGCGATGCCGTTTTCGGGGAACTTCCTGGCCGCCTTGGCGCCCGTGGCGCTCGGCTCGCACCTGCTCGGCTTCGCCGCCGCGGCGCTGACGCCCCGCCACCAGCGGCTGGGCGACCTGATCTGCGGCACGATGGTTGTCGCGGAAGAGCGCTCGTTCGCCGGCAAGGTCGAGGAGATCGACGACCCGGCCGTCTTCAAGCTGCTAGAAACGCTACCGGCGGCCTACGTTCCGAGCCGGTCGCTCGCCAAGGCGTTGTCCCACTACATCGGCCGGCGACGGTACTTTGGCCCGGCCCGTCGGCATGAGATCGCCCGCCACGTGGGGCGGGTGCTGATCGAGCGCCTGAACCTGCCGGCGGGCACCGACTGCGACCTGTTGCTGTGCGCGCTGTACCTGCGGGCGTTTGGCGGTGACCAGATGCCAGACTTCCTAGGTCCGCCGGTCGCCAACACGACCGCCACTGGGGCCGCGCCCGCCGCGCCTGCCGCCACCGCCCCGGCCAAAGCCGCGGCCCCCACCCCGTCGGCGCCCGCGGAGGCTGCCCCCGAATCGACTACCGAGCCCGCGACGGACTGGGAGTCCGTCCCACTCGGCTGAACCCGGACGCTGCAACCCGGACACTGCCACCCGGACACTGCCACGCGGACACTGCCACCTATGCTTGCCGCCAAGCTTATCGAGACCCGCTCCCCGCAGTGGCGGCAGCTTGAGCAGCTGTGCGTGCAGCTCGAATCGGCGTCGTCCGCCCGCAAGCTCACGCCCCGGCGGCGGGTCGAGTTCGCCTCGCTCTACCGCTCGGCGTGCGCCGACCTCGCGCTCGCCGACTCGTACCAGCTGCCGGCCGACACGGTCCGCTACCTGCACCAGCTTGTCGGCCGGGCGCACAACCAGCTCTACCGCACGCGGGGCGAACAGGGCGGCGGCTGGCGCAAGGCGGTCTTCCAGGACGTCCCGCGGCTGATCTTCTCCGCGCCGGCGGTGCGGATCGCGGCCGCCCTTTTCTGGCTCCCGTTCTTGGCGTCGATGTTCTTGGCCTCGGACGCCTCGCCGGTGAAGGGCTTCGCCGACGCCGTCGTCGGCCGCGAGTCGCTGATGTCGATGGAAGAGAGCCACAGCGTCCCGTTCGAAGACCGGGGCGGGGCGTTCGGCGGCGCCATGTCCGGCTTTTACCTCTGGCACAACACGACGATCGGCCTGCGCTGCTTCGTGTGGGGCCTCGCGTTCGGCCTGGGCGGCCTGTACGAGACGCTGTTCAACGCCCTCGCGTTGGGGGCGAGCTTCGGCTACATGACCACCGTGCCGGACAACCGGCTCTTCTTCGAGTTCGTTACCGCCCACGGCCCGTTTGAGCTGACGGCCATTGTCCTGGCGGCCGGCGCCGGCATGAAGATGGGGTTCGCCCTGGTGATGGCCGGTGGGCTCCGCCGGATCGACTCGCTGCTGCGGTCCGCCAAGGAATCGCTTCCGATCCTGTACGCGGCGGTGGTCCTGTTTGTCGGCGCGGCGTTTATCGAGGGATTCATCTCGCCGTCGGCGACCCTGCCCTACGCCTTCAAAGCGTTTGTGGGGGCGATGTCCACGCTCGCGCTGCTCGGCTACTTCGTCGTGCTTGGCTTGTCCGTGCAGGAGGACTTTGTCCCGGCAACCTCGCCCACCGCGGCGACGCAGGGTCCGGCCGACCGCGCCTCGCCTTTTGACGACCCGCCCCCCGCCGGGCCGACTGACCGGCTGCTCAACCTGGCCAGCGGCGACGACGCGGCCCGGCGCGTCGCCGGGGCCGGCAGCACGGGAGCGGCGCCATGAACTTCGACGCCACGCAGCTCGCCATCCGCGAACGCGGCTTCGGCGAGATCCTCGACCTCGCGCTGCGGGTCGCCCGCTCGCACGCGGGGCCGCTGCTGCTCGCCTGGCTAGTCGGCGCCGCGCCGTTTGCGTTGCTCAACGGTTGGCTGCTGAGTGGGCTGCTCGCCGACTCGATCTGGGACAACCGCCCGCTGTATGTCTACTGGCAGTTCTGGCTGGTCGCGGTCGAGGCGCCGTTGGCGACCGGCTTCATGACCCTCTACCTGGGGCAGGTCACCTTCGCCGGCAGGGGCGACGCCGGCCGGATCGCCCGCGACTACTGGCGCAGCCTGCCGCAGATGCTGCTATCGCAAGGCTTATTCCGCGTCCTGGCGGCGGCCATCGTTGTGCCGCTGCTGCTGCCCTACGTCTCGTGGCCCTACCTCAGCGAGCTGATCCTGCTGGAACGCAACCCGATGTTCGCGGGCAAGGCCCAGAACGGCGTGAAGCGGCTCACCACGCGTTCCCGCAGCAAGAACCTGCACCGCAGCACCGGCGGCGACCTGTTCACCCGCTGGGTCGTCTCGACCGCGGTCGGGGCGCTATTGATCGGCGTGCTCGTCGGCGGCGTGCAGACCATCGCCGACCAGCTGTTCGGCTACCAGGTCACGCCGCTGCAGAACCTGAGGTACACCTTCCCGATCGCCCTGTGGATGGTATTCGGCTACTTCGCCGTGGTCCGCTTCCTGGCGTACCTCGACCTCCGCATCCGGCGCGAAGGCTGGGAGGTCGAACTCACCATGCGTGCCGAAGCGGCCCGGCTAGCGAGGCTGGCGTAGCCCATGCATGACGCGACCCATACGACGATAACCGACCCCGGCGGACGCACGCTCGGCCCGGCGTTGGTCGCCCGCCACGCGTCACTGGTCATGCTTGCCGTTGTGCTTGCCATCGCCACGCCCGCCGTGGCTGGCGACGATTTGTCCCAGCCCGACGCCGCGGTCGAGGCGGGCCGCGAGGCGCTCGGCGACCAATGGAACCTCAACTGGTACGACGCCGAGGCGGACGACTTCAAGGTCGTCCAACAGAAGCCGCCGAAAAACTACGACTGGAGCTGGATCTCCTGGATCGGCGACCTTTTCACCGGCTGGGACTTCGACTTCGGCTCGGTGCTCAAGGTGCTCACCTGGATCGCGGTTATCGCGCTGCTGGCCTGGCTCGTCTACGTCCTGGTCAAGGCGTACCGCAACGCGGAGCTGAAGCTGGCGACCGTTGTCGACGAGGCGGACGACGGCCGGACGCACGTCGAGCGGGTCGAGGCGCTGCCCGTCGCGGTCGAGCGGAAGGTGGTCGACTTCCTGGCCGAGGCCCGTCGGCTGCTCGCCGCCGGCGACGGCACGATGGCGGTGGTCTACCTGTTCAGCCACCAGTTGATCGAACTCGACAAGCGGCGCCTGCTCCGGCTGGTGAAGGGGAAGACCAACCGGCAGTACCTGCGGGAGCTGCGCCGCAACACGCCGGGCGCGCCCCGCATCGCCGCGATCGTCGAGCCGACCATGCTGCTGTTCGAGCGGGCGTTCTTCGGCGCCCACCCACCGGCGGCGGACCGGCTGAACGCCTGCTTCGCCGCGATGGACGAGTTTGAAGCCCAGATCAACCAGGCGGAGTTGAACAACCAGTCCGCGTTAAAAAACCAAGCCGCGTACGGAAACCAAACCGCGCTGGAAAGCTGAACCGATGCCAATCACCGGCCCAAGAACCGACACCGCGGCGCCCACCAGCAGCAGCCGGCCCGGCGCCCGCCGCCACGCCGGCCGTGCGGCCGTGGCGGCGGCTGTGCTCGTGACGCTCTCCGGCTGCGGGGTCGACCAGATCAACGAGCAGTACGGGTCGCGGGGCGGTTTCGGCGGCGACAGCATCAACGGCACGTCGGTGCTGGGGCAGATGTTCAAGAACGCGGGGCACCGGGTCCGCTCGGTGAACCGCCTCTACCCGCGGGTGCAGAACGCCGACGTCATTGTCTGGTTCTCGAACAGCTTCGAGGCGCCCTCGCCCGAGGCGCAGGCGTGGCTCGACGACTGGCTGCTCAACAGCGACGAGGGCAAGACCCTCATCTACGTCAGCCGCGACTACTCCGCGGGGGAACTCTACTGGTCCACCACCAAGCCGCTGGCGCCCGCCGGGCAGAAAGGGGAGTACGCCAAGCGGCTGCGGGAGTCTCGTTCCTGGTTTTCGAGCCACCGCAGCGGCGCGCCGGTGAGCGCCGACGCCTACGGCTGGTTCAGCACCGACCGCCGCAACAGCAAGCGGGTCGTGAAGCAACTCGCAGGCCCCTGGGCCGAGGGCGTCGACGCCACGAAGGTCACGATCGAGCACCGCCGGTACCTCACTCCCGACGACTCGGCCGAGCCGCTGCTGGCCGACGGCCAAGGGCGCCCGCTCGTCAGCGAGATCGTCTACGCCCCCGAGTCGTGGGACTGGCGGGGCGAGGACTCGCGGCTGGTGATGGTCGAGAATGGCTCGTTCCTGCTCAACGCGACGCTGGTCAACAAAGAGCACCGCAAGCTGGCCGGCCGGCTGGTCGACCACGTCGGCCCCGCCGATCTCGAGGTCGCCTTCCTCGAAACAGGGGCCTCGCCGCTGATCCTCGAAAGCGACCCGAGCGACAGCCCGCCCACCGGCTACCGCCTGCTGGAGGTCTGGCCGATCGGGCCGGTGCTGGCCCAGGTGTTCGGGCTGGGGCTGGTTTTCCTGCTCGCCTCGTGGCCCGTCTTCGGTCGGCCCCGGCGGCTGGACGCGGGGTCGCTCACCGACTTCGGCCGCCACGTCGACGCGCTCGGCCGGCTGCTCGCGGCGACCCGGGATCGTGCGTATGCTTACGCCCAACTGCGGGCCTACTTCCACGCGGGCGAGAAGGACTAGTTCGCCACGGAGGGCGTGGCGCCACCGCACCTCGGCACGCGCGTTACCGACACCGCAGCGCCGACCCAACCATCGAGAGCCCTGAATGAGCGACTCCCCCGACGACGCGTTCCTCCCCGAAGCGGCCGCCCCGGCCCCACCGCCCCCGGAGTCGCTGGCTGACGCGGCGCCTACGACCGAAGCCGCCGTTGCCGACGCGGCCGAACAGCCGGTCCCCGAACCGGTCGCCGACACCGAGCCGACGCCGCTGCAGCGGCTGTACGACGCCATCACCGGCGAAGTGGCGAAGGTCTACATCGGGCAAGAGGAGCTCGTGCTGTCGACGCTGGTCGCCCTCTTTTCGGGCGGCCACGTGCTGATCGAGAGCGTGCCGGGGCTTGGCAAGACGCTCTTCGTCCGCACGCTGGGCAAAGCGCTCGGCTGCCAGTTCGGCCGCATCCAGTTCACCGCCGACCTGATGCCGTCGGACATCACCGGCGCGCCGATCTTCAACATGAAGACGCAGGACTTCACCTTCCGCCCGGGGCCCGTCTTCACGCAGGTCCTGCTGGCCGACGAGATCAACCGCTCGCCCGCCAAGACCCACGCCGCGCTGTTGGAGATCATGCAGGAGCGCCGCGTCACGGTCGAGACGACCACCCACACGCTCGAGCCGCCGTTCCTGGTCATGGCGACGCAGAACCCGATCGAGAGCGAGGGGACCTACAACCTGCCCGAGGCCCAGCTCGACCGCTTCATGTTCAAGGTAATGGTCGACTACCCTTCGCCGGAGGAGGAGGCCCAGGTCCTCAAGGAGCACAGCCGGCAGGTCAACATCGACCGCCGCTTGCAAGAGGAGGTCGAGACCGTCACCTCGCCCGCCGCGATCGTCGAGGCGACCCGCGAGTGCGCCACGGTGCGGGTCGAGGACAAGCTGATCGACTACATCAACAAGATCGTCCGGCAGACGCGCGACTGGCCGACGCTGCACATCGGGGCGTCGCCGCGGGCCGGCATCGCGCTGATGCAGGGCGCCCGCACGCTGGCCGCCTTCAACGGCCGCGACTACGCCGTGCCCGACGACGTGGCGGAGATCGCCCTGCCGGCGCTGCGGCACCGGGTGGTGCTCACCGCCGAGGCCGAGGTCGAAGGCCGGGACGTCGACCAGGTGCTCAACGAGCTGATCCGCTCGGTCGAAGTGCCGCGGATGTAGCAGCCGCGGCCGCGGACGCCCCGCCCGACGCCGAACCGTCCATCAACCCCCCGCACGATTGCTGGATGAAGAACTCCCTCGAGCGGGCCCGCTGCCGCACCTAGACGACTGCCCCGACCAGCCATGCTCGACGCCTTGCTATCGCTGCCCGCCCCACCGATCGGCCTGCTCGCCTCGGTGTTACAGGACTTCTTCAGCTGGCCCGGGGGCGTGAAGCTGGTGCTGCCGGCCGCGGCGGGGGCGTTGCTGCTGCTCGCCCGGCGGGGTGCGGTTTACCCGCACAAGCCGCTGGTGCTGATGATGCTTGTCCCCGCGCTGCTGTCGACCGGCATGATCTTCCTGCCCGGCATGTGGCGGCTCGTGGTGGTGGTCGACGTGTTGGTCGTCGTTGTGGCGTTGGTCGACCTGTTCTCCGTGGCGACGCAGGCCACGTTCGCGGTTGAACGGTCGGTGGGGTTGATCGCCTCGCTCGCCCAGCCCCACGCGGTGGAGTTGACCGTCACCAACCGGTCGGGCCGGCGGCAGCCCGTTTGGGTGCGGGACGACACGCCCGACGGCCTGTCCGCCGAGCCCGACGAGTTTTGCGTCGTCCTCTCGCCGCTCAGCCGATCGACGCTGCGGTACCGGCTCACGGCCCACCGCCGGGGCGAGTTCTTCCTGGAGAACGCCTTCCTGCGGGTCGGCAGCCGGTGGGGGTTCTGGCAGCGGCAGCTCACGCAGCCCTGCCGGTCGCGGATCAACGTCTACCCCGACATGAAGCAGCTGGGCGAGTACGCCGTCCTCGCCCGCACCAACCGGCTGAGCCTGATGGGCCTGCGGCGGACCCAGCGGATCGGGCAGGACAACGAGTTCGAGCGGCTGCGCGACTACACGCTGGACGATAACTTCAAGCACATCGACTGGCGATCGACCGCCCGGCGGAACAAGCTGACCGTCAAAGACTTCCAGGCCAAC